>PIVM01000122.1 GCA_003353945.1 Gammaproteobacteria bacterium
AATAGGCAATCTCGCCAGGCATTGAATCATGTGCAATAGTTCAGGCATTTAAACAGAGCAGGTCTGTTAACTGTCAATCAATAGCGCTACCGCAGCCAATGCTGCAGGATCTTCAGCCTTTATCTGGTTGGCGATATGGTGCTGAAAGAAATACTTGAAGTGACTATCAGAATCTGCAGGATAGAGACAATCGTCACCGGGTAGAACCGGCGTGCAGCAGATTTTATCCTGTGCAATCAGCATCGCGCTAATGCGCCCATCTCGATATAGGCGCCAGCTCAACACTTCTGTCAGCGTTAAACTGCGAAAATCATCGCTGGCCAGCATAGCGTGAGTACCAATGGTGTCGGTTATTTCCTGTAGAGTATCGCCGTTTGAGAAGGATTCAAAGTATTCTGCAGCAGTTTCCAACTCTATGATTTTGTGAGCAGGTGGTTCTTCAAATATTTCGTCAGCAATTGGGTCGTAGTAGCCCTCCCAGCAGCCGTTCAGTGGATCCTGCAATTCAGTACACGGCGAGAGTTTATTTAACCAGGGCACCATGCCGACAACTTCACCATTTGATCGAAGCGCCCAACAGAGAATATTCATACTGTAAAGTCGTTCAGGGTTGGCTTTGTTTGAATAGAGCATACACAAGCCATCATTCTCTGGCGATAAGCGAATAAAACGATTTTGATCCGTAGTGGCATAGACTTGGCCACTGAAAAAATCGACAACATTATCGTCTGGTGGATGATGTGATGGCGTTGTCATTTGATCGGCCTCCCCTCGTGAATGCCAGCAATTGCTAGTTAATTGGCATTCGCTACGACTGTCTCAGAGCGGCATAAATGCTCTACATTGTTGATTTCGACATGGTGAAGTATAGTAAGTTCGTCACAAAAAAGTACAATTTCCAATCACTTCTGATCGCCTGGCTGTGAATGTTATAAGTGCTTATTAAGGATGTTTGGCAACTACTTGAAAGATCAAGGAATGAAGTTATTTCAGACATTTACTTTCTCAAAATAAAAGTCTGTTTTCTGACATCGTTAAAAGAGAGGGGAATAAGTATGGGTAAACCTATGCAAACTTAGTCTAGTGCTAAGATGTATTCTATAGATCTGATCTTTCGTTAATTTATAATGCATAGAGTCTGGGAAAGAGGTGTGAAGAATAAATTTCAGGGAACTACTGTAAAAACGCTTGTCGGTATGCGGGTAAAAACATGATTACCCCCATGGGAATGTGATTTAATATTTGGTGCTGCTATCGATGGTTACTATGTTAAACCCAGAGTGTGTTGCGAAGCTCGATCCTGATAGAGATACTGCAGATTTAATTTCCATATTCAACAATCTGTTTGCTGAAAAGTACAATACCAGATTAGAGCGTGGTGAGTCGAAGGCTGTTTATTTGCCTGCAGATGAAATCGTTCCCTATCATCGTTTGATATTTGCACAAGATGTCTATTCTAGTGCTTTGCATGAGATTGCGCATTGGTGTATTGCAGGAAAAGAACGCCGTCAAGTTGTTGGTTTTGGTTATCACAATCAACACGAAGGCCTTGCAATGCAGCAGCAAGCGTTTAAAAAAGCTGAAGTAAAACCTCAGGCCTTAGAGTGGATTTTATCCAAGGCCTGTCAGCATTCCTTTCGTGCAAGCATGGATGATCAGACTGTCGAAAAGTGTGAGATACGTAGTTTTAAGGACGCTATATTTAAACAGGTTATTTGCTATTGTCACCAAGGTTTGCCGAAGCGGGCAGGCGTTTTTCGTAAAGCCTTGTGTGAATGTTACAAAAGTCCCTGTCTGTTGCGGATGGAGCAGTTTTCTAAGTTAGACTAATAATCAGAACAAATAATCAGGAATGCTTCACTGTCACTGAAAATATGTGATTTAATTAGTATATTCAGTTTTTTCTATTAGGTCACAGAATGCCTCCTACCCTTCGCATTGTTGCGGATGAAAACATACCGTGTTTGAGCAACTATTTTTCACATTTAGGTGAAATTGTTTCTCTACCTGGCCGAAAAATCCTGGCAAAGCATTTGTCTCAGGCCGATGTGTTACTTGTGCGCTCGGTCACTCCGGTTAATTCGGAATTGTTAGCTGACTCCAGCGTTAAGTTTGTTGGTTCAACAACGATTGGAGTCGATCATGTCGACCGGCATTATCTGCGTGAAAATAATATTCAGTTTAGTTTTGCACCGGGATGTAACGCTCGGTCAGTGGTGGAGTATGTTATCGCAGCGTTGTGGGCCTTGCGGCCTGACTTGGGCAATATACGGGATCGAAAAGTAGCGATAATTGGTTGCGGCAATGTGGGCTGGCGTCTCGCTGACTTACTGGATAATTTGGGTTTTCAAGTCAAAGTGTGTGACCCCTTGATAAAAACGGATAGTCGTTTTGAATTTGTCGATCTATCCGAGGCATTGCAGGCGGATATTATTTCGCTTCATACACCTCTGACACACACGGGTGAGTTTGCAACGCATCATATGATTAATGCGTCAAATATTGATCAGATTCGAGCGGGAACATTGTTGATTAATACAAGCAGAGGTGCGGTGATTGATAATCAAGCACTGTTGACACGTTTACAGAGTAGGGTAGATTTGTTTACCGTGTTGGATGTTTGGGAGAATGAGCCAATCATCAATATGGATTTGATGCAGTGCGTCAATGTCGCGACTCCCCATATTTCAGGCTATAGTTTTGACGGCAAACTCGCCGGAACGCGTGCGATTTATCATGCGTTGTGCAGGTTTCTACAACAGTCTGAGGAATTCCCCCAGCTAAGTGACATACCTCTTGATCGATTGATGTTGGTAGGTAATGCGGCATTAGACGGCGATTCCTTTATTGGTGATCTGTTGACGAAAATATATGACATTCAATCGGATGATCAGCGTTTTCGGCAAGCCCTTTCTGCCAGCGGGGCGAATATTAAAAATGAATTTGACCAGTTGCGAAAATCCTATCCCATCAGAAGGGAGTGGAGTAATTTTACGCTTGCACCTACTGTCGATCTGAGTTCCCTTCAAAGGCGATTGCTTGCAATATTGGGCATTGATATTGAACTGAGAAAGAATGCCTGACAGCCTCAACTGCCCTTTGTAAGGAAATGATTATTACATGTCTCAGAAAAATATGATTTCTACATTAAGTGAACACTTTGCTCGTATTGGTGTTTGGTCATTACAGCACCGATGGCATGTAATTGGCGTTTGCTTGGTGATACTTGCAACAAGTATTTATTATGCGATGACCGTGCGGATTGATAATGGGTTTGAAAATTTTTTTGATGCGAAGGATCGCACCTATAGCGCCTACCTTCAGTACCGCGACGATTTTGGTTCAGATGAAATTGCCTACGTACTGTATTCCTCTCCGAATGTTGAACACGGTGTCTTTAATCTGCAGGTGATGAAAAAAATTGCAGATCTTACAGACACCATAGAAAGTGACGTACCCTTTGTTAAGAAAGTGCGCAGTATCAGCAATGCCGAAGTGATTACGCCGGTGGATGGGGGGATTGAGATACGGAAACTTTCCGATAATTTTCCGCAGACGCAGCAGGAATTATTGAATTTCAAACAGCGTTTTATGAATAAGCCTCTATATGTTGGTGGATTGATCAGTAAGGATCAACGCTATGGTGCCCTACAGATTGAGATGGAGCGCTCAAGCATTGATCCGGTTGAGGACATTCGTCTTGATCCGAATGGAGGTGATGGACTGGATAATCTCTATCCCCAAGTGACTGATGACGTTTTACGAAATTTACTGATGGATGAAAAGTATCAGGGTATTGAATTTGTCGTCTCTGGTGACGTTCCTCTCAATACAGCCTATAACCGCATCATCGAAGAAGAAATGATCACGCTGGGTGCTGCCAGTTTTCTAATCATAGGATTGTTGCTACTGTTTTTTTTTCGAGGCAGTGTTATGGGGTTTATCGGTCCGCTGTTGGTGGTGTTTCTTGCCATTATGATGACAGTCGGATTTATGGGCTTGGTAGGCTGGGATATCGATATGATGTTTGGCATGTTGCCTACGCTGGTGACGGCTCTGGGTGTGGCGCATTCCGTTCACATTATTTCGGAATTTCAGATTTATTTGCAACGATACGGTGATCGAACAAAAGCCCTGAAGGAGACGTTGTACTTAGTCGCAACGCCTTGCCTGTTGACCAGTTTAACAACAGCTGCCGGTTTTTTTGTTATGGTGGTTTCTCCCATCAAGACCTTGGAGCATATGGCCGTTTACACGGCGATGGCTGTATTGGTGGCCTTCTTTCTATCAATTACCTTACTGATTTTTTTCCTCTCTTTTGGCAAAGTACCTATCAAACACACACAGCCAAGCAGGCAAAACGCGGTATTTGATTATTTTCTGAAGGGAATAGGTCATGTGGTCATACGCTTTCGAAAAAGTATCTTGTGGATTACAGTGTTGGTTTTTGCATTGGCTGCCAGTGGGATCAATCGTATTGTCGTTGACTCCAATTTCCTGCTGGATTTTTCCGATCAGGTTGCAATTAAAAAGGATACGGCTTTTGTCGATGATGTGATGGGCGGCATGAACAGTATTGTTTATCTGTTTGATGCGGGAGAAGCCGACGGCATTAAAGATCCAGCAACATTACGAGAGCTGGAAAGAGTGCAGGCGTATGCTGATCGTCATTCATATATCGTCAAGAAATCCTATTCGATAGTTGATTTACTGAAAGATATCAATCAAAGCTTTCACGATGACGACCCTTCCTATTATCGATTACCTGACAGCCGTGAACTCATAGCGCAATACTTGCTTGTTTATGAAATGTCAGGCGGAGATGAACTGGAAAATTTCGTCTCACAGGATTACTCGCATGCCAGTCTGGAGTTGCGTACGCGATTAACGGACACTAGCAAAATAGCCCTATTTGCTCAGGAAATGGATGACTATTTATTGGCAAAACCCTTGAAGGAAAACACTACCGAAGTCACCGGCATTGGGACACTGTGGTTGGTGTTGGTTGATTATATCACTACCAGTCAGATACGTGGTGTGCTATTAGCATTGTTTGTTATCGCATTGATGATGTGTTTTATTTTTCGTTCTGTAAAAATCGGTTTAGTCAGTATGGTTCCCAATATTGCGCCCGTGGTTATTACATTGGGCGTGATGGGGTGGTGTGGCATTACGCTTGATTATATGAAGTTGATGATTGCCACAGTGGCGATAGGTATTGCCGTGGATGACACCATTCATATGGTCACGCGATTTCATCATGAGTTTGCACGCAAAGGGCAATACAACGAAGCGCTTCTTGCGAGTTTTTCTGATGTGGGCAGAGCCTTGATTATCACGTCGATCGTGTTGATTTCAGGGTTTCTGGTCTTTACTTTATCGGTGATGGATAGTCAGATGTGGTTTGGTATTCTGCTAGCCACGACAATATTTGTGGCGCTGATGGCTGATTTTTTTGTCATGCCAGCGCTGATACTCGTATTCAAGCCATTCGGACCAGAAACGGTTGCAGCTGTACCACTTTTCGATGAGCAGAGTCGCTTGGAGAGTTGACGGGAATGCTACCTCGTTATCATCGGTCGATTTCATTATCTTATACTTGTCTGAATTTATTTTAACAATAAAAACACTGTAATTTTGCGTAAGATCTGTGTAATGAATGGGTTTGTCTATTTCTAGACGTGAGTATTTCATTAAACCAGGTGCGGGATCATGAAAAATAAAAATAGCCTATCGCGTAGACGCTTCTTACAAGCGGTTGGAGTATCAGGTCTCTATTTGAGTTGTAGCACCTTGCGTGTCCAGCATGTCCATGCGGGAAAGTCGGGTATTAAAAAGGTAATAAACCGACTGTTCCGCTATGATAACTTTACGGATTTATATCGCCAGAAATGGCAGTGGGATCGCATCGCCAAAGGTACCCATTTTGTCAATTGCTGGTATCAACGAGGCTGTTGCTGGAATGTGTATGTCAAGGAAGGTGTCGTGTTCCGAGAAGAGCAGGTGGCAAGCTACCCGCAGACCAATGCCGAAGTGCCGGATTTTAATCCCCGGGGATGTCAAAAAGGTGCGTGTTATAGCGCCCGTATGACCGATGCCAGTCGTGTTTTGCATCCCTTGAAGCGAGTAGGGGAGCGTGGTGAAGGCAAGTGGCGTCGTGTGAGTTGGGACGAAGCCTTTACGGCGATTGCTGATAAGATGATTGATGTCATCACCGATCAAGGACCTGAGGCGATTATCTGGGACCCGGGAACGGGATCCACCAATGGCTGCAATGCCATCGGGCTTTACCGTTCAGCCTTTTTGCTTGATACGCCCGTACTGGATCTTAATTCCGAGATTGGCGACCATCATCCAGGCTCGATCGTTACCACCGGTAAAATAATTTACTGCAGTTCGGCAGATGATTTGTTTTATTCCGACTTGATCCTGATCTGGGGCGGTAATCCGGTTTATACACAAATACCCAACGCACATTTTATCAATGAAGCGCGTTATAAGGGTGCGAAGGTGATTTGCATCGCCCCGGACTACAACGCTTCATCAATCCATGCTGATGAATGGATTGGAGTGAACATTGGCACTGATGCTGCTCTTGGTCTTGCATTGTCGCAGGTGATTGTTGAGGAAGGTTTACACGACGAGGCTTTTATTAAGGAGCAGACTGATCAAGTCTTGCTCGTGCGCGATGACAATGGGCGTTTTCTTCGCGAAAGCGATATGGAATCGGGTGGAGGGGATGAACAATTTTATTGTTATGACCTGCGCACCTCAGCCGTAAAACCGATGCCGAAAAAGAGTTTATCCCTGGAGGAAGTTGATCCGGCTCTGGAGGGAAAGTATACCCTTAGAACGCTCAATGGCGATGTGGTTGTACGACCCGCATTTATGCTATTGCGCAAACAAATGGCGGCCTACACGCCGGAAAAAAGCGAAGTAATAACTGGCATACAGGCCAGTGTTATCCGGCATCTGGCTAGAACAGTAGCCAAGGCAGACGCGGCGTCACTGATTACACAGTCTAATTTTGGCAAGTTTTATCATGGCGTGGAGATGGAGCGGGCACAGATGCTGGTTATGAGTCTGTGTGGACATATCGGTAAAAAAGGCAGTGGTATTGCCGGTTTTCCCTTTATGCAGCTGACCAATATTGATGCGTTAAACCAAACCTCAGGCAAGTATCCGCCGGCCATCGGCATGATCACACTGGCGTTGTCTATGGCGCCTGAAATGGTGAAGCTGAAGCTGAAGGGTTATACCGATGAGATGATGTTGTACGAATTTGCGCGCCAACAGCATCAGTTGGGTTCAATGGTGAATGCCCCACTGTATTATTACCGATATGGCGGATTGGAAGAGTCGTTTGGTGGCGCTAAAAAGGTCGATCCGGCAATGAAGCGTTCTTACAAGGAGCATCTTGATGAGGCATTAGAAAAAGGCTGGCAGCATATACCGGATACCCCACCAAAGATTTTCTTTGAAGCCGGTGGCAATATGCTTCGGCGTGTCCGTCATTACCATAAAATGATCGACGGCTTTTTGCCAAAACTGGATTTGGTTGTAACGATTGACTGGCGAATGAGTAATACGGCGCGTTACAGCGATTATGTATTGCCCGCTGCCGGTTGGTATGAAAAAGACGACATTACCTGGGGTACGCCGATTGCACCTTTTGCCCACGCTGTTACTCGGGCGGTGGATCCTCTGGGCGAGTCAAAAAATGATTGGGACATTCACTGTCTGCTTTTAAAAACCTTGCAAAAAAGAGCCAAGGAACGCGGTGTTTCAGCGTATCCGGATCGTCACGGAAAGGAACGGCGACTGGATACAATCTATGATGATTTTACTTTTGGGGAACGTTTTACTGAATCGAATATGGAGGCCATGCTGGAGCAGATGTTTGAACTGGCGGACAATGTGGGGGATGCCACATGGCAAGAGGTCAAGGAAAAAGGCTATGTGCGTTATACTGGTGTGGGTATGGGTATGACGACCATTGGTAATGCAGCAGATTTTGAGCCCAACAAGACCATTACTGCCAATACCTGGCATACGGACAAAAAGGTTCCTTGGCCCACAGCAACACGGCGGCTTCAGTTTTATATTGATCACGACACCTTTTTTGAATTGGGTGAAGAGTTGCCCGTACATAAAGATAATCCATCTATTGGTGGAGATTATCCGTTTTCAATGACGGGTGGACATGCCCGCTGGTCTATCCACTCTTCCTGGCGCGATGAGCAAAACCTGCTTAGATTACAGCGTGGAGAGCCGATAATTATAATGGGCAAACAGGATGCTGATCAGCGAGGATTACTTGATGCTGACCCTGTCAGAGTATGGAATGATGCTGGCGACTTTGAAGCGAGGCTGAAAGTATCTGCCACCGTGCGACCAGGGCAGGTAATTGTTTATCACGGTTGGGAGCCTTTTCAGTTTAAGGGGAATAAATCGCACCAATCGGTGACGCCCAGCCCCTTGAATCCAATTCAGACCTTGGGTGGTTACTATCAGTTAAGACCAATGATTATTGCAGCCGAACCGGGTTTGTGTGATCGGGGGACACGGGTGGACATCGCAAAGGTTTAATTAACAAGAGTGTGTCGACTAGAGGGGATTTTCTGAAACCAATCCTAAGAAGTTGCTTTTTGCCCTATCTAAGGTGGGTCAGCGAATGCATTGAGTAATACCTGAACTCACGGTTTCAGGTAATAGCAAAAGCGAGAATGATCGGGATTTAGGGTGATTAGTATTCAATGTATGAGCGGATAGCGCATTTGTGATGGCCGGCGGCGGTGACAACCGAGACAAGCGATTGCCAGTGGCCGGTTGTTTATAGTAAATTGAGTAAAAAAGTGGCGTTCATCCTTCTATGCGCAGAATAGGTTTTAACGCAATCGATGCAAGGCCACCATACACATAACGGAAGGGCTTGAAGGGATAATGGCATCCTCAGCATCGACTAGCAATGTCAGCGATAATGTAAAAGCGAAATTCATCAGTTCTTTTTGTGAGGGTTCTCGCTTGCTGCTCATCTGTGACCAGCTATTGGATGAAGATATCCAACCCTCTCCAGAGGATTTTTCAGTTTGCGCAAATGCTCAGCCTTTCACAGTGCAAGCAGTGCACCTAAAATCTCCTATGCAGGAGGATTCCTCCTGGTCAGTCATCAGCTTACAGGTCGATAGACCAATTCCAGAATTCACTGAAATTGAAATAAGTTACAGTCCGACCCATTGGTTATTGTGGTCTTTAGTCCACGAAAAGCCCCTGGCTCCATTTGAATTTCTCACGCTAGTTTCTGACCAAGCTGACATTGACGGTCTATCAATCCAGTTCTCTGACTTGAGAAATGAATTCTGCGATGACATACACAGTCCAGAACACGATGAATCACACTATGAGATAAAAGCAGTAATTAAGCTTGCAATTGATCACTGTGTTCAGATTACGTTCGATAAAGAATTCAATATGTCGAACCAACCCAGGGCAAATGATTTTCGAGCTGATTGTGGAAAAAAGTGGCTCAATATCTCAACAGCGTATCTGACCAAGCCATCCCGAAACAGTTTGCCTGAACTTTGGATTGTATTAGATGAACTCCTGGAAAGCGGAACTCGATTGCAGATCGACTACAAGGCGCAAGACAGGCATCTAAAAACCGTTGACGGTGATGCGATTACGGCATTTTCCACATCTATAACTGTACTCAAGGATAAGCTTAACTCGGATCCAGTTACTCGATCAGTTCAAGACTCAGCCTTGCCGAACATGCCAAAGGAATCAGCAAGCAAAAATAATATTCATGAAAACAACATTCAAGAACAAAATACGGATGAGAAAAACTGTGGCTTAGATGCTTTTGACGAATATATGGCAGACCTGGTTGAGATGAGTGTTGATAGTGGTCAATCACTTCCTGAGAGCGGAAACTCGCCCGTAGAGTCAGAGCACGAAATAGATACTGAGGAACAAGCAGGCGATAGCAATTCCATTGTTGATACTAATTCCAGTGATACTAATTCCGGTGATACTAATGACACTGATACAGTGTTGATAGAACAATCCGTATTAGAAACTGTGGGCACTGATGATACCACTGAAAAATCAGAACAGCTCGATGTTAGTTCATTGCCAACAGAGCCCAACCTCCCGTTCATAACACCACAAACGGCACCACAAACTGCAGCAGAATTGCAGTCCAGACAACAAAAACGTATCGATCGCATTTTGACAATTCTCATGTTGATGGTAATCGCTGCAATCGCTTGGATGGTACTTATGCTGGCGTATTTTTTCTTACAACTTTTTGGCGAATCAAGTTCCACAAACGAAATGTGCAGACTAAAACTAGCCAATGGTGCTCAATATGAAGGTTTGTGCCGCAGTGGAAAGCCTCATGGAACAGGTGAAATGCAAACAGAAAAAGGTAAACGTATTGTAGGTCAGTGGCAAAACGGCAATCTCTTTGGTTCAGCCACAATTACGTGGTCGAACGGTGCAAGATATGTTGGAGGTACAAATAATGGAAAACAGCACGGCACAGGCACATTGAGTTATGGTAACGGTGATATCTATGAAGGTCAGTTTGAAAATGATTTGAAACATGGATACGGAACGATGACATGGGCGTCTGGCGCAAAATATAAGGGGAATTATGAACAGGGTAAAGCCAACGGCAATGGAACTTTCTGGAACGTAAATGGGTCTCGCTTTGAAGGCACCTTTAAAAATGGCGGATTCACGGAACAAGGCACTTGCTACTACTCAAATGGTAAAAGCAGCAAAGGCGCTTGCACCCAGTAAAGTAAAACTAGTACTAGTAAAACAACGCTTCGTTGAACTCTGACTCTTTTGCGCTGACCATTGTGATGGTATTTGAACTATCAGCATTCATCAATAAAATATTTTTACTTTTCCGCGAACTTCTTTTTACAATAATCCAGACACTCATGCATGGCTTCTTCAACACTAATCTTCGGTTCATAACCAAGATCGCGTCGTGCTTTTTCATTGCTGCCATAATGAGTCACAACTACCTTATCCAATTCATGCGGATTTAGCATCGGCTCTGGTAGCTTTAATAAGAAGTGCATTGCTTGCCATAATTCGACAATGGGTTTTAACACCTGGCCAGGTACAACCATCGTCGGAAAGTGAAAGCCCAAACCTTCGATTAGAGGCCGAAAAAATTCAAAGGAATTCATTGGTTCACTGTCAGAGATAAAATACGCTTGCCCACAGGCGATACCGCCTGGAATTAGCTGTTGTGCTGCCAGCAAATGTCCATGAACCAAGTTGATTACATGAGAATTGTCCTGCTTGGCGTCCGGCGTTCCTAAGCGTGCTTTTAATCTTCCAGCAATCAATTGCTCGGAAAAGCGATCAATCAATTCATTGGGCTCAGCGCCGTATATGCCATCCGGTCGGATTGCACAAGTCCACAAGTTTTCTCCATTCGCCGCTAACACTCGTTTTTCCGCAGCTATTTTTGTTTTTGCATAAACACTTTTTGGATTGTGCGCATAGGGTAAGGATTCATCCATAGCTGGCATAACCCGATGATCAAAGCACACATCGACAGAGCTGGTGTAAATCAGTCGTTGCACTTTATTGGATGTGCAGGCGTCAATAACATTTTGCGTGCCATCAACATTCACTTGCCAGGCCTGCTGTCGATATCCAGCAGGTGCGAAACGGCCGCCTTTTAGGGCAATTAGAGCGGCGGTATGGAATACGGTGTCAATGTTTTTGAATGCTGCTGTAAGCACTTCATAATCAACAATATTTACCGTCACCTTACTTAACTTGGAATGCTCGAGATCCAACGTTGTCCGATTCTGCAAGGCAACCACTTCCAGTCCTTCTTTTAGCAAGGCTTTTACCAGGTTACGCCCGAGAAAACCCGCAGCGCCTGTTACCAGGCAACGGCCTAGCTGCTGCATTTCATTTTCTGTTTTATTGAACTGACTACTCATCACTGCACACCCAATCTATTGCGCCATATTTTAAAGACTTGCACGCCAAACGTATTCACATGCCTTCGGGAGAACATCAAAATGTCTGGGGTACTTCATTATAGCCTTTTCTCAGCCCTGTCGGCTTCGCTTTCTCGACGCAAGAAGAAGTTCTTCGAGAAGCTGAGAAAACGGCTGAACTCTCTCATAACCATCCTGAGGGAATCAAAGGTACGAGACTATCTTACGCCAGATCTTTTGGCGATTGCCGATGCATTGACTGAACTTGAGCAAGGTGAGCGTTGTTGGAATACAGCTCTTATCGATTTTTCGCGGAACGGTCTATGGGTAGAAAATCCCGAAAACTGGACTGATGATGTTTCGGATCATTTTCATGCCACGATTCAGCGACAGAACCCTCTTGTTATCTGTCGTTGAGTTTTTCGTCAAAGTAACGACCATAGAACCACCTCAATGCAAAAGGTGGAAACAGCGTAGAAAGGGCTATGACAAAGATCATGCTCGCGTACACTTCATTATTAAAAAGATCTGACTTTCGCCCGAGTTCGGCAAATATCAGTCCCACCTCACCACGCGCAACCATGGCTATTCCAACAGCCCAGCGGGTCCGCAGGGTCTCCTTTATCATAAGGGCGCTTAACACTTTGCCCACTACCGCCACCACGAACAAACTAAGAGACAATAGCCAGATATAAGAGGATGACCAGTCTATTTCCTTAAGATTAAGAGACAAACCTACCAGCACGAAGAAAACCGGTGTAAAAAGTTGAATAATTGGTTTCATCTCTTTCTCAACATGGCCTGGAAAATAGAGATCGCATGTGTACAAGGAGCCATAGGGAAGAAAGAAACCACGAGATAACGCCAGACCGGCCGCGAATCCGCCAAGCAGTAGAGGAACACCCATATTGTGGGCCAGCCAAGCGTAGAACAATACCAAGGAAAAAATTGTAGTAGGTATGAGGCCTGGAATTTTGCTCTTATTTTCAAGCCGCTTAATGACTACGGCCATCAATTTTGCCGTTACGGGAGCTATGACAAAAAATAAGCCAACAAACAGAATGATCTTTCCCACGCTTATCAGGCTTACGTTCCCGTTAAAGGCGAACTCGTAAAGTAAGGCAAGCATCACGACGCCCCAGATATCATCAATAACGGCTGCGCCAAGGACCAGATTTCCTTCAGCGGATTGATCACGGTTCAGGTCCATAAGAACCCGGATGGTGATGCCTATACTTGTGGCAGTTAAAGTGCCGCCTATAAAAAGGGAAACCAGCAGGGAGAGTTTAAAAAGATAGTAGCTTACCGCAAAGCCGAGAATAAGAGGGAGAAAAAAGCCGGCGCAAGCGACAATCAGAGATTTACCGCCTGCCAGGGTCAAACGTTCGATTTCCGTTTTAAGGCCAACCTCAAACAACAACAAAATGATGCCGAATTCGGCAGACAGGCGGATGGCTTCATTTATGTCTATCCAGCCCAGCAGACTTGGTCCAAGCAATATGCCCGCAAACAACTCTCCAATAACTGCTGGGAATTGAAATCTCACAGCTATTTCAGCGAAGAATCTGGCCGCCAAAAGAATGGTTAATAGCTGTAGAAAAAAAGTATGAATTTCCATGCGAATAAGACTATTTGTTAGCATGCAAAGATGCAACATAAAAGAGCTATCCTAAGAGCCTGGATAGAAATAACTTAACATTTTAACTGCCGAGCTATCCCGTCTGGCATCGTTGCGAAAACTCGAAATGGGCCACTGTTACTTCGTTTCCTCGCCATCGCCAGTCGGGTATCTCAACACCATAAATGCTAAGTTATTTCTTTCCAAACCCTGATATGTATTGACCTGTCAATCGTTGGCACCAAATTGATTTTATCCGGTGGTTTTTCAAACTCTTGGGACAAAGTACGAGAAGCAATAAACGACGGTAGAGCACTCTGATATTCGCGGGTCGGAACCGCCTGACATGTCTTCGTCGTGGAGCTGCCTCTCTCTAAGATCGAGGGTCGTTCCGGTTGCCCGGACGCCTCATAGGGCCGTCGAGGGTTCTCCCGCTGGCTACCCGTACTCTGTCCAAAAAGTTCGTGACTGTTTTGTTGATTTCGTTTTTTACACTCTGGTTGTCGGTTTATTTCTTTGCCCGTCATCGTCGCCTCGCAGTGCGCC
>PIVM01000833.1 GCA_003353945.1 Gammaproteobacteria bacterium
CCAGCTGCTGCACTAATTGCCCTCCCATTTCTAGGTGCTGCCACTGCCACACAGCATAGTCTGCATACTCTACAGGTAGATGTGGCAACCCTATTGGCTCCTCAGCACCATCTGCATATGCACGGTATGCTGTAAGAAGATCGCGGAGAATAATTCGGCCACTCCCGCCATCTAAAATTGCATGATGAATAGAAATCATCATCAAGTGCTCGCTGGGTGCTCCAATCTCACTAGGTAGCTTCACAAGAAGGGATCGAACCATCTCCATCCCCATATCAAATGGTGTTGAAGCATGGCCTACAATGGCACCAATGACATCTGTTACCAAGTCAAACCCAGAGCTCTTCCAGCCATCAGTGCAACCCCAAATTTCCAGTGGAATGGTACCTCCTGGCTCTTCAGGAGGACGAATGATCTGGACGAGACTACTCTCATCAGTCTTCGCTTCCTGAGATGGTAATCATGTGTAGCATTTCAGTTACAGCCATAGAAAACAACCCAGAAATTGTGGCACCTGAAGAATCAGTGCAGTGCGCAACACTTGATGTCGGCGCCACAAAAATGCAAGAGCCATCTTCAGTGCATTGACATCCAGATTGCCGATAGCACCAAACTGAATCGACTCATTATAATCTGAACGTGCCTGAGATGACATCAGGTGCTCTCCTGTATACATGGTGGTCTGCTGGAAGGAGGCGGGGGCCTGAAGCCTCATCTCAGTTGGTCGAGGTGAAATGGGCATCCCTGAGGTTGACGGTTGTTTGGCCGATGAATATCCAAGGCAATATTGCAGCAGGGCACCAGGCGTATG
>PIVM01000834.1 GCA_003353945.1 Gammaproteobacteria bacterium
TCGTTACCGGTTGCTGTTTCATCTAATTTCGGGGCTTGGATGGCGATCCGAGTTGAGGCATGAATGATGGAGATCCCTGCAACTTAGCTGGACAAATTAATTCTATATATGGGGTTGCTGTACTCGTGCGGAAATCTCTTTAGAAGTTTCGTCTTTGCATCTTTCTTTTAAAAATATAAAATGATTAGTAGTGCCGGAAGGGGGGTCGCCATTCGTCCAATGGGTGGTATGATCAACTTTTGCAGGCGTTCTGTAACCCATCATCACATATATACTGTAGTCGGTGGAATTATTCTGCGCTTTGTCCGGATCGAGTTCCCATATATTGCGTAACAGCGTCTTCATCAAACTTCAAATCGCTATAACTCGTCATCCAGGGCGATTCTTCTCACGGGGACACCTCCAATGAACGTATCTTGACTTCCTCTTCGATTTCCTACCTGGATGGGGCCGAATCGCCTTGCAGATTTGTCGCTAGCCATCGGGGGTCCTCCCGACCTAGACCCCGCCCATGGATCCATGGTCCTTGGACACATCTGTGGTGTATCGGATGTTTTGTCCATCAAAATATTATTTATCATATATGTGAGGCATATATATACTCCGTATCAACGTTAATACGTCGTATAGACACGGACTAGGTTGTCAAGAAATTCAAAAAATCCCGGTGGATCACAGCGACCAGTAACATGGCGGATAACAGAGACCAGACAGATGATAGCACTATAAATGAAAATTATATTGGTAGGAGACGTTCACGGGACGAAGGCAAGCGCTCACAGGTCACTTCTGTGGGTCACACTTCAAAC
>PIVM01000296.1 GCA_003353945.1 Gammaproteobacteria bacterium
AGTCTTATTCATTTGCTGCCGCGTCGTTCCACTCCAAAGCAGAGGAAACAGAAACAACGGAATCATGCAGTGCGGATACCCCCACAACTTCGCACAAGAACGAGAACAACATGTGGCTCATAGACTCTGGATGTAATAAACATATGTCACCATTTCGAGAAGATTTTGAGGCAATGGAAGAATCAAATGTGACGTGCTTATTTGGTAACCACGAACGAGTAAAGGCCCAAGGAATTGGAAACGTCAAGATATGCACGAAAGGGAGAGACAATTCGAAGTATTGTGAGTGCGAACTGACCCTGACTAATGTCCTATATGTCCCTAGTCTATCAGTAAGGCTTTTATCTTCTGGACAACTTCGAAGGGCTGGAGGAAAATTCATCGAAAGTGGGCAGATATCCACACTACGACTACCAGGGAATATTACTACAGTTACGCTCACCCAAAAAGGAGATTTCCTCTGGTTAGAGCAGCAGAGAAGAAAAATGATGCCAAGCGCTCATGCATCCTACGCACCGGGAGGGAGAGAAAAAGCATCTGCGTCATTAACAGACTGGCACGAGGTACTTGGGCATAGTCACCCATCAAGTATATTGCACCTGGAGCAAAAAGGTTTCATAAATATATCGGGCCAGAAACGGATAAGCGATCTGAAGTGCCGCTTATGTAAGGAGTGCAAATCCACCGCTCCTCATTATCAAAGGGGGACTAGATCAATGAAAGGGCCAGGTAACTGCATACACATCGATTTAGCAGGCCCATTTACACCCGATATTAATGGAAATACCTATATGGTAATAACGATTGATGAAGCATCTCGTTTTAAACGAGTCTATGGATTAAAAACTAGAGCCGAAGCCCACACGATACTAAAGCCACTTAGAGACGCTTACGCTGCGGATGGCGTGATTATCAAAACGATTAGGGGGGATGGTGCAGGAGAACTCGGAAGAAACACATATTTCCTCAAAACCCTAATGGACTTGAGTATTAAGTGGGAGTCCGCGCCACCATATACCCATCAGCAGCATGGCCTAGTTGAAAGGGCCGTAAGGCAGATCACAGAAGGAGGACGAGTCCAGCTGGCACGGGCTCACCTTGGTGATGACCTCTGGTTCTACGCCTGTGAGGATTTTACAGCTAAGAGCAACATTCTACCTCACCAAGCGCTATGTGAAGACACGCCTTACGAACGACTGCATCCTGAGAGAACCGCACGCTATCAGGGACTTCGAAAATTTGGCCAAACAGCGTACGTGCATATTGATAAAGGCAGAAAGGGAGAATTTTCGAGGGGAATACTGAACAAAATGCGTCCCAGAGCAGAGAGAGGAATACTGGTTGGTCACACGCATGGGGGAGCGGCATACAAGGTGTACCTTCCCAAGATAAAGAAAATAGTAGATTCCAGTGCTGTCGTATTTGACGACATACCTACTGAGACGAGCTTCATGCGTGAAGAACAGGAGAACTGGATATCTCCCATCGTGGACCTAGATGACACCAACGCCACTGGAAGCGAAACTAAGAAAGAAGCGTCAGAGACCGAGAAATATACAGAAATGAAACCCGTTCCACCAGATCAACTGGGATCCATGTTTGATGACTGTAACTTCGCATGCTGCATGGTGGCTGACACGAGCATCGACATAGAAGAGGCAATGAACGGAGCTGAGGCCATTCATTGGAAGAAAGCCGTAGAATTAGAAGAACAGGGTTTAAGAGAAAAAGGGGTACTATCACCGGGAAACTGCCCACGAGACAAGAAGCCACTCAAAACTAAGTATGTGCTCTCCAAGAAAAGGGCCCCAGATGGGTCTGTTGAGAAATACAAGGCAAGAAGGGTTGTACAAGGATTCAACCAAGTATTCGGGAGAGACTTCATGGAAACGTTTTCACCTGTCATTGGTTTCGATACCCTTAGACTAATACTCAAGCTTGTAGTACAACATGGATGGAACATCAAAACTATGGATTTTACCCAGGCGTACTTGAATGCGCCCTTGAAAGAAGAAATTTACGTACTTAACATTGACGGTACTGAAAGTCGATTGAATAAGGCATTATACGGGTTGAAGCAAGCAGGGCTGGAATGGAATAGGACACTACGAAATCATATACTTGAGAAAACACCATGGAAACAATCTGAATTTGACCAATGTGTATTTTTTGCCAACGACGGATCAAAAGATAAATTAGCCTTGCTAGCAATTTACGTGGACGATATTTTTATGGCCGGATCATGGGATGAAGCACTAAGAAACATGCAGAATCACTTACTGAATAAATTTGATGGGAAGGTCAACGAAGCTCCTGAAAGATTCTTGCAGCTAGAGATAACACGAAAGGATGGGAACATTTACCTACATCAGACAGGCTACTGCAAATCCATCATAAACATGATTTACCGGACAATAACAAAGGCCGTGCATACACCGTTGGATTGTGGTACCGACCTTACGTCTAGAAAAGTGGACGAGGACGAACTGAACCTTAGCGAATACCCGTACCGTCAAGTAATGGGAAAGTTAATGTACTTGGCACATATGACGAGACCAGATATTAGTAATGCAGTGAGAGAACTGGGCCAACATATGCATAACCCGTGTACGAGACATTGGAAAGGATTGAAACATCTCCTCAAATATCTGGCTACATACCCCAACCTAGGTTTGCCCGTAGAAAAGGAATGCCAAACACCTTTCTTAAAGGGATACTCCGACGCTGACTTCGCATCTAATACAGAGACCAGAAAGAGTTGCGCAGGCTATATCATTATGTATGGAAGAACGTTGGTAACCTGGTCATCAAAAATTGAGAGGTGCATCACCTTGAGCACTGCAGAAGCCGAGTGGACTGCGCTAGCTCGTGGAATCCGACACGGCAATTACATTCGAGGTCTGATGAACGAACTGGGTATCCCTCAGCCAAAACTTCCATGGTACTGCGACAATCAAGCGACTATAACAACAGCCAAGACGCCCGGATTTAACGGGAGGACCAGGCACGTCGACACTAAACTCAAGTTCACTAGGCAAGAATTTGAACTTGGCAATATTGACATCCTATACGTAGGCACCGATCAGCAACTGGCTGATGGTCTGACTAAGCGACTCAAGAAACGAAAGCATCAGCATATGATAGAGCAGATACTACGCAATATCGGCTAATGATACCTCCATCCAATCTGTCATGTGTATAGAGGCACGGGGGAGTGTGCCGATATGTGTCAAAGTCGATTGTGTGTATGTACACTCATACAAGTGTACACCTATATGCAGTTTGTTTGGACACCGATTAGGGTGTACATTCATATCACGGTTTATTCGCTATA
>PIVM01000835.1 GCA_003353945.1 Gammaproteobacteria bacterium
AGTATCCTAAGTTAAAGGACTGGGAAGTAAAGGAATATATCTTATCTATTTGGCTTTTGTGCGTCGATACTCCGGAGTGAGGTGGTGCAAAGGTTGGCGGCGGGAAGAGTCTCGTATCAGTTGATCTGATACGAAAACCGCAACACTTCTGGTATCCGGGACTACGGATGGTAAAATAGTAAATAAAACTATTATATTTGATTGCTACGACGACTTAATTGCGCGTGTAGTGATTGGCGGTTGAAGAAGAGCCTCGTATCATCGATCCAGATACGCGAACCGCGGAAGTTTTGGAACGAGTAGTCAAGCCTACAGACGAAAACGTAACAGAGAGAATGCTCATAATTGTAGAATAAACATACACAAAAACAACAGATGTACACCCTATGAGGTGTATATTCGCTCGCCGGGCGATGCTCCAAGAATTTTATATATATACAACAAGCAGGGGCAGGGGGGGTGATGTACAGCTGCCCAAAAATCGGAAAAAGATATAAAAACGTGGAGTGTCTTACGGTACGCGTATTAGGATCGATAATACGAGGCTCTTCCCTTTACCGCCAACCACTACACCTATGACAAGTGATGTAGTAATCAATCAACTAGTGTTATTCACTATGTTACAATCCTTCTTTAGGATTCCTGAAGAGTGATACTCTACTTACTACAAGAAGACATGTGTTATATAATGGACCCCCAATAGGCTCCCCCCGACAATGGAAAGGGGGGACATAGGTATACACCTCACTTGATGTATACACATACTTGTACATATATCTGTAGCAATGATATTCTGAAGTATGTTTCA
>PIVM01000837.1 GCA_003353945.1 Gammaproteobacteria bacterium
AGCTTCTCTTCAACACTGGCAATTTTCTCCTCCAGTGTCTGGCTACGGTCCACGCGCGTGCCCATCTTTACGGTCGATGTAATTCGCGGCGCCCCCATGGCATGCACTCTATCATGACATTCCCTTATCGCCTTAAACACAATATCCCACTCTCCTTCGATATTTGTGCCATAACCATGCAGCTGGGTTTTCAAGCCCGCCTCGTTTAGGATTTTTTGACACTCCGCAATATAGGGTGACAGGGATAAACCAACACCAAGTGGCACAAGACAAAAATCAACAATTACGTTCATCATTCACCTCCTTTGAACTGAAACCTTGATACGCAAGTTCTGCTAATCGCCAACAATGGTTGCCGGCTGAGTCGTTGACGCGCTACACTGAGGTACATTATCCATCATATCAACCCACAGGAGAACCGTTTTGCAGACCTATGTGGTATTAACCTTTATAGGCAACGATAAACCCGGTCTCATTGAACGCGTATCAGATACCGTTGCCAGCAATGAAGGCAATTGGCTTGAAAGTCGCATGGCTCAACTGGCGGGGAAATTTGCCGGTATTATTCGGGTCAGTGTAGCACAGGAGAACTCCGATGCTCTGTGCACTGCCCTCTTGGCTCTGGAAAACCATGGCCTGTCAGTAGTAGTAGAAAAAACGGATGTCAAGACTGAACAAAAAACAAACCAGCGCCTGCATCTCAATATTGTTGGCCTGGACCGCCCCGGCATTGTAAAAGAAGTATCTCATGCCCTGTCAAAACGCCAAATCAATGTCATTGAAATGTCTTCAGGACTGACCAGTGC
>PIVM01000838.1 GCA_003353945.1 Gammaproteobacteria bacterium
TTAGCAGCATCGTATGCCAAGTCCGTATTAAACGTAGTTGTTACAGAATCACCTATAACAGCGGGATTTGATATAAGAAATCGCTGTGCTCCAGCGTAATATTGTTCATTAGTTTCGGTTATTAAACCGCCATTAGGTATAGGCATATCTTATAGTGTTGAGCGTTGAACTTCTTGTTGCACTTGTTGTGCAGCTATATTTACTATTGAAGGATCTCTTATAACAACACCAGAATAAAGCAATATCTTTAAGATAATATTTGCCTGCTCTGTTTTTGATAGCTCAAAGTTAACTGAATTAGTAGCGTTGTATTGATAGTAGTTTTGTCCAGATGGAATTGTAAAGTTCCATATAACATCTACAGGTTTTCTTAAATAGCTAACACTTATATCCGATGTAATAGTTTGTGGATACAAGTACAATTTACTATCCTCATATAAATATACGGGATATGTTTTTGTTGGCGCTACTAAGGGGTTGTTGTTTAAGTATAGAAGTTCGTTTCGCTGAGATAGCTGTGCTTCTTTTGAATCTTGGTATGTAACTGTACCCAGTCTGTAGAAATCCTCTGGGGTTGCCGTAACAACTATAGCGTCGTTTAAAGCAGGTATACTGTTAAATATTATGTTAGCTCCACTGATTGTGTAAGCCGTAGTGGATACGCCGTTTATCGTAACAGCTATTACACTAGTCTGCAACTGCGAAGATGTTATCGATGTAAAAGGAAACGATATTGCAACTCCGTCACCTGTAAGTGTCTGCGCCGCAGCGCCCAACCCTGAGGTTGTTGGTAAAGTAAAATACCC
>PIVM01000839.1 GCA_003353945.1 Gammaproteobacteria bacterium
AACAAAGAGTTATAGACTAGAATTAGATAACAGTTGAATGTTTTGAGTGTTTGTGATGGCATAACCGCCACAATTTGTCGGCAAGAAAGTTTTGGAAATAAGCTTTCACCTCTGGTTTGAGTCTTACAAAATACCCGTTAAACTCAAGAGATTTGTTAACACCATAATTTAATTACCAGAGGATGTAGATGAAAAAGCTCCTTTCAATAGTTGCTCCCGTGTATTTTGAAGAAGATGTAATTGGGGAGTTTTATTCAAGATTAAAAGAGGTTCTCGTTGAGTTAGAGTCCAGGTTCCGTCACGAAATCATATTTGTCAACGATGGTAGTACGGACAGATCGATGCCTATATTGAAGGATCTAGCCAAAAAAGACCCGTCAGTCAAGCTCATTGACCTCTCGCGCAATTTTGGTCACCAAATAGCCATATCATGTGGAATCGAAAATACTAAGGGTGATGCAGTGGTGGTTATTGACAGTGACCTTCAAGATCCTCCCCAAGTGATCGTGGATATGGTAGAAAAATGGGAGGAGGGTTGCCAGGTGGTTTACGCTGTTCGTCGTAAACGAGAAGGGGAGACATTCATTAAGCTTGCCACTGCAAATCTTTATTACAAGCTGATTGATTCCTTAAGCAACACCAAACTCCCCAGAAACGCTGGTGATTTCAGACTGATGGACAGAGTAGTTGTGGATGCTCTCAACTCCATCCACGAAGAAAATCGGTATATCAGAGGCCTTGTTACATGGATTGGTTTTTCCCAGTGTCCCGTTGAATATGATCGGGACAAACGCTACGCTGGAGA
>PIVM01000840.1 GCA_003353945.1 Gammaproteobacteria bacterium
GGGCGACATCAATTGCCGTTCGTTAGTAGCAGTGCCGGAATCTAGCGTGTCCCGTATACTGTAGTGCATATCAGAAACATACTACATGTAGTGGATTCTAATGTGCCATTGTCGTAATAATGAATTGTGAATAACTAATTGTTAATGAGAATTGTCAATGACTGATCATTGAAGGAGAAAGAAACATGGCCAAAGGCGATGATACTGAAGATCGGTTGATCGATTTTGCTGTCAGAATCATCTAAGTGTGCGATTCACCACCCGACACAGCAGTGGGACGGCACGTTCGCGGTCAATTGCTGTGTTATTGATTATTATGCCTATCTGAAATACTGACGCACACTCCATAACTGTCGAAAGGTTGTCAAGGGATTTATTCGGAATTATACTGGCTGTTTTCGACGTTTGATCATTTGGATACTGGAGCCAAGTAATGCGATTTTCTCAATTCGGTGAAAAATTCAGTGATAATCTTGGTATTCTGCAGCTTATGGATGATCTGGGAAAAGCTCTGGCAGGTAGCGAGAAGGTGATCATGTTGGGGGGCGGGAACCCTGCCTATATCCCGGCGATGCAGACCAAGTTAAGACAGCGCATGTATAATATGTTGCTCGACGAGGGTGTATTTGAACGGGTGGTCGGAGATTACGCACCCCCTGAGGGAAATACCGCCTTTGGGAGGGCGCTGGCCGATCTCCTGCAACGCACTTATGGTTGGGAGATCGGGTCTGAGAACATCGCCCTGACCAATGGCAGCCAGACGGCGTTTTTCTATCTGTTCAACCTCTTTGCTGGCGCATTTGC
>PIVM01000841.1 GCA_003353945.1 Gammaproteobacteria bacterium
GTCTGCCTGAGGGTATGGATCTGGCGATAGCTAACGCCGGTTGAGAAATTGGACTTTTTGAGGATGAATAGCAGTTTAATCTGGATAGCCAAGCACCACGGATTAGATTCCCACCGTTATTATGTCAAGTTCCATGAATCCACCCCTCATTGCCAAACCGTTGAGGATTATGAGACGTTGCTGCCTTGGAATATTGAAATGGAAAAGGTTGGTGCTAATGCGGTAGCGGTCTAGCAATTTTTTGGTAAAATACTCGCTCGATCACATGGGCTGCTCAATGGCGTTCATGGATAGTTTACCTATAGTCGGTCGGCGGCCTTGAATTTGGTGGTCTGGAGAGTCCGCTATAGAATTATGAAAATCTTCCGCTTTCTTGGAGCGGACGCTTGAAAGCTCGTATTTACAAGAATATTGACGAAACATCAACGAATGCCATCTGCCAACCGTAGCCATCTTATAAGCGATGGATGAAGTGTATCGCTGATAATTGATGACATATATCAGGCCAAGATATTACTTGTTGGTTGGTTAATTATTTCTCAGAGGCCCTGATGGTAATCTTTTTCATGGTGATACATAACATCAAATGTAGCGTAATCAGCAGCGCCTTGCTCTCCCCCTGTGTCAGGATAGTTGTCGCCTCAATAATTCACAATTATGTGAGAGATGAGGCAAGTCGTAGCCATGTTTTTCGCCCCCAGATTGGAGGTCAAGAAGGAGCCCGTAGGGCGACTGGTAGACCTCCAATCTGGGGGCGAGTGCGAAACGAGACCACTGCTATTGGCTAAAGGAGTTCTCTTTACC
>PIVM01000842.1 GCA_003353945.1 Gammaproteobacteria bacterium
CCCTTTGGATCAAGTACCAGAGTACAACCCATCGATAAGGCAGGGAACTGAATGCCGAAACTCATGTCAAAGGTCATGGGGCTTGAGAGTAACAACCGGCTACCCGGACCCAGGCCCTTATGCATGCACAATGCCCCATGTTGAATGAAAGAAGAGATGTTTGCATGTTCCATCACCACACCCTTGGGCTTTCCTGTGGTGCCCGAGGTGAAAATAATGTAGCAGGAGGTATTGGGAACAGGGGGAGTCCAGTTTATGGCACTCGGCTCTTGAAGAAGTGCATTGTCAAGGATATTCGTGACACGCAGCACAGGGCATTTCACAACATTTTTAGGTTCTGCAAAAATATCCTCATCTTTAACTAGCAGGACCTTCAACTCTGCATCCTCCGCAATTAGCTTAATTCGGGCATCAGGATAACTTGGGTCAAGTGGTACATATGCTCCTCCTGCCATGAGGACACCTGCATGAAAGCACACCATTCTGTCAGTGGTCTTATCCTGCGATGTGCAAGTATGAGAAGGCCTTACATACCGTAGATGGATGCAATCGCCTCGGCTGAGTCATTGGTCATAAGTAAACCAACCGTCGAGTCGCTTTCAATGCCAAATACTTGCATTTTTCCTGCCACCTTCTCTGCCATGCTTCGGAGCTCCTCATATGAAATGTTCCGCTGCAGCCCCCCGTACTCAATCAGGGCTATTGCATTCGGATTTGACTCGGCTTGATCCAGGAAAAACTCATGCACCAGCCACCCAGGCTTAGGGCAAGGAGCAGATAATCTGTTCCACTCCGTTAACTGC
>PIVM01000843.1 GCA_003353945.1 Gammaproteobacteria bacterium
TCAACCATCAACAGCCAGAATGGCCACTTCTTTGGCCGGGGCAGATAGGGCCCAAGCTGATAGGGCAGCCACATCGGCGCCAAATTCATCTCATCTATCGCCTTGAAGATGGTTGAGTAACTACGCGGATAACAGGCCGCCAAGCAGTATTCTACCACCGATCTCGCATTTGGAATACTGCACATGGCATCCAGCAGGTCCATCAGCGTATCGGCTCGATTGTTAAAGTTCTGGTATAATGTTGACCGGAACTGCTTCAGATCGGTAGTGTGTAGAGTGATATCCATGCACTACTTCTGACGTAGTTCCTCCTTTTCGTCAACTTTCTACTCAGCTCATACGACTTAAATGTCAAAAGTCCAATGGTTATTCGTTATTTATTATTTGACTGATGCTTTTCCAGAAGTAGCTCTTGCACCTTAGTTTGCTCCCAACTCGTTTAGGACACACCCAAAAGACTTCCTGGTATGTTGACCAAAAATCACAGTACGAGCAACACTTTTTGTATGCATTAGGGATTCGTGCCCACAACTTACGACAACTTTTCTCACTGCGGTCTCCGATGAAATAGGCCACGACTTGCCGAGTGCGGCGGCATAAAGCAATCCACACCCACCGTTTGTTGCTCTTTTTCAAGACGAATGACCATAACTCATCCAATTCTAGAACATCATCTGCTTGCGCTGCATCCAAAGTGTCGGCCAAGTCAGGTAATTGAACCGCTTTTTCCTTGAGCCAACGGGCTAATGTCTGGCGTGCTATGCCAAAGATACGTTCGACGCCGCGCATACTTACCCGTTCTC
>PIVM01000844.1 GCA_003353945.1 Gammaproteobacteria bacterium
TGTAGCAATCAAACAAATAGTCTTATTCACTATTTTACTATCCGTAGTTCCGGACACCAGAAGAGTGATTTTCATTTCCTATTTACCTACTATGTTTCTATCTATATATGTACCTATTGCTATAGGAACATGGTTCCTCTTCCTACAGTAACATATGTTCCTCTTCGTTAGGAAGGAACATGTCAATGTTACCCAGCTATAGCGAATGCAATGTCCTTGCCCTGGCACCCAAGTTGTCTAATGCCACTTTGCATACTCGCTCAACTATATCATGTAGGGGGTTGCACAGAGTTTCGCTAACTGGCGTTTGCCGTATCCCGAGATACAGCCTCACTAGTATCTTACTACTAATCTGTGCTCACAACGACGAATCACTCGAATGTTGGCTGAGTATTCGCCAATATTCAACAAACAGTGCCTGTTATGAATAACTAGGCAGATATTAGACATGCTTACACGCTTATGGCACTGTACGATGCGGCAGCTACGTGTCATCAAAGTGAAACAGAAAGACTAGATTATACCACACCACTCTTCACCCTTCACGTGCTTTTCCCTAAGTAAGGACTGTCTGAAACGGCATATACACACCATAGGTGTACATTCAATTAGGATGATAAGTTGGCTAGGCCGCGGCAAGGAAAAGTATATACCCTTCTCCTTGCCGCGGCCTAGCCAACTTATCAGATTAAGAGTTGTGTTGCTGCACCGATGGACATGAGCGTGACTAGAGTACCAATCTGGACCGGGCCGGACCCCGCGACGGGGGCGTGGGAAGCATGGCGGATAGCTATCGTGCGGAT
>PIVM01000297.1 GCA_003353945.1 Gammaproteobacteria bacterium
CTCAATGCCGTAGAAAGGAGAATGAAAGTTGTGCCTGTATACACCCAGAATTCGTCTACATCTTCAACCTTCCATACGTCTCCAGCATTCTTAGGATCGGTGCTTGGACCAGACAAATCACCAACCGTGGAGACAGATCCTCGGAAGTTAAACACACCCGAAGCCTGTCCTTTTTCACCTTTGAATCCACCAGCGCCTTTGGAACCCTTTGACCCAGGTGGACCTGCGTATCCTTTTTCACCATGGAAATCGTACTTCCCACGAGAATCTACGAGAGCGTCCCAATTCTTTTTATTCCTAGACATACCTGGTTAAGGGAGGGTTTTTATTTTTAGATTTTACCCTCTTCTTTACGGATTTTTTCCCAGTCCGGTGTCATCCGTTTAATTTCGATGTACCCCATACGCTCATACTCTTTGAGAATCTCCTCTTCATCCTGCTTACTAAAGGTAAATACTCCGTGATGACCAAGGGTGAATCGTTTGGACATAAATGCCTTGTAACCAGCCTTCCGTGCCAGCTTACAGAAAGCATAGTCCTCAGTCAAATACAAGCGATTATCAGATTCTTTATCAATGTAAGAGGGGAACAAATCATAGTATTCATTTGAACCTTGATAGAAAAATCTACTATCGGGATAAAAAGCAATCATTCCTTCAATCACTTCACGCTTAACGAGCATAAAACCTGTGGCAACATAATCAGTTTCCATTAGGTGCTCAGTTACTTCGCCACCTGGCATGGGTGATGAGGCAAATTCGATAGGCAAACCTTTCTTAGGATAAAACCCTCCGATAATGTCCTTATCGTCAAGGATCAAAGAAAATACGCACTTAGGATGAAAGTCAATATCACTATCAATCCACATGATATGGGTCCAGTTTGGATCCTCCAATGCCCGCTTAACCATGATGTTTCGACCGAGAGAAATCAAGGAGCAATTAGGAAGAGTCTCAATAGAGAAGTCAATCCCAGCCTTCATAAATTGCTCTCCCAGATTCATCACTGAGTGGAAGTATTTAGTAGTGATTTGACCCATGTAGGCAGGAGTCAAAATCTTTATATTAGGTCGTTGGTTAGTAGTATCCATATGAAAAAATGCCTTAGACTTATTGTAAAATCTAAGGCACTTGGTGAACTTATTGCATGTAGTTAGTTGTGAAGCTTATCGGATTAAGGGTTGTCCTCAACAGTCAATACATTAGAAGTTGATGTTCTCAGCGGAGAAGTTGTACCGTTTTCCAATACCTGAATCAATCGAATTTGATCATCTCTATCGGTAACCGTCACCGTGTAAGTACTACCGGTTTCACCACCAATGTCGGCCCAATTAGCTCCGCCATCCGTAGATTTCTGCCACTGAGAAGAGATAACCGAAACTCCGGTCGGCGTTGTTGTAGCTGCGGCAGTAATTGTGATTACGGTGCCATACAGAACTGGATCTGCGCCAGTAGCCGTTCCAATAACCACATCAGTGTCAATGGTAAAGTCACTTGGACATCCGCCCCATCCGGGTTGACGAGCAGTCTGTCCGTCGAAACCTGAATTTGTGTCAAAGGAGCTTGGTTCAGAACCGATTAGAGGAACACACCAACCCGACAAGTTTTGATTGAATGCATCCGCATTATTGAACATATCTGTCATGCCGGATACTGTAGCAGTGTTCCACTCGCTAAGATCCCGGTTGAATCTCGTCGCTCCACGGAACATGTTCGACATGTTTGTAGCATTATATGTCACGAAGTGGCTGACGTCTTGATCAAACGTAGCAGCATTACGGAACATTCCAGCCATATTCGTGGCGTTAGATACATTCAACATCGAGACATCGCCGTTGAACAGCAATGCTTCACGGAACATTTGACGTGTTTCGGTCAGATTCGAAGAATCTAATGTCGGGCTGAGTCTAAAGAGAGCCGTCTCTGAAGTGTCATCCACAAAGACATCGTTATCAAAGAAACGAAGACCATCGAGACCCTCCATGTTTTGGATTTCGTACCAGCCGAGTTGAGTGAACTTATTGGCAAAGTTGCCTGCACTCCACGCGGTAAGAGTTCCATCAGGTTGACGGATGTTTCCGGATTCCCCTGTTTTACCCGTACCAGCAATAACAAGGTCGCCTGTGCCGCCAACTAGATCTTCGAGATAAATGCCGTTGAACGCTGAGCATTCTCCCCAAGATGGCAGCAATGAAAGATCACCGTCAAAGCTGGCACCAGTGGAGAAATTTGAAGGAGTAGCAGCAATTTGAGATACACACCAGTTAGAGATGTCGCTGTTCATCGCAGCAGCACTCTTAAACATTTCTCCCATTTCTGTGATGTTGCTCACGTCCCAAGAATTCAGCCACTGGTTAAACGAGGTTGCACTAGCAAACATGGTCCTCATATTAGTCGTATTCGATACGTCCCAATTTTGAAGCGGCTGGTCAAACGATGAAGCTCCATCGAACATACCATAAAAACCCTTTGATGTATTCCCACCACCAACAGAAGATGTGTCCCAATCACCAATTGCAGAGTTAAAAACATAAGAGTTTCGGAACATCTGCGTCATATCAGTAACAGAAGACGTATCCCACGCACTTATATCACCGTTGAAAGCGTTTGCTTCATTGAACGCAGCCCTAAAGGTTGTTACAGAAGACGTGTCCCAATTAGAGATGTCTCCGTTAAACGCCATACAAATCATGAAAATGCTTTGCATATTGGTAACGCTGCCCGTGTAGAAATCGGGTGCAAAATCAAATACAACAAATCTCTCCTGCCATGCACCGGCGAAAGATATTCCTTCTACAGAACCCATCGGGATGTCGTAAGTGCCGAGTTCAGTTAGACTAACTCGTGTGCCACTTGTAACTGAGATAGGACCACTTGGTCCTGTAATGTCCCGAGTGCCTCCGTTGTGCCATTTGATAGTCAGTCCAAGAGAAGGAGAGGTTTGGAAGTCCGTGATAGTAAATTTACCAGAACCTGGGAACGAACATTCACTCCAATTTGGTTGTAGAGCTGTTTCACCGTCGAAAGCAGATCCATCATCAAAACTAGTAGGTTCAGAAGTGAAAGAGGCCGCACACCAGCTCGAGATGTCTTGATTAAATGCTGAAGCACCCGCGAACATATTATTGGCTCTGTCCCAAATAGGCGAAAAAACCCAACCGCTAATATCTTGATTGAACGCGTAAGCGTTTTGGAACATTTTCCCTGTGTCCCCGGTCCTGCTCATGTCCCAACTAGAAAGGTCCTGGTTGAAACTGTGAGCATCTTCAAACATTGTACTAAAAGAAACATCTGATTCATTATTGACGGAC
>PIVM01000298.1 GCA_003353945.1 Gammaproteobacteria bacterium
ATCAGCGGCACCTGTTCCCACTCACAGCCTTTTCTAAGGTTCACTGCCTTTAGGTGGCACTTTTTGTCTAGGACTTCCTTCAGATCCCTCATTGGCCAATCTCTCACCTGTATTCCCTGCTGGGCAGCAAGAGATGGTTTCTTCGGGCACCCTTGTCTTCGACTACATATTCCCTCCTTTCAGGGTAATGGATGGACTTTCACCACCTAGATGGCTACCATGCCGGTCACACGCCTTAAGCTCCGGCCTTCGGCCTCCAAGTGCAAATGCCGCAAATTGGGGCGTTCTGTGCCGCAAGCATGGACGCCTAAACGTTATAGCGTTATAATGTTGCTAGGAGGTCGTTATGAGCAATCTATCTAAACGTTCAACCATCTACTTTGAACCTGATATACATCAAGCACTTAAGATCAAATCAGCTTCATCTCAACTTTCTGTTTCTGAGTTGGTAGATGAAGCAGTCCGGTTGCTTATGAGTGAAGATCAGGAAGATCTTGCTGCTTTTTCTGAGAGAGCGGACGAAAAAGAGATCAGTTATGAGGCCCTGCTCAATGACCTAAAGAAGCATGGCAAAATATAAAGTCACCTTCAAAAAGTCGGTTGTTAAAGACTTGCGTGGTATTGCCAAGCAGGATGTAAAGCGCATTCTGAGTAGGATTGACGCATTGGCAGAAGATCCGCGTGCGGAAGGATGCATAAAGCTTTCCGCTCAAGAGCGTTATCGGGTTAGGCAAGGTGTTTATCGAATCGTGTATGAAATTAGAGAAGAAGTACTAGTGGTACACGTAGTCAAAATAGGTCATCGGGCTAGAGTGTATAAAAGCAATTAACAAGGCAATGTACCATCGGCCTGGCGCTCGGCCGGTGATTGCAGCGTTCTGTGTCAAGAGTATGAAAGAGTTACTGGACTAGCGCATCACTCATCCTTTAGAGGTGATGCTACCTAGTAAAAAGCGATAGTGATGTATGCTAAATTAGGGGCGGAATATTGCAAACTGTAGTTAAGAAATGGTTCCAAGATAAGGAATCTGGTTTTCTGGATAATGGGGGCGGCCCAGACATAATGGTACGCAAAGCTGACCTTGTTAATTGTCAGTTTTTGAAAGTTGGTGTCACAGTTGAGCTTGAATGTCACTCAGATAAGCGAGGATTAATCGCCAAAAAGGTTAAGCTTTCGAATCAGAAGCGGGCGCAACATGGCAATCAAGGCAAGAAGCCATATCGCCCGGGTGTCATGACTTAAGTAATCAACGTGGGATTGGAATATTGTGTCGTTGTCATTCAGCGATGCCCCCACAGAACAAGGCGCTGCAATCTGATGTCAAAAAGCTCCGGCCAAAAAACGGCCTCCCCTTTTTGCCACAGTTGAGCACGGCGTTCTGTGCCTAAAGAAAAAGGGTTTATCGTGAGCTGCAACAGTCAGCTTGAGCAAGGGCACAATTGAAACCAGCAATCCACCAGAGTAGTTTTTACCACCGCTCACAGTACGAACAACATCGGGTGGTTATATTCAGTTTTTGTTGGTCAACAAAAGTGAAATAAAGTAGTCTGTCAATAACTGGCAGAAAGAAATACGAGGCATTGCACTGTTATCTATCGTGCCAAAACGATTTTAAACAAGGCTGTATTGCATGTTGTAATTCAGCCAAACAAAATGTGATATGGGTTATCGAGTTCAGCAGGGTAGCCAACAAAATGGCTATCCGTGATGCAAGAGCCATTAGATGCTGCTGCTTATCAGCGAAAAGCCTGGGTTTATATTCCTAGTGCAGATCGAGTTAAACGAGCACCGACCATACTCCGCGTGGCCTTGGCGGCCTGATAGCGGTCAACGATACACTCGAATTTAACGGCGCTCTTGATCGATACACTTGGACAGCACCGTACCTCAAATGAGCTTGGGAGGCGTGCGCGTTGAGTGGCACTCAATAATTCTATACTAAGCGAAGGTATCGGCAAATTGAGAATAGACGTAGCAATAGAGTGCTAAACGGTTTTCTTCGTCACCCGGCAAAAACTCGATCCCATATTCATTACAATGTTCATCGTTTGTCGTGTTTATTCTCTTTTGGGAGCGCAGGATGCCTGTTATCAACAATTCACGCTTGATGTCAGCCAGCGTCACATTGGTGATGAGAGTAACAGCATCGCCTATTTCACCGATTTGAGAGTTGGTTTGTAACCGAGCGCCAGAGATGCTGATATCAGCAACGCTGGCCTCGCATTGACCCGATTCCTCAAGCAATGACTTCGTAATTAGAGACACCCCTAGGTTTACCTTTACTCTAACGGATTTTCGGTAATCAATCGCCTCTACTGCGGCTGGGTAGCCTAGATGCATGTAGGAGTAAGGCTGAGTATGGATAGTTTCGACATATGAACGGAACGCACACATAAAACGAGGCGACGTCAGTCTTATATTAAACTCCTGTCCCGGACGCATACGGATTATCTTACCGTGCAACATGGGTGTTGTCGCTATGACCGAACGGTCCTTATTGTAACCCAGTAATTTTATTGTATAGCGCTCCTCCTCACATTCATCATTAAGGAATTGAACCTGTAGCGAATCACCCACACACAAATGCAAATCTTCAAATTTCATAGATTGACTACTGACAATTGGCTATTGGCTATTGTTAAGCATAGAACATTTAGGGAAATTATTATCCATTCGAAGCATTAGGCTTAGATGTTCAGGCACAATTACTAAAAGACGCTCAAGTACCTATTTACGATAGGGGAGTTCGAAGATAAGTGCAAAGATAAAAAGATAAGGACAGTCGTCGTGCAAGAAATGGACAACTAGTACAGGCCTGGATGTCTGCATTTTTGTGTGGTGCGATAAATTTATTATTTCGGTGACCGGCCGCTTTGTGGAAGATACCTGCAGAAATTATGAGTTAATATTCAGGAAAATTATTTTCGAAAATGTAGGATAGCTGCCAGTGAAACCAGCAAGCATCGACCGTCCGTTCATGGCACAAAGCAGGATTTGCTTTCGGGAACAGGTAAGCTGCCCTTCGCAGTCGTTACCTCAATAACCAAGTAATTAGGACTATTAATATCTTTTTCGCCACTTCCGGCCTCACACACTTTAGGTATGAACGAGCAGCCGTACTAATCTATGAGAGCATAAAAATCCGGGGGGCACATTCCAAAAAAATTAAGCCGCCATCTTCGTTTCAGACACCTCGGCTTCCTTCTCTGAATCCGCAATGTTCAGGTTTGAATACCACCGCTCAAACGTATTCTGAAGGTCACCGTTAAGCACAGCTGTCCTAGTCTGCAAAAGATAGTGAGCACCTT
>PIVM01000299.1 GCA_003353945.1 Gammaproteobacteria bacterium
GACGTTGTGGAAAACTACTCCCCCCCTCTTGTATCGTTACGAAAATGTAATCCATTGAACAAATTTAAATATCATATATTATTGTTATATAAAGACATATACGAGCTGCTTAAAAGTTGGGCAAATTGCTAAAAAGCAAAATAATATAAGCAGTAAATTAATTAATTACTACATCTTTCCACAAGTTATCCACAGTGTATTGTGGAAAACAAATTTACCTGTCAAAGCTAACTACAAGTTTAACTTGTATCCTGTTTGCGGGATTAGAATAAATCTTACAAATATGGTCTTGACCGGCGTCTGAAAGTTGCCTAACCAGAATAATTCGGGTATTATGATTAAAACAATAATATTTCTTTGAAATTCAAATATGTTTAAGGCTTTAATAATCGGTATCCCAGCCGCCTATTTAATCGGCTCTGTTTCCTTTGCCTACCTTGCCGGGAAGTTGCTGAAGGGAATCGATCTGCGTGATTTCGGCAGCGGCAACCTCGGCTCTACCAACACGATTCGTGTCCTGGGAAAATGGCCGGGTATAGCTGTGCAGGTCCTCGACATTTTGAAAGGAGTAGTGTCGGTATACCTTATCAGGCGGTTGGGAGAGTTCTATGGTGTCGGCGGAGAATCCCTGGTTATACTACAGATATTGGCCGGTTTTACGGTGATATTGGGGCATATCTACACACTGTTTTTGCAATTCAAGGGTGGGAAAGGGGTTAATACCACCCTTGGTGTTTTCCTTTATCTGGCCCCGGGTCAAATTCTTATAACAGTAGCTGTTTTTCTGATCGTTTTTTATACTACCCGCTACGTATCGCTGGGATCTGTCCTGGCGGCAATTTCATTTCCCATAATCATTGCCCTTGCTCCATCATTGTCCTCGAGGATGACCGGGGGTCCCCGATCTTTGCACCCTAGCTCCTCCAACAGGTTGCTGATCTTTAGGGTCGCCTGCGCTGCTCCGTGTACCGCGAGCAACTCCGCAGCTTGGCTGCTGGCGGTGACCGCCGGCTGGATATGGCTGCCCCAACTCACCGGCCCTCCACCGAGCTTGACTATGATGCCTGACCTTCCTCTTCCTTGTGACTGGTCGTCACCCAGGGCCGCATCCGCGTAAGTTATCACTTTGCAGCTGCCTGTTTCCCGTCGGTAAAATAACCCTAGTGTGGGTGTGCTAGCCAGGTACTGGAGCAATCTGATGAGTCTTCTCCAGTGCAGGGCTTTGGGTTCCTGCAAGCTGCGGCTCAGGTTGGAGACCGCGAAACAAATGTCCGGCCTGGTGCAATTTGCTGCGTACATCACCTTTCCTAATAGCCTTCTGTACCTCTGTGCTCCCTTGGCGTCCAGTGCTTCCCCCAGGTCGTCCTCATTGGCCCGGCTATCCCATGGTGTACTCCTGGGTGTGAGCGCTGTCCCAGCTTCTTCCAGGGTGCTCCGCAGGTAGGCAGCCTGGTCCAGGTGAATACCCTTTTCAGTGCAGCACACGCTTATCCCAAGCAGATGGTTTACCGTTCCCAGGTTGGTGACGTTGTAGGCCCCTCCGAGTTCGGAGACGAGCGAATCTAACCTGCCCCTATCACTCGTGCCTGTGATTAGTCGAAATTCACACAGGCAGTAGTATCCTTTTCCAGCGGTTACTTTCAATCAATCTTATTCCACTTTTATTGGGGAATACAGAGAATGAGAGAGAGAGATCCAACTAAACGGATCCAACCAGATTTAGTTGGATCCCCTTTACTATCAACCGCACGCAAGGTGGTCCACACAGGTAGTATTCTGTCCTGTTGCAGTTACTTTGAATGAATAATTGGCTATTATTGGATATTATTGGATATTATTGGATATTACAGAGAGTGAGAGAGACTTTCAAATCTCAAGTACTCTACCATCATTAGAAATGGAACGGTTCATCATACTCCATAATCTGCAAGAATGGAAATCTCACTAGCCAAACTCATAACCTATACTATATGTCCTGCACGATGGAAATGTTGTGTGTACATAACCTACTGGATGTCACTTTCTATCCCAACAACGAGTCAATAAGTAGATGTGACACCTTATCCATACGTGCAACGGTTATAGTCATTGCCATCTTTTTGTTTGCTGTTGATAGATATACTCGTAATATTGTTAGTACAATCATTGTCATTTATGTTGATAGATCTGTTTTCGTAGTTGTGTTATAGCAGCTGGTGTTCTTGCCACCCTGCCACCGCTACTGCTCACTCTGCAGAAAGGAATGCTGCTACCATTGCAAGGGACAACTACCATCTGTCACTTCCTTCCAGCAGTTGTTAGAACACCAGGTAGAGCGATGACGACATCAGCTTCAATAGACTTTGATTCTTGTGCTTATAAGGTACGTACGCATAGTACGAGGACAAACCAACAGGCTGTAAAATAATCATCACTCATGGTTCACAATGTGCCTTGCTATTGTCACAGGGTGGAAATGACTGAACCCTGGAGTGCACATTATACCACCACACCCACATTGATGACATTTAATTATACTTTGATATCCCATTGGACTCTGATCATCACTTTTTTAAATCGCCATGTACCATGTTCAAACCATACTGGAACCCATCCACCAGGGCATTAAGAGAGGCTGAAATGACATCTGTACCAACGCCAACCGTCGTCCACTCTTTCTTGGGATTAGAGTCTGAGAATTCAATCAATACTCTTGTGTTTGCTGCAGTAGCTTCGTGCCTGTCAAGTATTCTGACCTTATAATCACTGAGATACACATGTTCCAGAATAGGGTACGTAGGCAACAATGCTTTATACATGGCCTTAGCAACAGCATCAACAGGGCCATTTCCTTCAGCGCACTCTAGTACTACATTGAAGTCCATAGTTGAGTTGGGTGGTGAGTAATCAAACTGCTGCATAAAATCAATGGATGTGGAACACGGCACCCTCAATTTTACTGTTGCACGACATAGACCCTCCTCATCCCTTGCCGATCTTGACAAGGAGGAATAATCAATCAGCTCAAAGGGGGAAACATATTCAGGTAGCAACCTTTTCACCATGAGTCCAAGCGATGCATCCGCTCCCTCAAAAGTATACCCAGTCATCTCGAGTGCCTTGACTTCCTGAAGCACTTTCGTAATACGTTTCTGCCATTCAGGGGATCTCAAATCCTGAGCACCGAAAGCAAATTCATTGATCTTGCTGAGGATGTTGCTTCGGCCAGAGAGATCAGATACAAGAATGTGCCGTTCATTTCCAACCAGCGCAGGGTCAATATGCTCATAGCTATGGGAGACCTTTTTCACAGCTGAAACATGCAAGCC
>PIVM01000845.1 GCA_003353945.1 Gammaproteobacteria bacterium
GTTGAGGTAACCCCTTCCTACACCATCACCCCCAATGTAGAGTTCACCCATCACACCCACTGGTACTGGCTGCAGGTGTTTATCAAGCACGTAGTAGGTAACATTAGGTAATGGGAGCCCAATGATGTTGGAGGATGCATGCTCTGTGCTGTCATCAAACTCCAGTGCAGTGCAAGCAATGGTCGTCTCTGTGGGGCCATATGAAATCACAAAGTGCTTGACCTTGCCCCGCCACATTTCCAGTTGGTGCTGAGGCACACACTCTCCACCAAGATCAATGCACTCCACCGAGGGGAGGTCACAGTAGACAACAAGCTCAAAGAGTGATGGTACCATGTCGAGGTGAGTGATCTGTAAACCAAATGAAGTGTCAAACAAACAATTGGATGCCCTTCAGCATGTGTATAATGTTCTTTGATTAATAAGCCAGTCATCTCACCTTTGCTGTGTTGATGACTAGCTCCAGCTCACCCAACAATGCGGTCTTGGATGCAAGCACCAGAGTAGCACCAGTGGAGAGGGCAGAAAACTGAATACTACAGCTCAAGTCAAAGGTCATGGGGCTTGAGAGCAAGATTCGGCTACCTGGACCCAGATTCTTGCACAAGCATGGTGCCCCATGTTGAATGTAAGAAGAGATATTTGCATGCTCAAGCACTACACCCTTGGGATCCCCTGTTGTGCCCGAGGTGTAAATGATGTAACAAGAGGTGTTGGGAGCAGGGGGAAGCCAGTCCATGGTACTCGGCTCTGGTAGAAATGTATTTTTGAGGATGCTCATCGTGCTTAGCACAGGGCATTT
>PIVM01000300.1 GCA_003353945.1 Gammaproteobacteria bacterium
TATTCTTTTACTGTTCAGTAATGAGTAAATTATGTTATTTGAATGGTGAGAATGAATCATTTGCTTTTTTAAGGGATACATATCGGCTTAGACAGTTTAATTTTACAAGTTTTAGTGTTCAGCGCTGGAAAAAAGGCGCACTACTCCAAGACATTTTTTGGATGTCAGAAGAAGTTATACTGCTTTATAGTCTCAGCTTGTGTTCCAGGCGTTCATTCTCCCACTACATATCATTTGCCCTTGCTTGCAATAGGGACAGAGTAGAATATCCTTGCCGGTCAATCGTAACACCTTTTCCCGAATGGTCTCTTTGACATAGATGTTGATCTTCATGAATTTACCGATCAACCTGCGAATCAGGAGAACTGCTTTTTTCTTACAGATATTGGCAAGGAACCCATAGTATCTTATTTTCATAAAACGTTTCGGAAGAACATGAAGAAGGAAACGGCGTATAAATTCCATAGCATCAAGAGTTATTGTCTTTTTCTTGTCATTGTCGCGACGATCTTTGTAAGTAAAACTGACCTTGCCATTATCAATTGATTTGATCCTGTGGTTGGATATGGCAATTCTATGAGTATAACGACCAAGATATTCCAAGACCTGCTCTGGATCGGCGAATGGTTTTTTCGCATAAACAATCCATGTTTTTTCTCTGGCACGCCTCAGCAATAATGAATCATTTCCAGTGACTGCAAGTTGTTTTAATTGGCTTTCAACCATGTAGAGATACTGTTTCTTGAATTCTTTCGCCAAAGAATCCTCCCGGAACAGAAACGTTTCATTGCCTTTAATCCATCGCTTGCTGTCAAATGAAAGAACACCAGCAGGGATCAAACAATGAAGATGGAAGTGATCAATCAAGGTCTGGCTCCAGGTGTGAAGAACAGCAAGTACCCCTGGTTTACCTTCAAGCCTCCATTGAGGATCAGCTGCAAATGCGAACAGGGTCTTCTTTACTGCAGCAAACAGACAGGTGAGTAGCTCTTTGCGATTGGCAAGAATGAGCGGATTCAAATCATGCGGAAGAGTAAAAACCACATGGAAGTAACCACAGGGAAGAAGTTCTTCACGTCGTTTGTCCAGCCACACTTCCTTTGTCATCGTTTGACATTTGGGACAATGCCTATTCCGGCATGAATTGTAACAATTTCTGCTTGTACCGCAATTCTCACAGGTCTCTTTATGGCCACCAAGTCGTGATGTTCTGCAGGACATTATGGCAGCCATGACCTTATGCTGTTCAGGACTCATACAATGGGTTTTCCGATACCGTTTGCCATAAAGTCTGAAGATATCAGCCACTTCGTATTTGGGTCTCATGATTCAGCTCCTTCCCCCAGCATATCAAGAGGGCTTTTCATCTTTATGAGGTAATCAGGAGTAAGGTGAATATACTTCCAGGTCGTTTTTATAGATGAATGGCCCATCCATCGTTTAATGACAAAGACATCTGTACCTGCATCAAGTGAATGGGTGGCAAAGCAGTGACGGAGTGTGTGGATTCCACGCCCTTTAGTGATTCCTGCTTTTTCCTTCGCATTATAGTAAATGCGTTGAGCTGTATTAATGGACATGGGTTGATCTTTCTCCCTACCAAAGAACAACCAACTCTTTGGTTGATACGCTCGCCAATACTCACGCAAAAGATCTAGACCTTTCCGGGACAGAATCGTATATCGATCTTTATGGCCCTTGCTTTGCTCAACTCTGATCTTCAGCCTATTTGATTCGATATGGACCGGCTTAAGTTTGACAACTTCACTTACGCGAAGCCCTGAACCATATACCGTTGTCAACAGTGCTCTGTGCTTCAGACTTGCAGGAACGCCTAGTATTTTGGCAACGTCCTCTTTGCTCAACAACATGGGAAGCTGCTTGGATCTGGGCCTGGGAGGGATTGTGAATTCTGTTTCATTTCGGCCGAGGAACTCTTGGTAGTACTTTTTTAATCCACAGAAAAGAACGTTACAGCTTGACCAGGCAAGCTGTTTTTCCTGAATGCAGTACAACAGATAATCCTGGATCTGGTCATTGGTTAAGTCTTCCGATGCTTGTTGGTGATAGTTTGCCAGGCCTGCTATTGCCCTCAGATACGCTTCTTTTGTTTTAGGAGCAAGTCGCTGTAAAGAAAGGTGCGTTTCGAAATTGTATTGATATCCTCTTGTCATAATAATACCTCCTGATTCTTAGGGGCGACCGAAATGGTCGCCCATCAGGAGATAATTTACTCAAAGAAGAACTGAAGGGTGGAGCGATTTGGGAAAACGTTGGTGAGAAGAAAGGAAATTGCAGCTTATTCTGTCTTTTCCGCGTAGCGGTTCGGTTCAACGTTACGATAACCTGCCGCAAATTAGCGGACGATTAAAGCTGAATTTTTGTAGTACTTGCTGCGTACCGCAAAATTTGACTATACCGCCGATGTTTTGCGGTCAGCGTTAATTGACTGGTTAGAATTTTTTCATTGTAGTATCAAGCATTATAGATCGGAAGGAGCAATGTCTTTAACCTTAATTGCCGAACATGAGCCTTTGTTCAGCTCTTTGTTTTCCGCTGACAAAAATGACATAATGCTTCCTGCTGTTAGTTTAAATATTGGTTGGATATCTAATCCAGTACTTTTTAGACCTTTGGCTGTCCATTTATTGCAAGTGTTCAATAAATAATAATCCCCTTCACCTTTATAAAATTGACTGTTACCATAAATTCCATTTTCCAAACTTACGATTTGACCGTAGTTATCTTTGTAGAAACTGTGCTCAATGAAACTAATTAGTAAAGCGTATTGTTTTTTATCAAGGCACAAGATTTCTATGTCACTATTAGAAAAATAGATATCGGGCCTTTCGTTTACTGCCACAACATGTACAACAGATTCTGTAGGCCAAAAAATTGCTTGTAGGGTTAAACCTGATGTAATTTGTACTGCCTGATAGAATCCTTTATCTCCCCAACCAAATTCTAAAAAAGGCGACTTTTTAAATCTATTAACTAGCTTTGGTAATTTGGATTTTATTGAATGTGAGGGTACGACAAAACCTGTGTGCCAACCATGATTTACGACATATATTTCTTGTGAATTAAGCACTGATATGTCTGTTTGTTTAATGATATATGGTTTACTAGAGCATCCTGAAGTAACAGCTAGTAAAAATATTAAAAAACAAAATTTCATATGCGAATTCTAACGTTACGATAACCTGCCGCATAATGCGTAAGATTAAAGTTGAATTTTATAAGAACTTAATGCGTACCACATAATTTAACTATACCGCCGATGTTTTGCGGTCAGCGTTAATTGGCT
>PIVM01000846.1 GCA_003353945.1 Gammaproteobacteria bacterium
GTCAGTTCCCAAATAACATACCGAGGATGAAGTTCAAGCTGACCGACAGCCACGCGCCGAGTAGAGGCGTTTACATTTTGTTTCACCGAATCACCTTTGCCTGTACTGCACAAATACCGCACAAATACCGCACAAATCGTGCTGGGTAGTAGCGCGCAAAAGGGAATAGCCGCCCGGTTCAACCCCAATGCCATTTAGTTAAGCACGAAGCGTTGTGTAGGGTGCGCCCCGCGCACCTTCGAAACTACTGAATGTTTTTTGATTATTATTTAAACCAAACTGTCAGGAACCGTCTACACCGTCGCAATTTTGATCAACTCCGTCAACACTGGAATCCGCTGCACCAGGATTGATAGCAGAGTTAAGCTCATCACAGTCATAAGCACCGCCGTTGGCAATGATGCTTGGTTTTGCCCAGTCGGGAACATAATAACCATCACCGCTGCATACAAAGCAACCATCTTCATCAAAGTCTTTGGTATGTGGAGAGTCACAATAATGGTTCTTCGCTATCCACTCATATCCCGCTTCGGGGTAGACACCATCGGCGCGATCACAGTTTTGGTCAGTGCCGTCATTGATCGGATCTGCAGCATTCGGATTGATCGTGGCGTCAGAATCATCGCAATCATTGTTGCTCAGATCATCAATGGTATAGCCTGCTGAAGGGTAGTAATTGTTATACTAGTGCAGCGTCTCATTGAATTGATGCTACCTTTTCGCACTTTAACATATTGGCCCAAGCGTGGGGGTGGAAGAAACCCATCAAATCAATTTTCCATCAGGGTACGCACCTGCTGC
>PIVM01000847.1 GCA_003353945.1 Gammaproteobacteria bacterium
ACTCTGTTTGGATTTTTGTGCAGTTGTGGCTTAGTTAATCGTTTCGGGGAAATTTTATACTGTGCAGCAACAATATCAACTATTCTTGATACCTCAGGTTTTTCTAATAGGCTGTAGAGATCAATCCCTTTATCGATCAACTTTCGCTGTTCCAGCAATTTCTGCTTGAACGCCTTTGATCCCAGTACAGTAGCAACATTTCCCTTATCATAAAATCGATTGATCTCTTCATCAACACCATTTACGACATAATTCCGATACCCTGAATAACGCTGTCTATTGCCCAACATCTGATAAGTCAGCTCCCGACTCAGCCACTCAGGACTTTTTGAAGCATTAATGTAAGCTGGATAGCTCGACCATGGATACGCCTCCAATTGCGAGACTATGGGGCGGCGCATATCGATGGGATTTCTGTGGATATAACGTGATAACTGTAGCAAGTATGCATCTGCATCAACCGTAATTGACTTAAACCGACCTCTGAATATTGACCCATCACTTCGCCTGAGTTGATTATGTCTCTGTGTATAAACACCATTGATATGCCGCATAACTCGACTAAGATTTGCATGCGGTGTTTGCAGTAGTAGATGATAGTGACTACCCATCAGGCAGTAGGCGTGAATCAAAATTCCGAATCGTTGCTGGGCCTCTTGAAGGGTTTGGCAGAAACTCTGATAATAATATTCACCATGAAAAAGTGTCTGCCGTCCTCTGCCCCGATTCATTACATGGTAAAAGGCATTTTCATATTCAAGTCGTACTGTTCTTGGCATATTTGTATCCTATCACCAATA
>PIVM01000848.1 GCA_003353945.1 Gammaproteobacteria bacterium
ATCATCACACTCGTTTTATGCGTATCATTATTATCCACTACTCCTCCGATAAAAGATGTGGATTGCCAAATATCTATTGCGGCACATACTCCTCTTGATAGAGATGTGTGAGGATGTGTGGTGTGCATTTGCGATGTCGTCATGCAGGCAATTGTTGTGCCATGCTGTTAAGGGTGGTGGAAGAATGAAGGCGATCGACCGAATCCAAATAATTTTGTGGTTTGATGTTGGCTGCATGACAAAATAATTGTATTCTAATGGCACTCCCCCACCCTTCAACTCGGTGGCTATTCATTGTCGTGTCGATACATCGCCGGCGATATGTAGAGCCGTAGATCATATCAACTAGCTTGATACGTTGAAATCGCCGCATATCACTCGCTGCGCCGTGGCGATGGGATCAAGATACACGTGCTGACCACTAATTAACTCCCGGCGGTTGCCTTTTAGGCGCACGGAACATGCCATCACAACATGGTTGTTTTTGTGGCTGCCGAAACTCCAAAAAATCTTTGAGAGACGTGGCGCGCAAAACAAAAGAGGGGGCAGGGGGCGAGCGCACTAAGTAAAATTTAGCAAGAGACTATGGAAGAGAAGAGAGAATGACATAGCATTGCAGAGCAACTTTACAGTCGGATACCCTGTAAGAAAAACAATTCCAAGAGCCATAATGGGAGAGGTCCCGAGGGCCCGCAATACAGCACAGAACACTCTCACCACTTGGCATGCTGACAGGCTGTACGGCACCATTTTGATAAGCCAGATATGACGGAAATTGAGAACGTGTGCCAGTACGTCGT
>PIVM01000849.1 GCA_003353945.1 Gammaproteobacteria bacterium
AAGGTAACAGGGGTAACGGCATACCTAGCTACCGGTGATCTGGTAGACATACTGTCACCCCAAGCGGCCCATTGTAGAAGGGCCAGCCAGCAGCGTGCCTGCTGTGGTGGCCACAGAAGATGGATGCTGCTGCAGCAGCAGCACCAGCAGCAGCAAGTTGACAATCACCACCACCAACACCACCACCAACAACTTCTTCCTGCCCCACATCAAGGCCAGCACCTTCCTCACGACCACCATCACCAACAACCAGAGGCAAAGAAAAAGTAGCACCACCACAAGCACCATTGTCTTGTTCTCCAATTGCTTGGTGATCACCATCAGGTTCACTGGTACCATCAGGTTCACTGGTTGCAGGAGCAACAGGCATCCTCTTAATCTTCCTGAACCTCTTTCTCCTGGCCCGCAGCATCTTCTTGCTCAATCTCCCCTTCGCGTGCACACCACCTCCCTCCACCTCTCCCAGCATCTTCCTCTCTTCAACCATTTCCATCATGACAAGATGATGAGACAAGAGAATCATTCTGTAGACAGTTGATGAACTTGGCCAAAGCATCAGCTTATATACCTTTTATATGTTGCGCGTGCCTCTGTGTACAACTTCCTGTGGAGAACCCCGTACCACGCTGCCAGATGTACAACAACGTACGTTGAGCGGCCATGAAGTCAGTATAGACGGAGCAGCACGGGGATGGAATACTAGCCTGTTGTCATTTCACTGCGCTCCGTGTACGAGAACATGAGGTCATCGGTTATTGATCAGCGATTGTTTATACTTGGCCATGAACCGCGATGCAAT
>PIVM01000850.1 GCA_003353945.1 Gammaproteobacteria bacterium
TGGGGTCACATGTAGATGATGCATCGTTGGGGATGCATGTAGGTGACTCATCGTTGGGGTCACACACATGTTAGGTGACCCATCGTTGGGGTCTGCACCTAGGTGACTCATCGTTGGGGGCTGCACCTAGGTGACCCAATGTTGGGGTCTGCACCTAGGTGCCCCATCGTTGGGGCCTTCACATAGGTGACCCAATGTTGTGGGTCAATAGGTGAACAACCGTGAAGTGTCGGTTTTGTAGAAACCGACATTGTAGAGAAAGTAATTTCTAGCCACACAGTGTGGTTCACAATACATCTATCCGTTTGGAAGCAGTCTTACACTTGTCCTACCGCGTCACCACCCAAAGAATACACACCCCTGTATTGCGTATCTGTAGTTATCCCATTCTGCAGGTTCTGAACTACATCCATCCCAGATCGGCAAACTGCTGCCTCCCTGGCTAGCCCTGTCTGTTTTTGGGCTCATAACCAATGCAGATGGGCGACTTTCACAGCACGTGTAGTTCGGGGTATCACAAAAACTCTCGTATCAATGTTTGCACACGGATGCTTCTCACTCTTAGCATTACTGGCAATAGAAAACGCCCTGCCTTCACAGCATAGGGTTAACTGATTGTAGGCCATCTTATTACATTCACTTTCGTACCTCTCGTCATCACTCAATTCTTCCTTAACGTTAGGCAGCGCTACACCATCCTTAACAAGGGCTTGTGGATATCCTAACATATCTGCTCGTGCCATGAACTTGGTACTCCATTCATGCCACACCTGCTCATCTCCGTCAAACGGCAGGATCC
>PIVM01000851.1 GCA_003353945.1 Gammaproteobacteria bacterium
TCAAACCACCGCAAAATCGATCCTACTCGATAAGCAATGTTTTATTGATTCTGAACGGGATTCAAATCTTATTACATTTTGGTTCACCAATAACAGATAAATAGTTGATTCAAGCTGTCAATCCCAAAATTAATTTTAAATTGACCATATTTGAATCAACTAAAATCTGATTTAAAACTATATTCTTGCATAGATAATGGAACAGTTGCTCTTGAATAGCTTAAAATTTAATGAAAAATCGATCCATTAATTAATCCATGATTGAATCTGCCTAAATCAACAAAAAATATGATTAAAAAATCGATTCTGGTACTATTTTAAACTTATTGCTGAATTTAAAAAGGCTTGATTCCAGTTTAATTGATGTTGATTTGATTTGAGAATCGACGTTTGATCACTAAAAAATTATTTTTTCTATACTGGTTTTTGAGCAATTTAAGAAGAAATTTATGAATCACTTTTCATCTGATTTAAGTGAAATCAGTCCTGAATCAGTTTGAAAATCACCTTTTTATCACTTTTTAATCGATTTTTGAAGAATCACATTTGAAATCAAATATGTATCAGTGAATGAGTTAGCACACACAAATTAGTTTTTGGAGAATCACTCTAGAATCACCGACCGAGTAGGATCGATTTATAAGCAGTTAAAAAATATATTTTGATTTGGTTTTCAGGATCTGCTGTGTAGAGATTTAAGGTACACCATTCACAATCGCTAGATGAATGTACAGCTGAAAATCAAACATGCTAGAAAGGTCATGGAAGGTGTAAGGGGCCGATCATTAGATATACAGG
>PIVM01000123.1 GCA_003353945.1 Gammaproteobacteria bacterium
TCTAAACGGCGCGTCATTTAGTACAAGCCAATCGCTGATCGATAATGGTACGGAAGTAGAACTCTGTGCCTCCTGTCATGGTGACGGTAAAAGCAATGATATAAGAACGGAGCATGGCATTGAATAGAGGCCAAGCGCATGTGGTACTAATTTTAGCATCCAGAGGAAGCGCAGAGTTTAATATGGACCTAAGGGAGTGTTGATACCCTATGTTGGTTGGCCAAAAAGAATTACACATCACATTATTGCTTGGTTATAGCGTGATGAACCTGGCAGTGTAAATGGCGGGAGAAAACTATGCGATTAACAACTAAAGGTCAGTATGCAGTGACAGCAATGCTTGATCTATCAATTCATTCAGGCTCTGGTCCTATTAGTCTGGCAGACATTTCAGGGCGTCAGGATATTTCTTTGTCTTATCTTGAGCAATTGTTTGCCAAATTGAGAAGGAATGATTTGGTTAGCAGTGTGCGTGGGCCAGGTGGTGGCTATCGCTTAAGCCGAGATAGTGCTGAGATCTTTGTGGCGCAGATTGTTGATGCTGTAAATGAAATTATGGATGCGACAGGGTGTGGCGGTTTGAATGATTGTCAGGATGGCGATATCTGTTTATCGCATACGCTATGGCGTGATTTAAGTAAGCAGATGCATGACTTTCTCAGCGAGATCAGTTTGGCGAGTCTGGTAGAGAGTAGTGAGTGCCATCAAACTGCCCCCGCCCTGTAAAATTGGCAAGCATGACAATCTATAAATGTTTGCGCTATTTTAGCCAAATTATCAGTCATGTGATTAGGCTATGCTACCGATTCATACTGAGCTTCAAAGATATTGAAGCGGCGAGCAGATACGAAGGTCGTCGTACTACAGCCAGGTATCCGAATTGGGGCGGGGTTCAAATGAGGGTTACACCTTTCACATCACTTGCTTGGTGATAAGTTTGACGATGTGGAAGATGCTGTCATTCTGGCGTTGACGAGTACAGAGCGAACCAGTTCGATGGTTGAGAATCTCAATAGCCGACTGGGAACCTACTTTTGTTTACGACAAGATATCGAGCATGGTGTTTTGGATTTGTTGCGTTTCTTTCTAAATCACAAACCGTTTGATAAGAGAAATCATCCAAGTCGCCAAGGTAGATCATCAGCAGAATTACTCACGGGGAAATCTCATCCGCACTGGCTTGAGATGCTCGGGTATTCTCGTTTTAGGCGTGCAGCCTAGCTGATCCTACTAAGTTTCGACAGATTTTATCATGCTGTTAAATTGGTAGGCAAAAGTGTGTCTGATTGCTACCCAAAATACGCTATAATTGAACCGTGCCGAAATAAAACATTGTCCCATCCTGTGGGTCTTTCTAGTTGCTTTGAATTAACAGAATATCGTTAGTGTTTTGCTGTTTTTTGAATCATGCATTTGAGACATTATTTTGATGCATGTCACTGGTCTGTTTGCTATTAAGGCGTGTAGTGCTTAGAGTCATTGCTTTTAAGCAGTGATGCATCCATATTTATACACGGCAACCAATTTGAACATTCGATCAAATTGGGAGGGTATTGATATCTGTGGTTATGGCGCCTTCATAAATTGGTGACGTAGATATCAGTGGAATAGGCCTGCTTCAACTCCAATTTAACGGATTTCTCTTTTGGAAACTAGGGTGTTGCATAACTCTAGTGCATTACACATGGGCATTTTTATCCATTACTACACGTCATAAACGTGACAGTAAGTACTTGAGCAATCACATCAATTTTTGTCAAATTGACGACGCATGGAGTTAGCAAACAGTGGATACATTGCAATATACACATATTAAACCACTCACAGTAGCCAACCTGGCTGATAAGCACAGCAAGCACGCCTGGCCCTATTACCTCTTACTGCTTTTGATAATCCTGGCCCTGGTCGCCTGCGGCGGCGGTGGCAGCAGCAGTTCTGATACGCCTGTGCCTGACACGATTAATCCCGACAATGGCGGCACGGGTTCTCCCAACGCTGCCGAAAACGACCCCTCGCATGCCAACAACACCGTTCAATTTCCGACTCGCCTTGTGCAAGGCCCCGATTCACGCCTGTATGTCACGGATGCTGAATTAAACTCGGTCTTTATTTTCTCCACCGATTTATTACTGCAAAAAGAAATCAGCAATCTGGGCAGTCCTCTGGGCATTGCCATACGCACCCAACCCGAGACCGGCATTGTGGTCGGCAGCAGCGATCGTGACCGCATTGATATTTACACCATGAATGGGGATCTGGTGGGCAGTTTTGGTAACGCAGAAATCCAATCACCGTCTGACATCGTCATCGACAGCAACGGCAATTACTACGTGGCTGACAGCAAAAGCAACACCGTTTGGGTCTATAACGTCGAAGGCGTGTTAACCGGCAGTATCGGCAAACCCGGTGGCAGTGCCGATGGCGAGCTAAACTTTCCCACCGGTTTGCACCTGGCCACGCGCAACAACCGCCAGGAGTTATTCGTCGCCGATACCAGTAACAGTCGCATTCAGGTCTTTGCGCTGGACGGCACCTTTCTCAGAACACTCGGCTCCAGCGTCAAAATGGGCGAAACTGAATGGCAGGGGCGCTTTGGTCGCCCGCAAAGTGTGCTGATCGATCAACAGGATCGACTTCATGTGGCGGACATTTATCTCAACCGTGTGCAAATCCTCAATCCTGATACCGGTGCTTACATCAGTTCTTATGGCGGCTTCGGCACAGAGCAAGGCCAGTTCAAATTACCCATGGATATCGAGATGACGTCTGCTGGCACCATTCTGGTCAATGATGCCGACAACGCCCGCATCCAGGAAATGAATTAAGGCTCAATGCTATGAATCCCAACGCTGTAAAACCCAACACCGTAAAACCCAACACCGTAAAACATAGCCACAACAAACCAACACTTACGCTGTTAAAGAGCCGTTGTTGGATCGTTTTTATCGGACTCTGTTTTTTTTCTGCCAGCAGCTGGTCCCTAAAAGCTCCCCATAATGGGACTATCACATGCAACAGCTGCCATGGCGCGGAGGGGGACGCAGCGAGTCCCATCGTTGCAAAAACGGCAGAACAGCAAGAGAACATGTGCAGGAGCTGTCACATAGTAGGGGGGCTTGCCAGTTCACGCGAAAGCCTCTATCAATTCGCACCGCACACGGTCGACAGCGGCGGCGAAACCATTGTTATCCGCTGTGGCGCTTGCCATGATCCCCATGGTTCCACTGAGACCACCGATCCCCATACCGGTCAAACCGCCGACAACCTGTTTTTGATTCGATCCAATATAAACGATTACGTTACTCAGGCCGTCGGATCCGCCGTCTATCAAACCAACGTGGTCGCTGAAGATCCGAATACCTTTACCTTTACTGAAGAGCCGTATACCGGTATTTGCCAGAACTGTCACGCAAACACCACGCATTGGCAAAATGACGAGATGGAAGATCCTGTCCATAACTACGATAGGGCATGCATAGACTGCCACTCGCATGAAAATGGCTTCTTGCACGGTGGTGGTTCAGGGACGAGTTGTGGCGATACGAATTCCTGTCATGGCACACAAAAGTCACACCCCACCCATCTGCTGCCGGTGGCCGGTGGCGGATTGATCCAGGTGGGTTGCGAGGAATGCCACGATACGTCGAATTTCCCGCTATTCGCCGACGGAGAGCCACTGGCCTCAACGACGGTCTGCGACAACTGCCACAGCCCAGGTGGTGCCAGCGATGGAGTCATCATGGCCAAGACCAATTTCGAGACTGGCGTCTATGAGACCGGCCGCACGGCGCTTACCGCCGGTAATGAAAACTGGTGTGCGAGCTGTCACGACGACGCGCCGGCCAGAAGTCGACGCGAAGTCTTCACGCCACTGGTCATCGACAATTCAGATCTCGAAACTAGTCGTGTAGGAGACTGGACGACACAATCGGTTCCTTCTGGTCATATTGGAGATGACCATGAGCACAGCGTAGGCAGTGGCACAGGTGAGGATGTTTTTACCTGGCAACCCACTCTGCCGCGAACCGGAGAGTACAAGGTCTACGCTTGGTGGAATCCGGGCGTAAGCAACGTCGTAGATGCCCCTTATACCGTCAACTACGAGGGTGGTTCCGAAACAGTGGACAAGAATCAAAGATCATGGAGCGGTGGTCGCTGGAATCTGCTGGGTACCTTTCCCTTCGTTGCAGGCAGTACGGGTTCGGTTACTCTCAGTGACGCTATAGAGCCGACCGGCAGAGTGATCGTCGCTGATGCCATCAAGTGGGACGATCCGGCAGTGCTTGCGCCCAATGTGCTCGGGGACAACACGACCTATGGCTATTATGTGACGGGCCATAAATTCGATTGCCTGGAATGTCATGATGCCAATAAATCCCATGTCGACCACGATGCACGTAGCTATGACGCCGACTTGCTGGCGGCTCCGGGTGATACGCATGCTTATAATGAGGCCTACAGACTGCGTGATGTGGATGGCCAGCCTGCGCTGGTTGTGCCACGCACAAGCCAGGGCTCATGGGCTCTTGGCTCCCAGCTTGATGAATTTGCACTCTGCTTGCGCTGTCACGATTCCACCAAGGTGGTAGGCACGGAAGAGGCCGACGATGACGGCACCAATTTCCGTTCCGAAAGCTGGCCTGATGCCAATCTTCATTGGTACCATCTCTCAAGCGGCAGCGTTGATTCGGATTGGGATGCCTATGATCAAGGTGATGATTCCCCCTATGATTCACATACGACTTGTACCATTTGTCACAATGTTCATGGCGCTCCCAACAGCGCTATGATCCGCCAAGGGGAGCTTATAAGCACTCCCGGTTCGACGGACAGAGAGCCGGGATTTAACTTCTCCTATGTCTATCCCGGAGATGGTTCGGCCAAGGCCCGATTTACACCAACATTACCGCTGGCTGGAGACTATGAGATCAAAATGTCATGGAATCCCTATAACAATGCCTATGTTGCTTCAACAAAGACGCAGTTCACCATCCGTTACAACGGCGGGGCTTCTACCGAGATAAAGACTCTCAATCAGATGGGCTTGAGCACGCTTGGCGTGTTCACTTTTCAGGGGTCTGGGGAAGAGTACGTCGAGCTGAGCAATTTAGATGCTAATGGAATGATTTTCGCTTTCCCCATTAGCTTTGAGCGAGTGAGCACTGGGGCGGTTGTTACCGTCGATGATAGTAATGCCAGCTATGAACCCAGCAGTGAGGCCTGGCCTAGTTACGGAAGTGCATACCGCTACTATACCGCACAGTTAGATCCGATGGCTCGGGTGGTTGACACTGTGGGTGCTATGTTTGACCCGGATTCAAATCAACCTAAAATCTGTCAGTCCTGTCATACCCTTAGGGTTGGCTGGAAGAGAACGCCCACGGGAGGGGCGAATATTCTTAATGTTACGAGCAGTGCTAGTAGTGTGATTGCAGACGGAGCATCCGGCGTATTGTTTACAGTCTGGGCTGTCGATCCAGATGGCGACTCATTTACCGTTACAATGGACTTATCAACCGTCGGTGGGAGTGCAACACAGCTCTTTTATGACGATGGGACTCACGGCGATGCCATCGCGGGCGACGGGATCTATAGCTACTACCTATCCATTCCAAGCTCTTTTCGCTCCGGCATGCATCAGCTAACTATCATCGCATCCTCTGGTAGCGGGCAAAGCACTGCAGAAGTTTCGCTCGAAATAGTGGGTCTTAATGAGATTGCGTGGAGCAACGCTGGTGGTGACGGTCTTTGGTCTAATCCCGCCAATTGGAACCTCGGCCATGTACCCGCCGAAGGAGAGAAGGTTGTATTCAGCAATTTGTCGATTACCGATTGCATCGTCGATGCCAGCGTGGATAGCTTGGGGGCAATGTCCCTGTATTCGGATTATTCCGGGACGGTCACCTTCCAGCCGGGTTTTGCTGCAGGTACCAACGAACTTACTATCACGGGTGATCTTAAGCTCGAGACCGGAACCAGTATCACACTCAAAGGAGACACCAGTGCCGTTAACGAAGTATCAGGTGGTACAGTGAGCGAGCCGCATGGACAGGGGATTGTCATCAACGCAGCGAATATCACTGTGGCTGCCGGAGCTTCAATTAACGCCGACCGTCAGGGTTTCTACAACGCTGATGGGCCGGGTCGGATATCTCAGTCCACTGGCAGTGCGACACACGGCGGCTACGGTGGTTACGATACAGGAATGTCGACTCAACTTGTGCGGTACGGGTCAGCCTCACAGCCAACTGCCTTGGGAAGCGCCGGCGGTTACAGTGGAGGCGGCGATGGTGGTGGCGCGATCAAGCTGGTTGTTGCGGACACATTAACAGTTGATGGCACGATTTCGGCCAACGGCGGCGAAGGGAGTCTAGCGAGTTGGGGGACTGGTTCCGGCGGCAGCGTGTGGATCATAACCGACACCTTGTCCGGTACGGGCATCATCTCGGCCAATGGCGGCGATGGTACCTCTACCGATGGCGGAGGCGGGCGGATTTCGCTGACATGGACCCCTGGTTCCAAAACTTTTACGGGCGTGATCAGTGCACGCTCAGGCGGTGATGGTGACGCCAACCACGGCACCGTCTGGGTACCCACCTCACCCTCTAATTTATGGAATGAGCTTTGGAATGCAAGTAATCCCGTTAATGGTTCGGTTGCACTGGTACCGGGCGAGTACGACATCGATCATCTTCATATTGCCAGCGGTGCCTCGCTGGAATTACAGGGAGATGCCAGCGCCATCAATGCGGCCTCGGGTGGTACAGCGGGCAACCCCCATGGTAGTGGTGTGACATTGCGCTCAAATGTGGTCAACATTGAAGCGAGTGCTGCGATATCAGCCAATTACCTGGGCTTTCCCCGTTACCAGGGTCCCGGAATCGGGCACCTTGCATCAACCGGCGGTGGCTATGGTGGATACGGTGGTAGCGGTAACACGTGGGGCGGCTCACCCTATGGTTCCCATACGCAGCCCACGGCCTTGGGTAGTGGCGGCGGCAACATAAATATGGGCGGTCGCGGAGGCGGTGCCATTAAACTTATCGTGGCCGATACCATCACCGTTGACGGTGCGATTACTGCGACGGGGGGACACGGCAAGGCCAATGGCACCGGCGGCGGCTCGGGCGGCAGCATCTGGATCCTCAGCGATACCCTGGCCGGTTCGGGGAGTATTTCGGCTGATGGCACCATCGGGGAGAGTAACGGTGATGGTGGCGGTGGTGGCCGGATCTCGCTGCAGTGGTCCAGTGGCAAGAAGACCTTTGACGGCATCATCCGTGCCCAAGGCGCAGTGCAGACGGCGACCAACGGTACGCTGTATGTCTACGTGCCTGATGCCCCAGCCAATTCCTGGAACGAGCTTTGGAATGTCGGCTCGCCGGTGAACGGTTCTGTAGCCCTTGTCCCAGGTGAGTATAATATCGATACCCTCCACGTTTCGAATAACTCCACTCTCGAGTGTCAGGGGGATCAAGCAGCGATCAACGCAGCCTCTGGTGGCACCGCCGGCGTTCCTCACGGTCAAGGCGTTACCATCAATTCCACGAATATTACCGTGGATAGTGGTGCTGCGATCTCGGCCGACGGGCATGGCTTTGACACCCAAGGGCCGGGCGTTCCAATAAGCTATCAGCCAGGCCCGGGTCACGGTGGCGTAGGTGCTGATTACAACTCGGTGCCGGGCGGGCCCACCTATGGCATTGAGGCCACACCGACGGCTCTAGGCAGTGGCGGAGGTTTTGGTACCACGGGCGGCGGTGGCCGCGGTGGCGGGGCGGTCAAGCTTGATGTTCTTGGCACTTTGACGATTGAAGGCAGCATCTCTGCTAATGCAAATGTCAGCCCTAACGATAATCGCGCAGCTGGGTCCGGCGGCAGTCTCTGGATTACAACCGACACTCTTGCCGGTACTGGTTCGATCAGCGCAAACGGCGGTGATTCAATAAGCACCAACGCAGCAGGCGGTGGCGGCGGACGGATCGGAGTCAACTACAATGTCGATGGGTCTTCGCTCTCGGGCGGTGCCACTGTAACGGGCGGCTGTGATCCTGTTAGTGCTTGTGCTGATTCAGGCTCAATCATTTGGCAGGTTCGCTGAACTTACAGGAACCGTGCTAGTAGATGGTTTGTAGTAAATAGCTTGGGCACGGTTCAATTATAGCGTATTTTTGGTAGCAATCAGACACACTTTTGCCTACCAATTTAACAGCATGATAAAATCTGTCGAAACTTAGTAGGATCAGCTAGGCCGCACGCTTAAAACGAGAATACCCGAGCATCTCAAGCCAGTGCGGATGAGATTTTCCCGTGAGTAATTCTGCTGGTGATGGGGTTTGAAGTCCAATGGAACGAAAACGTACGCTAAGCAGTATATAATTTATCCAAGTCTAAGGTTCTTACTTCCCCTTTTTCTCCGTATTACTGATGGCTTCTATATCACTGCTCAATTCTTCTTCCAAATCTTCAATGCTAGGCAGACTGGACTTCAAATTGTCGGGGAGCGCTCGAGTTAGTTCGTAATCTGAAACACCAATGGGTTTTTGAATGCCACGTAGAGCGTATTCCGCCAATACACGGTCTTTGGTCTGGCACAATATCAAACCGATAGTGGGTTCATCTGTTGGATGCCGCAATTTGTCATCCACTACGGAGCAATAGAAATTCATTTTCCCCGCGTATTCTGGCTTAAATTCCCCTCTCTTTAAATCGATGACCACGAAGGCTCGAAGTCCCAAGTGATAAAAAAGTAAATCGATATAGAAATCTTTATCGCTGACTTCTATTCGATATTGGCGGCCTACGAATGCAAACCCTCCACCGAGTTCAAGCAGAAACTTTTCAAGATGTTTAAGTAATTCAGTTTCAAGCTCCCTTTCTTTAAAGGGTTCAGTGAGCGTTAGAAAATCGAAAATATAGGGGTCTTTTAGTGATTGTTGGGCGAGATCAGATTGTGATTCAGGTAATCTTTTCTTAAAATTGCTCACGGCAGCACCTTGCCTAGCATAGGTGTTACCTTTAATCATTTGTGTGAGAAAATCACGGCTCCAACCTTGCGTGATGACTTGCTCTGCATACCAAAATCGCTCACCCCTGTCTTTCACACGCTCTATCAGCAGTATGTTGTGGCCCCAAGGTAATTGTGCCACAGGCTGTGGCACTTTTACATCAACAGTCATGAGTACATGGCTGTCGTTGGCTTGCCGGTCAGGACACAGTGGCGTCGCATACTCTCGATAGAAACGTAGCATACGTTTCAGGTTTCGCTCAGAAAACCCTTTAATTTCTGGCAATTCGTTGACGATATCTTTTGCCAATTTCGGAATGATGCCGGCTCCCCATCCTTGCTGTTGCTGACGCTCATGAATCATGTGGCCAATGTCCCAATACATCTCGATCAATTCGGTATTAACCGATTGCGCTACTTTAAGCTGCCCGTGTCGAATACGTTTCTTTATGTCTGCCAGTAGCGCAGTGTAAATTTGTATTTCTGTTGTCATCAGTTAGGCTTCTTCCTTTAATACTTTATAGACCGTTGATCTTCCTATTCCGAGCTGTTTTGCAATATCAGTAGCGCCAATACCCGCATCTTTCATCCTCTGTACCTTTTTCCTGTTGACCGTTTGTTTTCGACCAAACTTTATCCCTTTCGCCTTAGCTTCAATACGCCCCTCATTCGTGCGCTCAAGAATGCGCTGGCGCTCTGCCTGTGCCACAGCGGAAAGAATAGTCACAACCATTTTTCCCATCGTACCTTCGGTGCTGATACCGTCATCCAAAAAGCGGATGGCAACACCCATGCCGTCAAACTCTTTGATCAATTGAATCATGTCTGCGGTATCACGACCAAGGCGATCCAATTTTTTCACCAGTATGATATCGCCTTCTTCAACTTTAACGCGCAACAGGCCTAACCCATCCCGGTTAACATGACTGCCCGTCACTTTGTCAGTGAAAATACGATTGGCTTTGACCCCTTCGGTTTTGAGGGCCTTAATTTGTACATCCAGCGATTGCTGGCTCGTCGATACGCGAGCGTAACCAAAGAGTCTCATCAGAAGGAAAAATATCTCCTAAATCGTTTAATAGACGCGGTGTCTACTAATTTGCTGAAAAACGATTTAATGGACAGTCTATGCCGCCCCAATTATGATGTCTACAAAGTTATAATATTGTAGACACTCAAGAACTCATTTTTTTGTCGATCATTGCCATTCCTTGACAAAATGAGGCGAAATAATAATGACGACGGAATTTTTAACGGCGGAACAAAAAGCACAGTACGGGCAATTTCCTGGTGAACCCAATGACGTGCAGCTTGCCCGTTACTTTCACCTCGACGAGGCAGATCAGGAATTGATATCCCGTCGGCGTGGAGATCAAAATAAACTAGGTTTCGCACTGCAATTAACCGCTGTCCGTTTTTTAGGGACATTCCTTTCAGATATAAGCCTTGTGCCAGCCAACGTTCAAATTCTTGTGGCGCAGCAGCTCTCGATCAACAATAGGGATGTCTTGGCCGGATATGCGCAAAGGGAAACCACTAAACGAGAACACGCAGCGCTTATACGTGAACATTATGGATACCATGGGTTTAACGACCCGCTTTGGGTATTTCGTTTGAGTCGTTTGCTTTATGCCCGTGCCTGGATCAGTAATGAGAGACCTAGCCTGATGTTCGACTTTGCCACGGCATGGCTGATACAACGCAAAATACTTTTACCAGGCGCTTCAACATTATCTCGGTTGATTACTGAAATTCGAGCCAGGACTGTTAACCGTCTATGGCTACGCTTATCCGCATTGCCAACAGAAACACAAAAAGACAAGCTGGAAACCTTACTCCAGATTCCTGAAGGCAAGCGATTTTCTCGTTTTGATCGTTACCGAAAAGGGCCAGTAACCATAAGCGGTCCAGCATTTAATGAAGCGATAGAACGTTATCGTGAATTACAGACATTTGGTATGCAAACGCTAGACTTTACCCATATTCCCCCGGTGCGGTTAAAAACCCTTGCCCGCCATGCCGGTGTTATTTCCATGCACAAAATAGCACGAATGTCTGAGGATAAACGTGTGGCTGTCTTAGTCGCCTTCGTCAAAGCATTTGAAATCATTGCCCTTGACGACGCCATGGATGTTCTCGACCTACTCATCACCGATATTGCTGGCGCTGCTAAAAATCTGGGTTAAAAAGCGTTTACGGACATTGAAGGACTTGGATAAATCCGCACTCACCTTAGCAGAAGTGTGTGCGCTGATCTTGGATGAAGAAACAGGAGATAGCCAATTACGCGATGCCATTTTTGCCTTGATTCCCAAGCCGCAATTGGCAGAATCTATCGCTACTGTCCATCAGATAGCCCGCCCCTCTGATGATAAATTCCACGATGAAATGGTCGAGCAGTATGGTAGGGTTAGACGGGAATGGCACTGCCTTAAGCCCCCTCTCCCTTTGGGAGAGGGCTGGGGTGAGGGGATGGTTTTGGAAAATGACTCTATTTGCAGCTTCGCTGCCCCTCATCCTAACCTTCTCCCAGAGGGAGAAGGGACTAAAAAGTGCCAAATTCGCCTTAAGGCAGTGCCATTCGGATTAGACGGTTTTTACCACAATTATTGAACGACATTGTTTTCCATTCCGCACCCGCCGGTCAATTGACACTGGATGCCTTCAACTATCTTGCGGCATTGGGTTCCTCGCATAAACAAACCTTAGGAGCGTAAACGAAATAGGTTGACCATTTGGCGCAGTAATTTTGTCCAGATCTGAGGCGCAAAAAGGGGCGAATAGTGAACTATTTAACCCTTTTTTGTAACGAAAGAGCTGGGCAAAAGAACCAGTCAAATGGTTAAGTTATTTCGCGCACGTTCCTTAGATAACCCACCCCTCGATATTATTACAAAACCTTGGAAACGGCTGATCTTTGATAAAGAGGAGCGCGTTACCAAGCGAGGGTATACGCTTTGCTTTTTGGACAGGTTACAGGATAGCTTACGCAGGCGAGATATCTATGCTGAACACAGTGATCGGTGGGGGGACCCCAGAGCAAAACTATTACACGGAGCCGATTGGCAAGCCAACCGGTTACAGGTTTGTCGCTCACTTGGGCATCCAGTAAAACCGGATGAAGCTATCGCCCAACTCACAGAACAACTCGATACCACGTATAAACGGGTGGCGGCTCGTTTTGATGACAATCATAAGGTCAGTGTCGATCATTCAGGCATGCACCCTTCTTTAACGATCACCAATTTAGATAAACTGGATGAACCAGCCAGCCTTACGCTACTCAGTGATCAGGTTACTGGGTTATTACCCAGAGTTGATCTTACTGAGTTGATGCTGGAAATCCACGCGCATACAGGTTTTGCCGATGAATTTACCCATGTTAGCGAATCCAATGCGCGTGCCGAAAATTTAGAGGTGAGTATTTGTGCCGTATTGATGGCGGAGGCCTGCAATATAGGACTGGAACCGTTAATTAAACATCAAGTCCCAGCGCTAACTCGCCACCGTTTGAGCTGGGTCAAGCAAAATTACCTCCGTGCCGAAACGTTGGTTCGTGCCAACGCCCGACTTGTGGATCATCAATCCACATTATCCTTAGCCAAAAAGTGGGGAGGTGGAGAAGTGGCTTCGGCCTATGGGATGCGCTTTGTGACACCGGTACGCACGATTAATGCCGGTCCTAATCGCAAGTACTTTGGTCCTCATAAGAGCATTACTTGGTATAACTTTATATCGGATCAATTTTCAGGATTTCATGGGGTCGTGATTCCTGGCACACTGCGTGACTCCATTTTTTTACTGGAAGGGTTATTGGAGCAACAAACCGGCTTAAATCCCACTGAAATTATGACGGATACCACTGGCACCAGTGATATAGTCTTTGGCCTGTTTTGGTTACTCGGTTATCAGTTTTCACCTCGTTTGGCGGATGCGGGTGAGGCCGTTTTCTGGCGAATCGATAAAGAAGCCGACTACGGCATGCTGAATGAGTTAGCGCGTGGATGTGCTAAGCCACAGAAGATTGTACAACACTGGGATGATATGTTGAGAACAGCCGGGTCACTAAAACTTGGGACAGTACACGCATCAGAACTTATACGTACCTTGTTACGAAGCGAACGGCCTTCCAGCCTGGCTCAAGCGATTATCGAAGTTGGACGGATTAATAAAACCGTGTATCTGTTGAATTATATTGACGATGAAGACTACCGTCGTCGGATATTAACCCAGTTAAACCGGGGCGAAGGACGACATGCCGTTGCTCGCGCTATCTGTCACGGTCAACGAGGGGAAATTCGTAAACGTTACCGCGAAGGCCAGGAAGATCAGCTGGGTGCCTTGGGTTTAGTGGTCAATGCCGCCGTGCTATGGAATACCATCTACATGCAAGCAGCATTGGATCATATGCAACAGCAATCGGTGGAAATCAAAGAGGAAGATGAGGCTCGGCTTTCGCCTTTGGTTTATGGGCACATTAATGTCCTGGGCCATTATTCGTTTACTTTGGCCGAACAGATCATGCAGGGGCAGCTTAGGCCGTTGAATCAGAATTCTGCGGATAGTGGTGATACTTAGCGTACGTTTCCGGCCAATTGGACTTTAGATCCCGTGATCTACCTTGGCGACTTGGATGGTTTCTCTTATCAAACGGTTTGTGATTTAGAAAGAAACGCAACAAATCCAAATAGCCATGTCCGATATCTTGTCGTAAACAAAAGTAGGTTCTCAGTCGGTTATTGAGATTCTCAACCATCGAACTGGTTCGCTCTGTACTCGTCAACGCCAGAATGACAGCATCTTCCACATCGTCAAACTTATCACCAAGCAAGTCTTGCAGGGGAATTGAACGAATA
>PIVM01000024.1 GCA_003353945.1 Gammaproteobacteria bacterium
AAGAAAACACAATAAGGGATGGTTTGGTCAAGCTTGTTGATGGGGGGAGCTGGTGGAACATCAGTTTATTTGATCAGAATGATAGGAATTGGCAGCTGAGAAGTTGATTATTCTCAGTATGACACGATAATACTAAGGCCTACACTAACAATGAGTTCTATTGACGGCCAAAATTCTAAGCTTGCTTTTATGTATCTCAAAATTGGCCAGTGAACTAAGTACAAGCTAAAGCTGATTTTGCCAATAAATCTAGAAAGGTTATTTGAAAACAGACTGTTTGTCGCACCTGAACTTAGTGCACAAAAAAGAACGCAGGCCGCCATAAGTAATGATAGAGGTAATGGATCACCCCAAAGTCTATGATAAAACCCAAACAGCTTGTCGAAAATAACGGGAATTGAGAATATTACACCGACAACTGTCAGGATGAATAGAAAATTGGTGATGTCTTTCGTCTTTTTCGATACAAGATCTATTGAAAGGTATAGATAACCAGCAATAATTCCAGATAGAAAAAACTCTATATAAGGCCGCGTTGACGTTTTCTCTCCTAGTGGCTGGTGGAGCTAATAGGACAGCCCGTATATTTCATCATTAGTTTACATGATTGATTAACCATAACTACAGAGTAGAGCTGTTTCTTAGCATAAATTTGTAGAGCCTGCGGTAGAATTACGCGCGCATAAATGCGCTCTCTTTTCCTGGGTCCCCGTTTTCACGGGGATGACGTGAGTGCTAAATTAGTTTCACGGCAACGACTCCTTTGCGCACCAACCTGCCTTTGCTCCCTGATAGTGGAATTGCTATCAAGCAAGGAAGCCGGCGGTCATCATTCCTTTTACTTTGAATTACCCACAGCAGATATCAGATCAATTCGAACTTAAATGCTTTATGTGTCAGATCGGGTTTGAGCTACTACTGAAATCCATCTTGAGTTCAGCCTCTACGTTGCACCCAACTTCCCGTAAAGTTCATCAAGCAAACCACACAGGCGTTGCATTTTTTTTTCGCCCATTAATTTAGCGTATCGTTTTTCTACGGTTTGCCCAACTGTCACGCTGGATTGGATAAAAGAGCGCCCTTTTTTGGTAAATTGAACTATTTTTGCCCTTCTGTCCAAAGGATCAGGAATGCGTTCGACGTAACCCAGCTCTTCCAGTTCATTGATGATCTGGCCCATCGATTGTTTGGAAAGGGATGCGCGTTCAGCAAGTTTTGTCAGTCTCGCGCCTACAAGGCCCAGATGAAGAAATACCGCCTGGTGGGAGATTTGCAGCTCTGGGTGTCCGGCCTGCAAAATTCCCTTAAAAGCGGATTTTTGATAATCCCGTGCAATCACGGTCAGGGCTTTGCCCATATTTTTTTGCAGAGCTTCTTCAAGCTCTGCAACGTCCAGTTGACTGCGATCAGGCATTAATTTGCCTCGGAAGACTCACCCAAAGCATCTCGTGCAGCGATATAACCAAAGGTTGTGGACGGCCCCAGTGTTGCGCCTGCGCCGGGATACGTACGTCCGAATACCGGTGATGAGCAGTTGCCGGTCGCATACAGGCCGGGAATAACGTCTCCTGACTCTGTTAATACGCGTGCCAATGAATCCACCTTCAGGCCGCCTTTGGTGCCCAGTTCGCCGGGGAAAACCTCTACACAGTAGAACGGCGCTGTTTCAATTGGAGCCATACACGGATTCGGTTCCACCGATTTGTCACCATAGAACTGGTCAAATGCGTTTTCGCCACGACCGTACTCAAGATCGACTCCGGTGCGGGCGTATTCATTCATCTTCGATACGGTTTCGGTCAAGCCGTCGGCGTCAATGCCTACGATGCGGGCCAGCTCCTGCAGTGTATCGGCTTTTTTGAAGAATGAATTCTTCAGTTCTGCCGGTAGCATAAAATCAGGTTGCTGTGCACCGGGCAACAAGGGGCCGACCGGGTAATTCTTGCGAAAACGCGCATCAAAAACCAGGTAGGCGGGAACGCAGGGTGCTTCGGGTGTATTGCTGCCATACATGGCTTTGACGATATCATCATAGGCATTGGTTTCTTTGACAAAGCGTTTGCCAAGTTTATTCACCATGACGCCGCCCGGTAATGATTTTTCGATAACCATCATGCGGGCGCGTTCTTCTCCTGGCACCACACAGGTTGGCCCCCACCAGCCTTCATCCATAAACTCTAAACCAGCCCCGATTTCCAGACCCATGTCGATGGTATCGCCGGTAGCGTAGGGATTGCCGCAGCTCCAACTGGTATCGGTTGGTGCGGGTAAATACTTTTTGCGCTTTTCGGCGCTGTTATCGAAACCACCAGCGGCCATCAGTACACCTTTCTCGGCCTTAACGCGATAGGGCTTGCCATCTTTTTCAACTTCTACGCCCACGGTACGACCATCCTCCACGATCAGGTGTTTGGCCGGTGTGTTTAGCCATATGGGGATATTGCGATCTTTCAGCGACAAACGCAGAGCACCAATCAGCGCATTACCAAAACAGCCGCGGCGATCACGCTTTGATTTAAAGCGCCAGGGGATATCACTGAAATATCCGAATATCAGTTTCATAAATACAGATATCCAGCCAGGAGAATGGGTCATCAATGCCTGTGCTTCGGCAATTGACATGGAAATGCGGTCCATAATCAATTCTTGTGGCGGTGTATGGCGCATTTCCTTGAATTCTTCTTCGCTGAGTCGCTTGCCATCAAAGGGTGTTGCTTCCAGTGTGCGACCGCCTTCCAATGAGCCGGGTTGATCCTGATAATAGTCAGAATAGTCAGGCACGATATGCAGACGCAGTTGCGATTTTTCACACAGGTATTGCATCGCTTTGGGCGCGTTTTTCAGATAACTGATCAAACGTTCTTCGGGAATGACATCGCCTACGCAGGCTTTGGTGTATTCAAGAGCCTGTTCTGGGGTATCAGTAAAACCGTATTGTCCCATCAAATGGTTGTTGGGTACCCACATGCCGCCACCGGACATGGCTGAAGAACCGCCGTATTGTGGGCTTTTTTCAACCAATAGGGTTGAGGCGCCGAGATCATGCGCAACGATTGCGCCACTCATGGCGCCGGTGCCACTGCCAACGATTAAAAAGTCGACAGTATGGTCCCAGGAATTATTTTGTGCAGTCATTGATCAATCTCCCCTGAATTTCATTTCCAGAATGATCTCACATGGTTTTCTTCAAGTGAGCTTATTGAATTAGGTATTAAGGGCCGTGGAAAAAATAAATTTTCCAGTTGTGCTTGCATCCTGCTCCCTCACCTTCGTTGTTCAAAAGGTTACATATTCCAATATGCGCCCTTTTGAACGCCTCGGTGAGAAAGCATGCTTCAGCGCCCAATTGGAAAATTTATTATTTCCAAGGCCCTAAAAAGACGCTTTGAACCGAGCCAGTACAGCGGTAGACAGGTGTCACGGATAGTAAAGCGTCAGCATTATGATGTAAATTATTTTTACAGTAAGCTTACCTTACCATATGCATCTTAATGAACCGTGTATTATCAATGGGCCTGACAAAAAAATATACTGAACTCAATCAATAAAGTGGGTCATCACTAAAGAATACAGTGCAATTATGTTGGAAAGTACCTTACACAGATATCCCTGGGGTCATCCCCCGAGAATACAGAGCAATTATTAAAAGTCTGTTATGTTGGGCTCATGTGCGAGATAAAATAGGAGGAAAATTATGCAGCGTTTTGCGAACAAAGTAATACTGGTAACGGGGGCTGCAGCGGGAATGGGGCGTGCAACCTGCCTTCGATTGGCTAGTGAGGGCGCATCCATTTACGGTATTGATGTGAATGAAGCAGGGCTTGCGGACACCAAACAAATGATTGTTAGCAGTGGTGGTCAAATGACAATGGCGGTGCTGGATGTTAGCTGCCGGGATCAGTGCTTTGATGCAGTAGCCAATACGATAAATGACTATGGACGATTGGACGTATTGGTCAATGTGGCGGGTATTATCCGATTTTGCCACAGTCACGAAATGAGCGAGGAAATCTGGAACAGTATTATCGGCATCAATCTGTCGGGACCGGTATTTTTGTCGCAGGCAGCCATCCCGCATCTGTTGGAAGTCGAGGGGAATATCGTCAACGTTGCCTCTGCTGCCGGAATAATGGGGCAGGCCTACACCATGGCGTATTGCGCCAGCAAGGCTGGGTTGATTCAGGCGACCAAGTCCATGGCGATGGAGTATATAAAACAATCTATTCGCATTAATGTGATCTGTCCTGGCGGCACTGATACTGATATGGTGACGGGCGTGGAATTTCCAGAAGGTATCGATTTTCAATTGCTACAGCGCTATGTCGGTGTACGTGGTGTGGCGCAAGCTGAGGATATTGCTTCGGCGATCGCCTATATGGCCTCTGATGAAGCGAAGATGGTGCATGGCGCTGTTTTGGCCGTGGACAATGGTGCGCTTGCGGGTTGAGATCTTACTTTTTACAGTAAAATCCAGATGAATAATGTGAGATAGTGATTTCTCATTCAGGAACTGTTATAGGCTTGATACTGTCGTAAAGCACGGATATGGTGTTGTGGACGGGGAGTTTGCCGATAAAACGGGTTACCTATGATTAATCAGCGGATCCATTATTTGATGAGGAGGTTGCGTTTTGCACTTTTTAGTGCGTGTTCAAGACTTCTTATCGTTTGCATTGCCCTGTTAACCGCAAGCACTGTCGTCAGCGCAAAAAGCGGGCAGGAAGGGCGTGCGCCTGTGATTGTATCGCCAGTGCAGGTATTGCCGATTCATAATGAAATTCATCTGTTGGGGACGGTTCGGTCAACACAAGTGGCTATGTTGTCTACAGCCATTGATGGCCTGGTGGCTGTCGTCAATGCGGATGTGGGTATGTCGGTGAGCACTGGTGATGTGTTGCTGGAGTTGGATGCCGAATTGTCGAATCTGAAATGGCAAAGTGCACTTGCTACGGTAGAGCGAGCCAGTCTGTCCTTGAAAAACACACAACGGCGTTTGCGAGAAGCCCGTGCGCTGATACCGGATAAAAGTATTGCAGAAAGCGCGGTTCGTGATATTGAAGCAGAGGTGGAAATCAATAAAGCGCAGCTGCAACAGGCTCAGGCTGACGCCAAATATCAGGAGGCAGTGTTAAAACGCCATCGCTTACGGGCGCCCTTTGATGGTGTGATCAGTCGCAAGCTTGCTGAAAAGGGAGAATGGGTTAAAAGCGGAAGTGGCGTGTTCGAGCTGGTTGCCACCGATGCTGTTCGACTCGACTTTGCGGTTCCCGAAGATTATCTTGCCCGTATTAATCTACATCATGTTGCCATAGTGACCCTTGATGCCAGGCCAGGGCATCGCTATCAAGGGCGTATTCATACCCTGGTGCCTATTACAGATCCCAATGTGCACACCTTCCTCTTGCAGATCAAAGTTGATAACGAGAGCCTGGATATGATTCCCGGCATGTCGGCGCGAACCATCTTAAACGTGCCCGCTGGCAGGGATGGCATGGTGGTGCCGCGCGATGCGGTTTTGCGTTACCCGGATGGTCGAGTGACTGTGTGGGTGGTAAAACAACAGGAAGGTGGCTGGATAGCTGAGGAGCATGTGGTGCGGGTTGGTTTGGATTTTGCCGGTCAGCTGGAAATTCTATCGGGAATTACCGCCGATGCACGTGTGGTTGTGCAGGGCAATGAAAGCTTGCGCAATGGCCAGCAGGTTTCTGTCGAGGAGATCAAGGAGCAAGCAGAATCAAGCCAGTCCAGTGCGACCGCTAAGCACTGATATCCAATTCTGCCGATTGATATGGGAATAGCGATATGTAAATAGTGATGGCGGAATAGTTATGTCGATATTTGAAAAAATCATTCAACGCCCTACGCTACTCACCGTTGTGACGCTGATTATTTGTGTGCTCGGTGTTGTGGCCGCATTCCGTATTCCTGTGCAAATGATTCCTGATCTGGATGTGCGGGTGATCAGTGTGCGCACCAACTGGCCGGGGGCGACCCCGCAGGATGTGGAAAAGGAAATACTGGTTGAACAAGAGGATTTCCTGCGTACCCTGCCTAATTTACGGCGCTTAACGGCTACCGCAAGTAGTGGCCGGGCTGAGATTGAACTCGAGTTTCCTTTTGGCACGGATACAACGGATATGCTGATTCGTGTGAATAATGCTCTGAGTCAGGTGCCTTCCTATCCCGAAAATGTGGATGAGCCACGGATTTATGCCAGCTCCTTTTCCAGCAATTCCTTTATGTTTTTCAGTGTTACGCCATTGGAAGGTAATCCGCGTCAGCTTGATATGGATTTGGCCAAGGACTTTATTGAAGACAATGTCAGACCACGCATCGCCAGCGTGGCGGGTGTGTCGGAAGTGCGGGTTTATGGTGGTGCTGAACGCCAGATTCAGATTCTGATCGACCCGCATCGCCTGGCACAGCGAAGCTTGACCTTAATGGATGTGCGCCGCGTGATCAGAGCGCGGAATCAGGATCGTTCGGGTGGTGAGATTGAATCCGGTAAACGCCGTTATCTATTGCGAACCATTGGACGGTTTGAATCAACCGATGACCTGAGCAACTTGATTCTGGCGCGACATGGCGATTCCGTTGTTCGCCTTAAAGACGTTGCTACCATCAAAGTGGACCACTCCGAAAAGAGCCGTACCACCTTTTTTAATCATGATCCCAATTTGTTTATTACAATCAGGCGTGAAGCCGGCTCGAATGTCATCGATATTAAGCGGGCGATGATGCTTGAGATAACCGCTGTGAATCGGGATATTCTAAATCCGGCTGGCATGAAAGTGACGCTGGTGGCCGATGACGTCAAATATGTCAGCGAATCCATTGCCAATGTTTGGCAGAATCTGACGCTGGGAGCCTTGTTGGCCTCCTTAGTCATGCTATTGTTTTTAAGATCAATCAAGGCCACTGCTGTGGGGATTGTCGGTATTCCCATCTGCACAATTGCCGCCTTTCTTGGCCTGCTGTTGGTAGGGCGTAGCATCAACGTGATTTCTCTGGCCGGTGTGGCTTTCGCCATTGGCATGACGCTGGATAACAGCATTGTGGTGTTGGAGAGTATTGAGCTGGAACGAGGTCGTGGTGTCGATCGTTTTCGTGCGGCAGTGAATGGCGTGCGGCAGGTCTGGCCAGCGGTGCTTGCTTCAACATTGACGACAGTTCTGGTTTTTCTACCGGTGGCCTTTATTGAGCAGGAGGCCGGTCAATTGTATTCCGATATTGGTATTGCGATATCGGCCTCCATTATGGCGTCGATGTTGGTGGCTATCACCGTGGTGCCGACCGCAGCGGCCAGACTCAGTTTTTCTGCGCGTCATGCACGTGCCGCCAGTACCCTGACTCAGACGAACAAGGGCGCTGAACCTATTCACTCTGCGGTTATTCACTCTGTGGCCGCCACCCGATGGCAGCGTGTGGTGCTGGCAGCAATCTACTGGTTAATCGGCACGCAAACGCGAAGACTGAGCTGTATCGCAGTGATCATTCTAGTGAGCATTGCGATTATCAAAGGCTTAACACCGGCAGCGGAGTATTTGCCGGAGGGTGAGGAGCCCAAAATATTTGCCAGTATGAATCCGCCGCCGGGCTACAATCAAGCCGCCATGTCAGCGATAGGCGAGGAGCTGCGAGAGTACTTTTTGCCTCATTTGCAGGATGATCCACAGCGATATGCTCGGGGTGAAACCGATGTGCCGGCCCTGGCTTATATGAACATGATGGTGACGCCAAGCCGGCTCAGAATTATTGCGCAACCCAAACGCGATGGCGATACGGATGCCTTAATGAATGCGGTCACCGACAAATACCGTGAATACCCCGGTATGAGAGCCTTTGCTGCCCGGGGCTCCATTATCACCAGCAATGACGGGGGTACACGCAGTATTAATCTGGATATTGCAGGTCCTCGTCTAGCTGTTATTTACGAGGTGGCGCAATCGGCCTATCAGCGGGCGCAGCAGGTGTTTACCAATCCGCGCATTCGATCCACTCCCTCTGCCTTATCGCTATCCCAACCGATGGTGGAAATCAGACCCAACTGGGATCGGGCAGCGGAACTGGGAGTAACCGCCGAGTCTTTGGGCTTTACGGTATCCGCGCTAACTGACGGCAGCTATGTCGATGAGTTTTTTATCGCAGACGACAAAGTTGATATTTATCTTTATAGTGCAGCCGGACAGAGTGCGACGATTGAATCCTTGCCGCATTTACCGATCTATACGCCCAGCGGCGCTGCCGTGCCGCTGTCTACTTTGGCAGATATCAAAGAAACCGTTGATACCAGCAGTTTTCGACGAGTTAACGGTCGCCGTACCGTGACGCTCAATATTATCCCGCCAGCTGATATTCCCCTGGAAACCGGTGTCGAGATGGTGCGCAAAGACGTGGTGCAGTATTTGCGTGACCAGGGCGCTATTCCTGGTGAAATCAATATCACCCTATCGGGTGCGGCTGACCAACTGGAAGCGACACGCGATGCACTAGTAAGTAATTATCTGGTAGCACTATTGATTATCTATTTGTTGCTGGTGGCCATTTTTAACCACTGGGGTTTTCCGGTGTTGATTATGATGACCATTCCTCTGGGTATTGCCGGAGGTATTGTGGGCTTGTGGCTGATGAACGCCGTGGGTGGCCTGTTGCCCGTGTTTGGATGGCCGGCCATTGATCAGTCTTTTGATATGATTTCGATGCTGGGCTTTTTGATTTTGATGGGGACCGTGGTCAACAATCCCATTTTGATATTGCACCGGGCTGTGGGCAATGTGAATGAGCGTGGTCTTGAAGTGGTTGATGCAGTAAAGGAAGCGGTGGCAGCGCGGCTGCGTCCTATCGCCATGTCAACCATTACGACGCTGTTTGGTTTGGCGCCGCTGGTATTGATACCGGGAGCTGGCACCGAGCTTTATCGGGGTGTGGGTGTGATTGTGATGTTTGGCATTGTCGGTGCGGCATTTGTTACCTTGACGCTGTTGCCAGCCTTAACGGTGGTTGTGTTGAAAATCTCAAGCCGAGGAGCTAATGCCAAAACGTCTTAAAGTCACCTCTATTGCGAACATGAGCCTGATGTCATGTTTTTCCTTTCTAGCATTCCTTTTTAGCACCGGAGCGGTTTGTCAGACGATAAATCTTTTATGTGTTCTATCAATACATTGCGACAAGCCTGGCGATTGAAAGTGCCGATGTGTTTTCCGCGTGTTTTGATCAGCGTTTTGGGTAGATTGGCATGTTCAAATAAAGACTGACCTCTGGCGAACGGAATAATCTTATCTTCGATGCTGTGAAATTGCAGTACAGGGACTTGCTTGATATTGCCCAAGGCGGTATCGGTATTATAGCGCCTGTCGACAAACATCAGGATTGGGTAACGGAGCAGGGTGGTGAGCCAGTGATGTGCGCTGGCGTCCTTGACCAGGGAGGTGAAATTATCAAAACCGGAATCAAGCACCAGAGTGTGTGTGGCGCCCTGCCACTCGGGGTGTCTGGCCAGTGCATTGGTGGCAATGGCAGTGCCGATACTTTGTGCGAGTACAATGACCGGTTTCTCTTGAGGTGTTTTTTTCAGCACCCACGCCATTCCCGCTTCGGCGTCATGGATCGCACCCGGTAAGTTGATTTTGCCGAGTGATTTGCCAAAGCCACGGTAGTCGAGAAGAAAGACGTTGTAACCTTGTGCTGGCAGCCAATGTACTGATGCAATATGTGTGCTGATGTTTTCCGCATTACCGTGCAAAAAATACACGCTGCCCTGTGCAGGCGTTTGACTGGGTAACCACCAACCGTGCAAGGTGATACCATCGGTACTTTTAATCCATATATCTTCATAGTTGAGTTTAAAGTCCTGCGGAGACTGAAGATGTTTTTGCAAGGGATGAAAATAGAGGCTTGAGCAACTCACCAAGGACAGGTAAAGAAAAGAAATCGTAATCAGTCTTTGCATATTAAAAATAACGCCTGTAGGCCAATTGCATTGTTTGTTGTTTTATCCCGGCAATTTTTTCACCCTTTAAAATAAAACGCAATGCATGGCGAACATTGAGACTGTGTTGCAGCTGACATTGCCAGCGCGCAACTTCATCGCCATTGCTGAATTCACCAAACCAGCCCTGTAGTCGAATAGCATTTGAGTTGTCTTGCCACAGTGCGCTTACATCTATGGCCGGGGCGATATCGATATGATGATTTCGCCCTGGGTTGATCTCAATGCGTGCTGATGCCATGACTGTGCCGCTCCACTGTTCAAGCCAGGGGTAGGTCACTCCCGCGCCACCCGTGACCTGAGGCACGAGCCGTGCGTCAGCGTGACTGAATTCGCGCTCAGCCCCTGCGATAACTCGCCATGACAGGGGTTGATAAAATTGCCTGCGCGGACTGATAGACGTGATTTCGATGATATCCAGCTTTTGTAGTTTGATACTTTGATCTGCGTATTGTCGAAGTGATAGGTCACCCATATTTAAGGATGCGCCACGCAAATAGCCTGGCAGCGGGTCCAGTAAATCGTGGTAACTGTAACGAAATTGCAAGTCAACATGATTTGCGTCTTCATTATTATGTCCAAGGCCCAGGCTGAGCATCTTTGTAGGATGACCGTGAGTGGGTTGCGATGGCGTGCTTGCTGGTGCTTTGTTTGTAGCTTGAAATTTTGACAGTTTGCTTATCTGTTGGAGCAATTGATGACTGCGCTTTGCAATGACAGGATCCCGGGTTTTCTTATTCACCTGGTATCGCAGGTAACGATAGGCCATATCCGCAATACCGTATTGCTTTGCGCCAGAAAGATGATGGTTTGCTAAGTCATCTATGGGATGTTCGCCCTCAGCAATCTGTTTGGCAAATTGTTGTTCCTGCACGCTGTGTTGTTCTTGCAGATTATCCAATTCAGTTGAACGCGATGGCCGATAATCTACACGGGTAATAATACCGGCCTGTTCTGCTACCTTGACGGTATCAATGGGTATGACAGCGCCTTTGAATTGTTGGCTAAGGCGCTGGCCGGGTCTTGCGATATCAAATAATTCCACTATTCGATAAGAGCAATTTTCATCAAGAAAATAATAGGGGAAAGCCATTTTATCGAGTTCCCATAAGTGTGCGATGAGACGATCAATTTCGGATGCGCTGAAATTTAGTTGGTATTCCCAGATATCGCGATTCTCCAATTTGTTGTACTCATTGAGTTTTTCATAATAAGGCAACAGTGAAAAGTAGCCGGGGTATCCCCCGGCGATGCCCTTATAAGCGTAAAACACAGAATTGTCTTCCGCTGTGGTTTGTGCGGCAAAGTTAACAGCAAACGATAACCATTTAGAGCCGGTTTCTACATTCTTAGGATCGAAGCGTAAAAACGTATGGCCGTACATGGAAGAAGGGCTGTTTAAATAGGAAGCGGCAAAAACCAAGCTTGCGGAATAGGCGTTGACTTTGTTTTTCCAGGCAAGGTACTTAGTGCAGGGTCGCAGTAATTGATCGGGATGTTGTAATGAAAGCTGTGCGCTGATCCATTGTGTGCGAGCAGGAAAGCGGCAATATACACTGTGCTGTCCCGATTGAATCGCCGTGGCCAAGCGCTTTAATTCCTCATAGGCTGAAGTTGTAGCCGGGTCGCCAAGGAAAAAGTTTGGATCCTTAATATCACTAGCATCACTGAGTAGCCCCCATGCTCTGGGATTAATATGCAATAATTGACGCCAGTAAGAATGATGGGATAATTCGTTTAAGGAATCAGTTTGATTAACGGCATTGGCCAAGCCTGTCGCTGCATGCAGTAATAAAGCAAGGCATAACACCCCATACTTAATTATACGCATTTATTTATATGCATTGTATTTTGCTGGTGGAAATTGGAAATGGCCGCAGGCCATGTTATGGGGTTATGGCCTGCGGTTAAGTAGACTAAGATATGTACTTTTCTAATTGCTCGTTTTGTTTCATCAGGTCTATGAGTTGTTGCAGCACTTCAGCGGCAGTCACGTTTTCATGAGGAAATACATCACTGAAGTTATCATGAACCATGCTTGAAAATGCCGTGCGATCAGCCGGTTCTATACCCAGTGAGACGGCAACAGCATTCATGGCTTCGCCTTGACCACGCGCGGCATCTTCGCTGAACTCATCAAGGATGGCGGACAGATTAACCATTTCCTTTCCGCCGTAGGTTAAGTTGCCATCCGTTGAGCAACCGTTTGTGCCGGTTGTCATGCCAAAGGTGGCGTTACCGCTGGTGCCATTGGTGGTCAGTGCCAGAAAGTGCGATACAATTCCTGCTTGACCTTCGAACAACATATTGCCCCAACCACAATTATCTCCGCCGGGACTGACAGCGAAAGCACTGGCAGAACAGCTTAATAAGGTTGCGCAGAGTATTTTCCTTTTCATAACGAGAGTCTCCTTGTAAAGATTGGGCACATCGTCAGATTACGATGATTGTGTATAGCCGCACTAAGAATAGCCCGAATAATAAGAAGATGACAATTGTCTTGGGAAATTACTTTCCGTTGGGGAAGTTCATGAAACAGATTTGACTGTATAATAACCAAAGTGGTCATTATCGAAATAACCGGAGGTGTATTTATTTTGCTAGAACCTAAGAACTACCAGTATCTCGGCTGGGGAATTACACAAATTGAGACAGGCTATATACGCCCTGGTCTTGCAGCTTGTTATCTCCTGGAGCAAGGGGATACTGCTGTACTGATTGAAACCGGCACAGTGCATACCGTGGATACCATTTTGGCGCTTTTATCTGAGCGGGGTATCGCCAAAGAGCAGTTGTCCTATGTCATAGCAACGCATGTGCATTTGGATCACGCCGGTGGTGTCGGTGCTTTGATGCAGGCGTTGCCAAAGGCCAAACTGGTCGTGCATCCACGAGGGGCGCGTCACATGATTGATCCCGGTAAGTTGCGGGCAGGTGCGATGGCTGTCTATGGTGAAGACACTTTTCGAAAGCTCTATGGTGAGCTTGTTCCGGTAGACGAAGAGCGTGTCATTGAGGCAGGTGATGGTTTTGAGTTGTCTGTTGATGGCAGACCGTTGCGTTTTCTGGACACCCCTGGCCATGCGCGCCATCATCTGTGTGTATATGATAAAAGAAGTGATGGGATTTTTAGTGGTGATACATTTGGCATTGCCTATCGTGAATTTGAAAATGCGAATGGGCCATTTATTTTCCCCACTTCGACGCCTGTGCAGTTCGATCCTGAGATGTTAAAAGACTCAATACGACGTTTAATGCGTTTGAAGCCAAAGCGTTTTTTTCTTACGCACTACGGTCAGGTGGAAATGCCTGAGCGGTTGGTGGAATCTTTGTTACAGCAAATTGATGATTATGTGGAGATTGCCCATAGCGCTGTGGGAATTGAGCTGCGCGAGGACTATATCCTGGATAGGCTTATGGACTACAGTCTAGAGCGTTTGCAGGCGCATCAGTGCAACTTGCCAGAAGAAATTTGCAGAACATTGTTATGCCAGGACATGCAACTCAATGCTCAGGGCCTGGATTTTTGGCTGACAAGCGTAGATTGATGTCCACAAGACAGATTTCTTATTCTTCACTTATCTGAAGATAGCTGGAGGTGAAACACGGAGAATTATTACAGATATTGCTTAATTGGCCAGTCGTTAAAAATTCAATGCGTTGCGCGCGTGGGGCTTGGATGATCTCGCTTCCAACAAATTCATCATCGACCAGAAAAGCATGAGAATCCAGAGTTGACTGATCGAAACTATTTTTTATCCAGGGTAGTGGTGTACCAAAGTCCTCTCCGTAGAGTTTTTCAGTGGGGTATGGGTCTCTGTCCCAGACAATCAGTGCGTTCCCCTGAAATGGTTCGGTATCGATTGTGTCGATGCCGTAGTACGGGGTGTCTGCAATATGTCGATCAGCAACGGGCGACAGGCTATGGCGTTTTGCTCCAATAGTGCGAGCCAATATTTCTGCGGAAATTTCAGGTACAGTCTGATCTCCTACAATGGATTGAATTAGTACGCTCTTTGGTGTGTTACTCAGACTATCTTGATTGAACTGGTTGGCGTAGCCATTTATCTCAGCGCGATCCCATAGCATTTGAATCATCGCGAGTAGTAATGGGCGGCTCAGAGAACTTGTGTAGGCCTTGCTAAATATATCGCCTATCTGTTCGATAATTGAATTTAAAAACAGGTGTTGCCAAACCATACTCCGTCTTAATAACAGGCTGAAATTCATGCCGCCCGATAAGAAAACACCGCGCTCAATATTGGGATCAATAGCAAAAAATCCACCACCGACAATTGAACCCTGGCTGACCCCTTCGAAGTAAATGTTATTGCGGTTGAAAAGCGGTTGGCCTTCTCGTTGAAAATACTCGTTAGTCTGTAATCCTTGTGCATGGCTTAGCAGGGTAGTAAAAAAGATGTTATTAAGGTAGGCCTGCTGCAAACGATCGGGTAGTCTTGGAAACAAACTGATGTCTTGCAGTATTAAATTGGTAGGGCCAATATCTTCATGCGTATCACCCTCTCTGTTCTTACCACCCAAAGGCGGTTGGCTCATGCCCGTCCAGTCCATGCCGCATAGAATGGCTTTGTGCTGGTTGCCATAATCACTGAGATCAAGCACAACATTTTTTGATAGAAATAAACCATGAGCCATAATGATCACGGGTGTTTCAGTCTGTTCGCCTGCCTGTGAAATGACGCTATGAGGTATGGCGCAGACAAAGGGCATGTTGAGATAAACTAATGCGCCTGTTTCATCTCTAAGTTGGGTGGGAAGTGCATCGGGAGATGAATCGACAATGTTCAAATTTGATTTGTAATTGCCATCCAGTTCATCCAGGTAATTAGGTACTTTAATCAGGCCTCGTACAATACTATTCAGGTTGTCCCGATGAAATTCCTTTTCCATGAGGTTTGAACTGATAGAGTATTCTTCGCTAATAGTGTAGTCAGGCGTGTTGTCGCCAAGTCGATCAAGTGCGTCATCGCGCATGTGTAGGACTCGCCCGGTGATGCTCTTGGCTGAGGCCACAGTGAAATCCCAGGCCATATAAAGTTGTTGTGAATTCACTCCGTATTGTTCAAGCGTAGACAGAATGTTTTCCATTGAGTTGCGTCGGTTTTCAATCAGATTGTTTTCCGTGCTGAGATGATCACGGAATATTTTAAAGGCTTGTGGCGCTTCAATGGATTCGCCGCTTTGTGTTTTGATATGTCTTAATGCGACAATATAGCGACGACCGTTCTTAAAATTTTTCGCTGGACGAATGATCAGCGCCTTGCTTTTATTGCCGGAGACATTTGAATCAAGTTCTGCCCAGATCAGTTGTTTTTCCCCAGTGAGCGCATCAATAACCATGATGGGGGTGTCGTTATCTAATGAGCGTTCTAGATTAGTCAGCGTGGGAGCGCCACTAACAGTCAGGTCAATAGCGGGCACATAGGTCAATATCATACTGCCAGGAGAAAAACCGTCACTTTTGTTCCACTCCTCAACTTTAACGCGTTCTTCTTTCTTATTACTTGGTGTGGCACTTCCTGAAAAGTTGATACGCAGCCCCGTCGCTGAGTCACTGTCTGTTCGCGTAAAGTGGTTGTTTGGAAAAGGATAGAGGCAGTGAGCAATTACTAAAAAGTCGCAAATGTCAGCATTGTTCAGGTTGACGTTGCTAAGGGGGTTGGTATCAATTTGCGTATTGCTTGTGCTAGTCCCCCCACTGCCGCAAGCAGTAAGTAAAACGATACAGAGCAATATGGTTATTAAATTGCGTAAGTGGTGGATGGAAAGGGAGGCCATTAACTGCATGATAGTTGTTATTTTTTATACTACTGAAGACTAGATAGTACGTTTCCTGGCAAGCCAGGTAAAGTGATTAGGGGGATATGGGCAAGATTTTTTGTTAAATAAGGCTCATATCTGGCCGTTCTATGCAAAAAGGTGAATTGGCGGCCTCGTGAGCGTTCGATTTTCTAGGATTATTGTTAAGCCCTCATAGAAGCGAGCTTATGTCTGATTTGCAACATGCTAAGGGAAAGCGTTTTTTTTTAAATGATATGCGATAAATGGTTATAACAGTGAGCATGACTATGAAGAAATACTATTTAAGCAGAAGAAAAATAAAATAGTTTTTTATTTCGAAAATATTCAACTACAGTATTGTTTATGTGGTTTTTTGGTAATGAAAACAAATAAAAAAGGAGACTGTTAGCTTACTTATCTGCCGCATTGGAAAATCTAATTAAATAATATAACACACGATACTTCTAGCGGAGTTTTCCAGGCGAAGTATTACCCTATTTTCTATGAGATGAAAGGGAACCGGAATGAGAAAAAATTTACTGGCAGCAGTTACTATGATGTCCCTTGCTGGGACAATACCCGCGCATGCTGTAGAAACTAGAATCAGCGGCTTTCTCACAGCAAGCGTCAATATGCTTGATACAGATGAAGCAGAATATTTTGAGATAAACGACTACCCGAACTTTGCTCGGGACAGTATCTTTGGCTTGCAATTCGATACCAGAATCGATAAGCAGCTCAGTCTGACAACCCAAGTGGTTGCCAAAGACAACGGTGGCGGTTTTGATACCGAAGTGTCCTGGGCTTATGCCACTTATATGGCAAATTCCAACAACCGAATTCGAGTGGGTCGTCTGGCCATTTCCGATTTCCATTATTCTGATTTTGTTAACGTCAGTTATGCGTATCCATGGATTAGGCCTCCCGTAGAAGTTTATGGCAATGTGCCGATCACCAGTTACGACGGTGTCGAGTGGGCCTATTTCCGCGCCTTGGGTGACTGGGACTTTGAATTTTCTCTGCGTGCGGGTGGTTTTGATCAAGATGTTGTACTGGGTGGTAATGAAATTCATATCAAATCCAAAACTTATTGGGCATTGGCAAGCAAGTTTTTTTACGAGGATTTAACTATCCGCCTGGCGTATGCACAACCGCGAATTAGTATGGAATCTGACAAAATGGACGAGGACTTCTTTGATTTAATGCCTGCAGGAACCGTACGAAAATTAAGAAATGACGATATCACTATTGATTTTTACGATATTGCCATTCACTACGACACCTTAACCTGGCTGGCCTATGCCGAAGGCGGAGTCACAAAGAGAAATCGTAGTCCACTACCCGAACAAAGCTCCTTTTATCTCGGAGGGGGTTATCATTTTGGCAATTGGTTACCCACCCTCACCTATGCAGTACGTAATTCTCAAACGCGTACTGATTTAATCGGTGAGGTACCCTTCCCTCGAGTGGCGAATCCAGATGGATATGATGGTATTCTCGCCGGGGCGAATAGCTTCGTTAATAGTTTTGATGAAGATCAGGAGTCTATTATCTTAGGCTTAAGATGGGACTTTCATACCAGTGCGGCACTAAAATTTGAACTGCAACATATCAAGCCGAAAAATGATAAAAATTCAGGGCTGATTGAATCCGTTGCGGGTGAAGGCTATGACAACGAAGCCATCAATATGATCGGTACTTCAATCAGTGTGGCATTTTAAGGAGGAGTAAGACATGAGAAAATTACAACTATTGATCCTAAGCTTGGTTATATTCTCCTCCGTCAGTTACGCGGATATCGTGGTTATTGTCAATCCTGAAGCAAAAGTGGATGCGCTAAGCGAAGGGGAAGTTAAACGAATTTATTTATCGAAGTTAAAAACATTTCCCAATGGCGGTGAAATTGTACCGATAGATCAAGCCAAGGCGTCTAAGATCTATGAAGCCTTTTACACCACTGTTGTAAAGAAGTCTATATCTCAGATCAGTGCCTATTGGGCCAGGGCAGTGTTTACGGGTGCTGGCATGCCGCCAAAACAGTCTGAGGGTGGCAGCGCTGGCGTGAAAAAGCTGGTCGCTGACAATCCAAATTTAATTGGCTACATTGAAAAGGAAGCTGTTGATAGCAGTGTGAAAGTGGTATTGACAATTCCCTAGTACAATCACTATCAAACCAGCGACCACTATCAAACCTGCGACTTTTAAATTCCATGTCTGCGGTAATGCAAGGGACGTTGAGTAAATCATTAGGGTGTTTAATGGCTGCGTGTTGACTTAAAAAGGTAGGGGAGGCAAAAGTGCAAAATTGCACATCGAAAAGTTTTCATGCGATGAGGGATGAGTCTGCCAGCGGGCCTAGTCGAAATACAAAATCGAGTTTATCTCTTTGTACGTCCTGAAACCGATTGCTGGATAGTAGTTCAATCTGCACCTTGGGGTGCGCCAGATGAAAATCGACAAGCCAGCTGCCCAGCAGGTGGGAGCCGAAGGCCTGGGGAGAGCTGATTCTTAGACTGCCTAATGCTAACCCATTTTAACCTTTAATGAACAGCCTGTGACAGCGAGTGCAGCTAAATGTAAGAAGATGAACGAGGCGTAATGCTAATGGAGAGTTTCCTCGATATTTATGGAAAATGGCTTATCAAACAACGCTGGTATGTTCTTGCCACCACGATTATCGTTGTAGCAATCTGTGGCGTGGGTGCAGCAAAGCAAAGCTAAGCATCAACTCAGAAAAGCGGTATTTCTTTTACGATGACAATCCGCATCTTCTGTTCAAAGAAGCGTTTGAGGAAAGGTATACCAATGCTCATAACATATTGATCATCGTCGCGCCGAAAAATCAGATGATATTTACCTCTGACACGCTTGCGGCGGTAGAAGAGCTTACGGCATTGAGCTGGGATGTGCCAAACGCAACTCGCGTTGATTCAATAACAAACTTTCAACATACCAGAGCTGATGGAGATGAACTTATTTTTGAAGAAATAGTGGTCGACGCTTCTTTGCTTTCAAGACAACAGCTTGATGTTATTAGGGAGAGAAGCTTATCAGAGACATTGCTAGTCAATCGCCTTATTTCGCCAATCGGGCACGTCACAGGTATCAATATTACCATCAATAAACCCGAAAAAACCGATGACATTACAAATCAGGACATCGTTGAATATAGCCAAAGGATGGTGAGCAAAGCACCCACAGAGATGCTAACAAGGGGCACGGGTGAAGTGATACTCGGCTCCTACATATCAGAGAGAAATATTCGCAGCATGATGGTTGCGACTTTTGGCGCATTGATATTAATATCAGTCATCCTGATTGCTGAGGAAGCATCGTGAATTCACTTGCCTTCCAACAATTTTTTCAGAAACCGCCCGGTATGAGAGTGCGCCATTTCGCTGACCGTTTCAGGTGTGCCCGTGGCAATAATCTCTCCGCCTAGGTCACCGCCCTCTGGACCCAAATCCACAATCCAGTCAGCGGTTTTAATCACGTCAAGATTGTGCTCAATGACCACAATGGTATTGCCGTGATCGCGCAGGCGGTGCAGAACAGTGAGTAATTGTTGAATATCATGAAAATGCAAACCGGTGGTGGGTTCATCGAGAATATACAGGGTTTTTCCCGTATCACGTTTGGATAATTCCTTGGCCAGCTTGACGCGTTGCGCTTCACCGCCAGAGAGTGTGGTAGCAGCCTGGCCGAGTCGGATGTAGGACAAGCCCACATCCAGCAATGTTTGCAGTTTTCGTGCTATCACAGGCACATTTTTAAAAAAGACCAATGCATCTTCTACGGTTAAATTGAGAATGTCATCAATGGATTTTGATTTATAACGAATGTCCAGCGTCTCACGGTTATAGCGTTTACCCTTGCAGACATCGCAGGGCACATAAATATCCGGCAAGAAGTGCATTTCCACTTTGGTCACGCCATCTCCCTGACAGGCTTCGCAACGCCCGCCTTTGACGTTAAAACTAAAACGCCCCAGTTTATAGCCTCTTGAGCGGGCTTCCTGTGTGCCGGCAAATAACTCACGAATCGGTGTGAAAATGCCGGTGTAGGTGGCGGGATTGGAGCGAGGTGTGCGGCCAATGGGACTTTGATCAATGTCGATACATTTGTCAATGAGATCAAGCCCGGAAATCGTGTCGTATTCTGCTGCTGTGAGCGTTGTTGCGCCGTTCAGTTCAGTCGCTGCTATGGGGTATAGCGTACTGTTGATCAATGTAGACTTCCCTGAGCCGGAAACACCCGTCACACAGGTTAACAGGCCTAGCGGCAAGGTTAATTCTACGGATTTTAAATTATTGCCACGAGCACCGCTGATGGAAAGCAAATTTTTGGGATCCGACGTTATGCGTTTGCTTGGCACTGGGATTTTTTTACGGCCATTGAGGTAATTGCCGGTCAGGGAGTTTGGCTCATTGATGATGTCAGCAAAACTGCCCTGAGCGACTATTTGGCCACCGTGAATGCCGGCTGCCGGTCCAATATCGATAATATGGTCTGCGTTGCGAATGGCTTCTTCATCGTGCTCGACAACAATCACGCTGTTGCCCAAATCGCGCAGATGCAGCAACGTATTGAGCAGTCGCTCATTATCTCGTTGATGCAATCCAATGGACGGTTCGTCAAGAATATACATGACGCCCACAAGGCCAGCGCCAATTTGGCTGGCCAGTCGGATGCGTTGTGCTTCGCCACCGGACAGGGTTTCGGCGCTTCGGTCAAGACTCAGGTAGTTCAGGCCGACATCCACCAAAAAACGCAGTCGAAGACGCAGTTCCTTGAGAATTTTATCGGCGATTTTTGCCCGGCGGCCATCAAACTGCAATTGACTGAAGTAGCGATGGGCGACACCGACCGGCATTGCCGCTATATCGGGCAGGGTTTTGTCGTCGATATAGACATGGCGGGCGTCTCTGTTGAGTCGTGAGCCGCCGCAGTCCGGGCAGGGTTGAATGCTGAGATAACGGGATAATTCTTCACGTACTGCGCTGGATTCCGTATCACGGTAGCGGCGCTCAAAATTGGGGATAATGCCTTCGAAACTATGGGTGCGCTGGTAAAAGTCGCCGCGGTCATTGATATAGCTAAAGTTGATGTCTTCGCCGTCGCTGCCGAAGAGAATGCAGCGACGGTGGGCTTCATCAAGTGCCATAAAGGGTGTGTCAATATCAAAATCGTAGTGCTTGGCCAGCGATGACAGCATTTGGAAATAATAAATACTGCGCCGATCCCAACCACGAATGGCACCTTCAGCAAGGCTGGCTTCCGGATGCAAGACGATGCGGTTAATATCAAAGAATTGTTTGACGCCCAGGCCATCACAGCCAGGGCAGGCGCCTGCCGGATTGTTAAAGGAGAACAATCGTGGCTCAAGTTCGTTAATGCTGTGTCCGCAATGCGGGCAGGCAAACAGGGCAGAAAAGGTCAGGTCATCCTGCTCGCCATCCATATAACTGATCGACGCCAGGCCATCGGACAGTTTTATGGCCGTCTCAAACGATTCGGCAAGCCGTATCGTGATATTGTCCCTGACCTTAAATCGATCAACCACCACCTCAATGCTATGTTTTTGATTTTTATTCAATTCAGGTAAATCATCAAGATCGGTGACAATGCCGTCGATGCGGGCGCGGATAAAACCTTCGCTGCGCAGTTGTTCAAAAATGTGCAAATGCTCTCCCTTGCGGTTGCGCACCACGGGCGCCAGCAGCATGAGTTTTGCGCCTTCTTCCAGCTCAAGTACCGTATCCACCATTTGGCTGATGGTTTGCGCCTGTAATGGTTTATTATGATCGGGACAACGAGGCTCGCCGACACGGGCAAACAGCAGGCGCAGGTAATCATATATTTCAGTGATCGTGCCCACTGTGGAGCGTGGATTGTGAGAGGTGGATTTTTGTTCAATGGATATGGCGGGGGATAGCCCTTCAATGCTGTCAATATCCGGTTTTTCCATCATGGATAAAAATTGACGGGCGTAGGTGGATAGCGACTCCACATAACGGCGTTGTCCCTCGGCGTAAAGTGTATCAAAGGCCAGAGACGATTTACCGGAACCGGACAGGCCGGTGATCACCACCAGTTTGTTGCGGGGTATTTCCAGATCGATGTTTTTCAGGTTATGAGTACGAGCACCCCGAACAACTATTTTATCCATGAACAGATACCACCTTGTCAGCGAACAGAACAGTATATCGTCAAGCCATTCGTCTATGCAAAGCGAGTGGCAATGCCGTTATTTCTAACGGTAGTCTTTGTAGGGTGCGCTGCGCGCACCAGAAAGGCCCTAATCCGTTGATTTTGCGTGATGAAATCGGGTGCAAGTCGTCCAAGTTCCATGTGGGTCGCCCACAAATAGAATTGCTGGATGTCCGCGTGTCTATTGAATTTAACCATACCAGGAGAGAATGGAGAGAATAATGGAAAAAATCATGTACCCCTTGTGGAAAAAGAGCGCACAGAGCGATGTGGATTTTCGCAAGCAGCTGCTGGGGCCAATGACAGACCGTCTGGCAGCGGCCGGAGTGTGCAAAATTCGCATCTCCGTGGTGGATGAAGATGTTGAGGTGGCGGCACCCTATCGAATCGAGGCAAGCAAACCGGCGATTAACGGTTTATTGTCTTTGTGGGTGAACAGTGCGAATTATCGCCAGCCACTAGAGCACATTGTGGCAGATTTTGTCGAGCGCTATGAGGGCTATCTAGTGACGGAATCAGAGCCGATCCCCAATATCACACATCAAGTGCCGGAAGGTCAGCGCACACCCGGTATGAATCAAGTCGTGTTTTTAAAAAAACCACCGCGTTTGAGTTATGAGCAATGGCTGGACATCTGGCACAACAGCCATGCACAGATTGCAATCGATATTCAGTCGACCTTTGGATATCGCCAGAATGTGATTGTCAGGCAACTCACATATACCGCGCCTGACTATGATGCGATTGTTGAAGAGAATTTTCCTGAAGCTGCTATGAGCGACAGAGCTGCATTCTATGATGCGCAAGCTGATCAGGCATTGTACAAGGAGCGAGAGCAAGCGATGCTTGAGAGCTGTGAGCGTTTTGTTGATTTTGATAAAATTGATTGTATTCCGACCAGCGAATACGAAGTGAATAAATAATTCTGTGCAAAGTTTGTCAGCTTTTTTTTATCAAGCTAATTCCAGATGTTATGGATCAAGTGAATGGTGCTAATAGGGTATTTTAAAAAGGCATTTCCTTTGTTTTGAGGCTACACTACTACGATTGCTTTTAAGTTAGCTTATGGAAATTCAAACCTTAAAGACTATAGTGGGGATGGATAGTATGAATCCTGGTGCCAGAATAAAAACTTTGTTTTCGGTCGTGCCAACGTTATGCGTTAGTGTTGGCTTTATCGGCTCAGTTGCACATGCCGAAGAAGTTTGGCTTGAAGAAATTATTGTAACCGCGCAAAAGCGCTATGAAACAACGCAGGAGGTGCCGATAGCGATTAGTGCGTTTACTGAGGATACTCTCAAGAATATCAACGCGCAGAATATTACAGACTTGGGCCGCTTTACGCCGGGTTTGGAGGCCAGGAATCCTAGCGCAACGCAACCGGACTTCAGTATCCGTGGTATTACCACCGATGATTTTGGTATTGGCAGTGAGCCTTCAGTAGCGATCTACATGGATGGTGTTTATGTGGGACGCTCAGGCAGTGCTCAGTTGAACTTCAATGATATTGAACGGGTGGAAATACTACGGGGGCCGCAGGGTACCTTGTTTGGTCGTAATGCGGCGGCCGGTGCCATCAGTGTGATTACCAAAAAACCGACAGCACTCACAGAAGGCAATGTACAAGTAAGCGTAGGTAACTATAACAAGCTTAAGTTGGAAGGTATTTTCAATACGGAACTTGCTGATGGGGTCTACGGGCGTTTTGGCGCGTTGTGGAATCAACGCGATGGGTTTATTGATAATAATGACCCCAGTGGGCAGGGCGAAGACGAATTGGGGCAGGAAGGCAATTGGTCGCTGACAGCCGGAATATTATGGGATTTTGACGATACAGAGGTTGTCTGGCGTTCCGATTATGATCGGATCGATAAGGATGCGCCTTATTCTTATAGCATCAACCCCAATCTCTACCATGACCAGGCGAATGCGGGCGACCCCTACGGTGATTATGAAAATGATTCCCCGTCTTTTGAAGAGCGTGATTTGTTTGGAACGTCTTTAACCGTCAGTCATGACTTTGATGATGATCTGAGTTTTATTTCGGTTACCGCTTATCGCACCTTTGATTCTGAAAATCGTCAGGATGAAGATGGTACAGCCATTATTGGTCGCTTTTTGGATACGCATAATATTGAAAGCAATGATTCATTCAGTCAGGAATTTCGTCTCAGTTATCACTCCGATTCCGATTGGTCCTGGTCGACGGGTTTGAGTTATTTTCGTGAGGAGGCAGAGCAGGAACATCGGGTTATATTTGGGACGGAGATGGCTGATTTGTTGTTGGCGGCGGGTTTGGATGAGAATAATATCGAGGGTGTTATTCCAGATGATCAATGGAATGGTGGTGACGGGGTTTCTGTCATTAGTCTTGACGCGATTGAGTTTGTTAATACTTACGCTGGGTTACTCTATGATGGAATTGGCATTTCAGGGACACCAACATCAGATGAATTATTGGCGTTGGGTATACATACGGATCAAATGTTTAACGAGTTGACATTTTCCAGTTTGGCTTGGTATGGAGATGTCACTTATTCCTTTACTGACGCTTTGGATTTGACATTGGGTCTACGTTATACCAGGGATAAAAAGGATTTTAAAAGGGAGACTCCGGTTAATCGAGAGGGCTTTGCTTATCGTTTTGCTTTTGATAGTTATGAAAATGCAAACGGACTTGCTTTCCTTGATCAAGTGGGGACTGCTTTGGATGAAGGTGATCTGAGTTTATTACCTGGTGCACCAGGCCTTTCTTATTCAGATAATCCAGATGATACATGGTCCAAATGGACACCGAGAATGGTGTTAAATTATCGCTGGACGTCGGATGTTCTGACCTACTTAAGCGCAGCGCGTGGATTTAAAGCCGGCGGCTTCAATGGCGTTGGTTTTTCTGAAGAATCCATTGAACCGGAGATAGTCGATAATCTGGAAATTGGTTTTAAATCGACTTGGTTAGATAATCGTTTAAAAGTCAATGTGGCCGTATTTACTTTTGAGTATAACGATTTACAGATTCTGGAGTTTGTTAAACTGCCGGATGAGAGTCTGCCTTCGTATAAATTGACCAATGGTGATGCCAAAGCCAGCGGTGTGGAAACAGAGATATTCTGGATGGCGATGGACGGTTTGATGTTGAGCTTCAATTCATCTTATCTGGATACGGAGTATGTTGAATATATGAAACCCACGGCAAATGGCATAGTGGATCTGGAGGGCGAACCCATGTCTTCTGTACCTAGGGAAAGCTATAACCTGGGTGCAGAATATACACTGGCACTTGCCGATCTGGGTGAGTTTGTTTTCCGCTTTGATACCAGCTATGTTGGCAGCAGAGTAGATTCGTCCGGTGAGAATGCAGTAACCCTGGGTTCTTATGCCCTGACCAATGCCCGCATTACCTATGCCCATATCAGTGGCGACTGGGAAACCTCTCTTTGGGCTGAGAACCTGTTTGATGAGGAATATCAGTTCGGTGGTATCACCAGCGAGGGTGGTCTTGCTTCGGCTGAAGGTAACAGTCCTATTGTTCGCCGTGCCACGCCGCGTTTCTTTGGTCTGGAAGGACGATATTACTTCTAATCTATTCCGCGTTTGATTAAAAAGAAAAGGGAGCGATGCTCTCTTTTTGCGTAATCCAGTGTTGGCTTAAGTCTGACCCAAAGAGCCATTATAATCCATTATATATCAGCTGGTTATGCGAATGCCGCCAATTGGGTTTGATGATTTCGGTGACCCTAAAAGCCGTATACTTTATGACTACGTAGAATTGGAAGATGCAAGAAATTAGCTTTCTGTCTACCAAACTAAGATAAAAAAACAGTGGATCACGCCCTTACTACATTTCAGCGCGTTTTTATATTTTTTCTTCGTCTGCACGGCTTGTCACTACCTTGTGTTGATCAAAAAGCGCACAAGGCTGGCGAGCGGGGAGGCCTGCTTTATTTCTGCTTCAGTTATTTGGGCTGATTGTTTTATGATCTTGTGATAGTAGATATTCACGGACATATTGATGGGTTATGCTTGGCGCAATAACAAGACCCGTATATTATCCCTGATTGGAATTAGTACATTCATTCGGAGCTACAAATATGTCATTAAAATTAAACAGCTTCATACTTCTCGCCTTTTGTATTATTTGTGCCATTTTATTTGCAGCTAAGCAGTGGTATGAGAGTGGGAACTTACATGATGCAGATGTTTCAACATGGAAAACAGTTTCGCATCAAAATAAGCTGGCAACAGCATCTGATTGGATTTTGATTAGTCCAAGAATAAAAGCAGAGTTAAAAAGTAGTGGTAGCATAGATTCTAATAAGGTTTACGCCGAGGAGTTGGTAGCGTGTATTGATTCCTCGTTAGAGGGTGTAAATGTTTCTTTTGGTGCAGCAGATGTTGCCGCCAGTTGCATGGTATTAATGGGTTGGCTGAAATGATATAAAATTACTTGGCCAGACTGCCAAGGTCTGGCTAAAAAAGCAGTTGCACTATAATAAAAGTCTAATATAAGAGTCGGAGGAGGTTGTCGAAAAAAGGGGGCGCCCATTAGCGAGCCGGTAGGTTGTTAACAACAAACAGCATAATCCGAGGCCCCCCATCAAGGTATCCCCCCCAAGCGCCCCTTTTAGCGCACTGGCTTGGCCGTTATTTTCCCGATAATTTTCACCCTGTTGTGTGTCGTGTTTAAGTGCAGTAAGCGCTACACTGATAACGTTTACCCGAGACAGGAAAACACCCGTGGCGGCAACCGACCGGCAATGCGTCTTCCACGCAGCTGAGCTGAGCAAAGTCTATGATATGGGCGAAGTGCAGGTGCATGCGCTTCGCGGTGTTAATCTGGAACTTTACGATAAGGAGCTGGTGGTTTTATTGGGTCCTTCCGGCAGCGGCAAATCAACCCTATTGAATATTCTGGGGGGATTGGACACGGCCAGTTCCGGCACGGTCAGGTATCACGAACGGGAGCTGACCCAAGCGACGGAAAAAGAACTGACGCATTATCGCCGCTATCATGTCGGATTTGTTTTTCAGTTTTACAATTTGATTCCCAGTCTGACGGCCAGGGAGAATGTCTCCATTGTGACTGAAATCGCCCGTGACCCCATGTCGGCCGAGCAGGCGTTGGCACTGGTGGATCTGCAGGGTCGAATTGATCATTTCCCCGCCCAGCTTTCCGGCGGCGAGCAACAACGAGTCGCCATTGCGCGAGCCATTGCCAAGCGTCCCCAAGTGCTACTGTGTGATGAACCCACCGGGGCGCTGGATTCATCAACCGGCGTGGTGGTGCTTGAAGCCTTGCAAACGGTGAATCAGCAGCTGGGCACGACAACCGTGGTGATCACCCACAATGCGGCCATTGCCGAAATGGCTGATCGGGTGATCATACTGGCCGATGGCCACATTGTTGAAGTAAAACAAAACAGCCATAAAAAGCCACCGACAGAGATTGTCTGGTAACAGAGCGTTTAACAGCGATGCGGGCATTAGACATAAAATTATGGCGTGAATTATGGCATCTGCGTGGTCAGGCGGCGGCGATAGCACTGGTGATTGTCGGAGGCGTAGCCGTTTGCATTATGTCGCTCAGTACGCTCGACACCCTGGTGCAAACCCGCGACAGTTATTACCGCGATTATCGCCTGGGCGATTTGTTTGTGTCACTCAAGCGTGCGCCGAATCACCTGCAACAACAAATAGAGCAGCTGCCGGGTGTTGCCGAGGTGGAAACCCGCGTGGTAGCCGCTGTCAGCTTGCAACTGACAGGCAGCGATGAACCGGCGACCGGTCTATTAACCTCCATTCCGGATCATAGCGATGCGCGTTTAAACCGTTTGTATATACGTTCCGGTCGCCTGGCAGACGGTAGACGGGATAATGAATTGGTGGTCAGTGATGCCTTTGCTGAAGCCAATAAATTACAGATTAATGACACGGTGGTTGCTGTTATCAACGGTAAACACAAGAGACTGACAATAGTGGGGATTGCCCTGTCGCCTGAATACATCTACGAAATAGCGCCGGGTGCCATTGTGCCTGATTACAAACGCTATGGCGTGATGTGGATGGCTCGAACGCCGCTCTCTACGGCCTACGATATGGAAGGTGCCTTTAATGATCTGGTGCTGAAACTACAGCCCGGCGCATCAGGCGACGATATGATCGACCGACTTGATGCTTTGCTGAAACGCTATGGTGGGCGAGGGGCTTACGACAGGGATGACCAACTATCGAACCGGTTTTTACATGAGGAGTTTGTGCAGCTGCGTAATATGGCCGTGATGTTTCCGGTTATTTTTCTCAGTGTGGCTGCCTTTTTGTTAAACGTGGTGGTAAGTCGTCTCATCAGTACCGAACGCCAGCAGATTGCCGTCTTAAAAGCATTTGGCTACCGCAATGCGGCGGTGGGCTGGCATTATGCGCAATTGGTGTTATTGATTACAGGCTTTGGCATTCTCGGTGGTTATGCGCTGGGTATTTGGTTGGCCAGGGGACTGAGCGAGCTGTACATGGATTATTACCGCTTTCCTTTTCTGCTCTATCAGTTTAGTCCGTTGGTCTTTATTGCGGTGGCTGCCATCACGGTATCCGTTGCCATGCTTGCCACATTACGTGCGGTACGAGCTGCGGCATCGTTGCCGCCCGCACAAGCCATGCGTGAGCAATCACCTGAGAATTTTCGCTTGTTCTGGCTGGAGCGTGCTGGCTTGTTGAGGATATTGTCCCCCTCCGGTCGCATGATTCTGCGTCATATGGCGAGGCGTCCACTCAAAACACTTAGTTCGATCTGTGGTCTGGCCTGTGCGTGCGGGATTATGATGGTGGGCAATTTTCAGATGGATGCGATTGACACCATGGTCTATATGCAATTCAGTGTTGCTCAACGCGATGATGTGAAGGTCAGTTTTACAGAGCCGGTTTCTTCCGCTGCGCTTTATAGCCTGAAATCGCTGCCCGGTGTGGCCTACGTTGAGGGAGTGCGTGAAGTGCCGGTTCAACTGCGCTATCAGCATCGAAGCTATCGCACCTCTCTGCAAGGTATTGCTCGTGATGCTCAGCTACAAAAAGTACTGGATGCGGATTTACAGCCGGTCGGTTTACCCGAGAGTGGATTGCTGTTGCCCGAGCGCCTTGCCTCTATTCTAGGTGCTAAGCCTGGCGATATGCTAACGGTAGAAGTGCTGGAAGGTGATCGGCAAAGTTATCAAGTGCCGCTTAAGGCGATGACAAAGCAGTTCTTAGGTGTCTCCGCCTATATGGATTTGCAGGCCTTGAATAGATTGATGAATGAAGGGGAGAGCCTGTCATCAGCATTAATCAAACTGGGACCGTTCGAGAGTATGGATTCGTCGCAAGGTTTTGATGCTCAGCAGGCATCGACAGTGTATCGTCGCTTGCGTGAGATGCCAGCGGTGGCAGGCATCAGTGTCAGGCAGTCATTGATCGACAGTTTTTATGAGACACTGGCAAAGTCCATGTTGACCTTTACCTTCATTAATACACTGCTCGGGGGTGTGATTGCCTTCGGTGTCGTTTATAACACGGTGCGCATTATGTTGTCTGAGCGCGGGCGCGAGCTGGCCAGCCTGAGGGTGCTAGGCTATAGCCATAATGAAGTTGCTTATATTTTGCTGGGTGAACTGGCATTGCTGACCTTGTTAGCGATTCCACTGGGATTCTTACTTGGCGCGTATTTATCTCGCTTAATGGTTGATCAGATGCAAACGGATTTATACCGGGTGCCTCTTGTGCTGGAACCCGATACCTTTGCCATGTCGGCGCTGGTTGTGTTGGTGGCTGCGCTGATATCCGGCTTGATGATGTGGCATCGTCTTGGCAAACTCGATTTGGTGGAAGTGTTGAAAACACGGGAATAAAAAAATGCAAATACGGCGATATGGGGGATGGTTGATCGTAGTGATCGCGGTGGCGGTGGCGCTGACCGTGGGTCTGTTACCACAGCCGGTGTGGGTGGAGATCAGTCAAGCGAAAAAAGAGACTCTGACAGTCGATATTGTTGAAGAGGGAAAAACGCGGGTTATTGACCGCTATGTGATTTCAGCACCGGTTGCCGGTTATGCCCGGCGTATTGAATTGGATGTGGGTGATGCGGTGAAGCAGGGGCAAGTGCTGACCGAGCTTGAGCCCTTGCGCTCAGCAGTGCTGGATCCGAGAAGTCGAGCTGAAGCACAGGCGAGGGTAGCCGCCTCCGGTTCAGCATTATCGGCGGCAGAAGAAAAAGCGGCAGCGGCAGGTGCTGATGCTGATTATGCTAACGCCGAATACAAGCGAAAACAGCGCCTGGCCAAAACCAATTTTGTCTCGGAAGAAGAGTTATTGCAGGCAAGCACGGAGGTGCGCCGCACGCGAGCATACTTACGTTCTGCCAAATTCGCGGTTGAAGTCGGACGCTATGAACTTGATGCAGCAAAGACGCTGTTGCAATATTCTGCTGCGAAAAAGGATCAGCAAACGCATGAGAGAGTCTCTATCGCCTCACCTGTGCTCGGTTCAGTACTCAACGTGGCGCGTGAAAGTGAAGGTGTCGTCAGCGCAGGGACGCCATTGCTGGAAGTGGGAAATTCGCGGGCGCTTGAGGTGGCCATTGATGTGCTCTCGATTGATGCCGTGCGCATCAAGGCAGGCACCCAGGTGCTTTTTGAGCGCTGGGGTGGCGATGTATTGCAGGGAACGGTGCGACTGGTGGAGCCGGTGGGATTCACCAAAGTCTCGGCGCTCGGTGTGGAAGAGCAGCGTGTGTGGGTGATTGCCGATATCACGTCCCCTGCTGAGCAGTGGCAGCGGTTGGGTGATGGTTACCGTATAGAAGCACGGTTTATTCTCTGGCAGCAGGATAATGTCTTGGTCATACCGTCATCCAGCCTGTTTCGGGTAGACGATCAATGGGCTGTTTTTGTGGTAGATGATGATCGCGCAAGACGACAGTTTATTGAAGTCGGTCGGCACAATGGTTTGCAGACGCAGATCACAAAGGGGGTGAATCCAGGGGATCGCATTGTGAAGCACCCTGATGATAATCTGGTCGATGGGCAATCAGTCAGGCTTCATGGGGAGTAATGGTGGAATGTATTGCACAGATTAACCCCTTGTAATAGTGGTTGGCCGGATTTTGGCTCAAAATAGACCGGTTGATCGAAACTGCTATGGAGGAAAATGATGTTAATTGCAAAATTTGTTGTGGCGCTGACGTGGCTGGTATGTCTGTCCAGTTTTGTTGTTTCATACCCTGAGCCCTGGGCATTGGTTCTATTTTGGATGACGATTGCCCTGGTGGTTTCGCATTTTATGGAGTGTCTTGTTTTTGGCAATCGTGTTAAAGCGGCCGGTGGAAATGCGGCATTGCACTATTTACAGATCTTCATCTTTGGGTATTTTCATTGGAAAGAGTTGCCAGCGGAGTAGTTTCTTCCCTCTCCCGCCCTTCATTTCGCTTGGGATAGAAAACGGTATTGTGAATATTTTATAGGAAATCCTATTAAGTGGCACGGACGGAAGTGTTACCTGTGTGCTGTGACTGCTCAGCGAATAAACAAGCGGTAGATCAACGTATTGATCCACTTATTGTAGGGGGGAAGAACAAGTTTTGATGAACTGAACTTATGTTTGACCAATACACTTTTTGCCTTGGAGAAAGTTAAAAAACCTTCGTGACCGTGATAATGCCCCATGCCTGAGGGGCCGATACCCCCAAAAGGTAACTCGTCAACGGCAACATGAAACACAGTTTCATTCAGGCAGACGCCGCCTGAATGTGTTCGTTCCAGGATTTGCTGTTGGTCCTGCTTGTTGTGGCCGAAATAATACAGAGCCAATGGTCGGGGTCTGTCTTGGACGTAGCGAATGGCATCATCCAGATTTTCATAGGGAACTATCGGTAGCAGAGGGCCAAAAATCTCCTGGCGCATCAGGGTCATCTTGTCGTCGGTATCGCATATCAGGCGCGGTGCCAGACGACGAGCGTTATTTTGCAGGTCATCCTCTGCTAGCTGGATGACGTTGGCTCCCTTATTCTCAGCGTCTTGTAACCAGCTCTGCAAACGATTGAGTTGTCCTGTGTTGATAATGGCAGAATAGTCGCCGGAATTTAGCGATGGATACAGGCGCGAGAATGCATCACGATAGGCCTGAATAAACGACTGCTGTTTTTCTTGGGGTACTAACACGTAATCCGGCGCCACACAGGTTTGGCCTGCATTCATGGATTTACCAAAACAAATGCGCTCTGCTGCCATTGGCAACGCGACATCAGATCCAATGATGACGGGTGATTTGCCACCGAGTTCAAGAGTGACAGGTGTTAGGTTTTCACTGGCAGCGCGCATCACATGATGTCCAATGCTGGTGGCGCCGGTAAACAGCAGGTGGTCGAATGCTTGTTGAGTAAAATGGGCTGCGGTTTCTGCGTCGCCATTGATGACGGTGATCAGCTCAGCCGGGAAGTTCTCTTTAATCATGTCAGCAAACAGCTGGGAGCTTTGCGGTGTAAACTCTGACATTTTGATCATCACGCGGTTGCCTGCCGCCAATGCGCTGGTCAAGGGGCCGATGGCAAGGAACAACGGGTAATTCCAGGGGACAACAATGCCGGCAACACCCAGAGGTTGGTAAACAACTTTGGCAGCTGCCGGTAGGAACTGTAGCCCGGCAAAACGCCGTTGAGATTTCATCCAGCGCTTCAGATGTCTCCTTGCGTAGTTTATACCTTGCACACTGGGCATAAGCTCGGCCATCAGGGTTTCGTCGCGCGAGCGGCCATTAAAGTCCCGATCAATGGCAGCCACAAAGTTCTCTTGCCTGCTCAACAATGCCCGTTTCAGTGTGTTTAGCCAGTCGATTCGCTGCTCGGCAGAAGGCATGGGTTGATCGCGATAGGCGTCGCGTTGATGCTGTAACGTACGCTCAATTAGCTGCTTGCTGGCATCCCCGGATGAAGACGTATCAGTAGCTGGAAGAACGGATTCGGACATGGTCTGAGCCTCCTTCTTAAGGGTCGGGCAGATGTTAGCACAGTAGGCTTGCGGGGTACTGCTTGTAATGTGCTACATTTCTGTCTGAAAGGCCAAGCAAAAAATCGATACTTGATTGTTATAGAGGGGCATGGTATTGGTATTCGCGCAGCAAGAGCGCATAATAATCTGAAGGGAATACAAAGGAGTCTGATCATGAGCTTTTCCACACCGGATCTTTGTGATGTGCATGCCCACGATTTGGCGGTGGCTGAGCCACTGTTTAACGATTATGGACATAAGAAAGTGTTTCATGGCGCCGTGGAAACGGTTAAATGCTTTGAAGATAATTCCTTGGTGAGACAGGCTATAGAGCGAAATGGTGAGGGCAAAGTGCTGGTGGTTGATGGCGGCGGTTCGCTACGCCATTCGCTGTTTGGCGATTTGCTTGCAGCTAAAGCCGTGGAAAACGGTTGGCAGGGTATTGTGATTTACGGTTGTGTCAGGGATGTTGAGTTATTAAGTCAGATCGATCTGGGTATCAAGGCTCTGGCGGCAAATCCACTGAAAACTGAGAGGCGCGGTGAAGGTCAGACCGATGTGCCGGTCAGATTTGCGGGGATAAGTTTCAAGCCCGGCTATTACCTCTATGCAGACTTGAATGGCGTTGTGGTTGCAGAGCAGGAATTGACGTTTTGAAATGACGGTTCGCATTTCTCATAAGAGAGTTTCATAAAGTGCTTTCTTCATGGGGTTAAGCAGAGGCGGTCTGTTTGGTTTTTGATCGGCTTTGCTGGTCTGGAAAGCGTATTTCTTGATCGCTTGTAAAAATTTAGTAATCGTAAGGCATTCTCGTTCTCGACGACCTTCCAGGCATACTGTCGGATAATTTTACGTTTTCCAGTGGCCATGCTGGGATTGAAGTTACCCATAAATAATTCGTAATTTCAAACAGATTGTATATTTGGTGAGCATTATTTCTGTTGAATGCCAATATAAATCCATTTTTATGTGTTAAGTGCGTTGCCTGATTGCTTTAGCGGTATTTTCATCACGTCTGATTGATGTTTTTCACGAATGCCTATTGTCGAATAACTTTACAGTTAAGTTCTTAATATATTTCAATTGAATCTATAGGTGTTTGAAACTCAGGAGTATTTTATATTTGGTGTGTTTTTTGCAGAATATTTTCTCCTGCAACTCAGTGCTATGCGACGACCGTACACAGCTAAGTTGCCAAAATAAGGCTAGAGAAATACTTAGATAGAATTGCTGTTCTGGTTAAAGAAAATAATGGATCAATAATGGGTACATGTTACCCAAAAAAGGGGAAATAATGAAGAATATACCAATTAAGTTAGCAGTAGGAGTGATAATTGCCGGTTGTGCCGCAAATGCATTGGCTGACGATTATTATGAGTTTTCCACTTATGCAGGCGCTGGAAGTGAATATGATGTAGACAGCTATGGAAACACCATTTATTGGGCGTCGAGTAATTCTGTTTATTCAATAGACGTTTCCGTTGCTGACATGAGCTATAAAGATGAGTCAAGGTATTTGGCTGATGGTGTAACAGCGAATCCAAACTACCAGGCAAGGGTTTTCACAAATCCGCAAACTATTATATTGACGGGCGCTGGTAGCAATATCGGATCTACGAGCGAAATGTATGTAACGGCGGACACCATCTATAAAACTGCTTACCAAAGTGTACTAGCTTTTGATAAAGCTACCGGTGCATATACAAGCACTGTTGTTACCGGTGGAGGCATACAAGGTTATGGTAATAGGGCATCTTTGCTGGCGTATGATGAGGATTCTGGCACATGGTATGCCGGAAATGAGAACCGGACGGTATACAGCTCCACCGGTGGAGCATGGGAATATGAGTTTACCTGGGATAACATGGCTGGTGGCCATGGTGATGGCATGGAAATGGTCGGTGGTCATATGTTCGTCTCCGACATGACATCAAATTTTATTGCGCAGTGGGATCAGGCCTCTGACGGTACGTGGAGTGAAACAGAGCGATTTGCTTACACAGAAGCTGGTGGCAGCAATAAATATGTTGAAGGTATGGGTTTTGGGTCATTGGACCACTTCTGGGCCGGTTCAGGCGGCTACATCTATGAATTGGGTGGTGGTGAGATCCAGGACATCATTGATGATGTTGAGCCTATTTCGGAGCCTGGCTCATTATTGCTCCTGGGCGCTGGATTAATCGGTCTTGGTAGTTTGAGAAGGAGAAAAACGCGCTAGAAAAGAAGCTGCATAGTTTGAATCTATTCCGTTAAAGATACGAGCGGATTGAAAAACTGAAAAACCGTCTAGAGAGGTGAAACACTCTAGGCGGTTTTTTTATTTTGCTTTTACTCGCTTTGATTATCTGGATTTGACAGAGCATACCGTGATACGGTTATTAAAAAATGGATCATTTTGAAAAATCAATAGTTGGATGCCGATCATGAAACAGCACTTAAGGCCAAATTTTCTTGTTATTACGCTCGTATTAGCATGCCTCTCTGTTTTGACCTATTCCACCACATTATTGGCAATCCCAATTGCTGCTGGAGATTTGCCCAAGCCAGGGGACATGATTCTGATATCAGACAAAGACATTCCCTTGCATATCAATATTGCTGGAAAGTACTTGGAAAAGGGCAAGTTCAACGAGGTGATAGCAATTTGTGAGCGGATTCTTCAAATGAAAGACAACCATATTGAAGCCTTAGCCCATATGGCAGCTGCACAGAACAGTCTAGGAGAAAAGGAGATATTTGAAAAAACATCAAAGCGCATACATCAAATTGATCCAGATTCGCCAGCACTGTATTTATCGATGGCTGTTGCTTGTCGATACGATAAAGACTTTGAATGTGCAGAATTGTCATATGAAAAAGGACTGAAAGTCATACCAAAAAAAGAAAAGCTCCTGATGGGGCTGGCAAATCTGTATTTGGAAAATGGCCAGCTGGACAAAGCGTCGGATCAATTCGAAAGAGTGTTGAGGATAAAAGGCCTTCCCCCAAAGTATTTTCTCAACGCAAATTTTGCTCTATGTAAAATTGGTCTTGATCAACAGAATTATAGTGACGTCATTACAAGAGCAAAATTGGTGACGGATCTTTATCCAGTGATACCTCAGGGGTATCAGTTTCTGGGTTCTGCATATAAGGCAAAAGGGGAAATAAACCAAGCAATAAAGACCTATGAAAAACTGATAAACATCAACTCAAATTCGCCAGCCTCTTTTCAGGAGTTGGCTTTGATATATAACGATATCAAGAACCAAGGCAAAGCACTTCAATACGCTGAAGAAGGTGTAAAAAAATTTCCAGAGGATGCTAAATCCAAAGATGTGCTCGGCTGGGTCTATTACACAGAAGAAAAATATCCTGAAGCTCTAAAACAGTTTCAGGTTGCAGTTAGAATGGGACAAAATAATCCACATTATCTCTATCACTTGGGCCTTGTCTATATGAAACTAGAAAAGAAATCCAAGGCAAAAGAGGCTTTTATTCAGGCGCTTAATATGCTGGGGCCAAATGGGCCAAAAAAGTTTGCTAATGAAATAGAGGACAAGATTGCCCTGTGCAAATAGTGTCAGATAGAGTGATGAATTAAAGAGTTTGCTATCCAACAGATAGGGCAATATATGGATTTATGTTGTAAATTTAGCATGGAAGTAAACTGACAGAATGCTTAGATATGACCATGCCTTCAATTCATCAAGCGGTTCCGTTGAAGATATAGCACCTCCGCATGTGTTTTGGGTTTCGATAGGTATCATCCATTCGCTAATCATCATGAGGTTTTCTCTTCTTTTTTTAGAAAAGCAGCGGGCTTGACCTGGATTGCGTACTGCGATCGTGAATGCATCATAGGTAGTGACCAGGTTTTCTCAGAGTGTTTTAATTAAAGATTTCTTTGATTCATAACCAATACAAGTGGTGAGTAGTAACTTATTCAAAGAAAAAGTTACTTGCCAAACTTGCTGGAAAATGCTCTCTCGTAAAAATCCAAAAAATTACTTGATTGCACAATATATAGTGGCTATCTTTCATCTTATCACTAGATATTGTTGTTGTTGAAGGCTGGGAGTTGGCGATATTTTAACCGGTCCAGGGCGTTTTTATGCTCGTTTATTAGTGATATCGCTACAAAATGGTCGAGTTCGGTACTGGGTTTACAGGGCTTGCCATATAGGGTTTCACGTAATCGTTTCACGACAAATAAAAAATGCACAGCAAACGCATCGAGGAATGTCATGGCACAAAAAAAGAAATCTGGCCAAACGGCTGTCACACAGGATCTTGCGATGGAATATCAGGAAGTTTGTCTGGATGTTCTGGCAGAAAAATATGCTAAGGGCGACGAAAAAACAATGTCGGGCGAGGAAATGGCCGACTCCATTCGCCAGCGCGTTGCAACGACATTGGCGGGTAATGAAGCCGACCCCGCAATGTTTGAAGGTGATTTTCTGCGTGCGTTGAAAGCGGGCTTTATTCCTGGTGGACGAATTAATAGCGCAGCAGGCACCAATATTAAGAATGTCACCCTGATCAATTGTTTCGTGCAGCCGGTTGGCGATAGTGTATCCAAAGAAGTGGACGGCAAGGTCAGTATTTATACCGCATTGAATCATGCAGCCGAAACCATGCGTCGAGGCGGGGGTGTTGGTTATGATTTCTCAAGCATTCGTCCCAAAGGTGCAACAGTAAAAGGTACCGCCAGCAGCGCCTCAGGCCCCGTAAGTTATATGCATCTGTTTAATCAGAGTTGTTCTACCGTAGAGTCCGCAGGCGCTCGCCGTGGAGCACAAATGGGCGTATTGCGGGTGGATCATCCCGATATTCTCGAGTTTATTGAAGCGAAGCAAACGGCCGGCATGCTGAATAATTTCAATATCAGTGTGGGTGTTAGCGATACTTTTATGAAGTCCTTGGAATCTGGACAATCCTTCGAACTGGTACACAAGGCAGAACCTTCTGAAGAAATGATAAGTGATGGTATTTATCAACGAGAAGACGGTATGTGGGTGTATCATAAGCTCGACCCGCGCGAACTCTGGGCAGGTATTATGCAAAACACCTACAATGCTGCCGAGCCGGGGGTGTTGTTTATTGACCGGATTAATGAAGAAAATAATCTGCACTACTGTGAGGTGATTGAAGCAACCAATCCCTGCGGTGAAGTGCCTATCCCCGATTACGGATGTTGTTGCCTGGGGTCGATTAATCTAACGACCTTTGTTGAAAACCCATTTACCGATAAGGTGGCTTTTAACTACGAGCAGTTTGGCTGGACAGTGACTCAGGCTGTTCGTATGCTCGACAATGTGCTGAATGTGACGGCCTGGCCCTTACCGCAACAGCAGCAGGAAGCAAAGAATAAGCGTCGCATTGGTCTGGGTTATACCGGTCTTGGTGATACCTTGATTGAAATGGGGCTGCGCTACGATAGTGACAAAGGCCGCGAGAGCGCCGCTGAGATTACGCAGTTTATGCGCGATACCGCTTACCGTGCGTCCATTGAATTGGCGAAAGAAAAAGGGGCCTTCCCCAAGTTTGAAGCCGAAAACTATCTGGAAAGCGGATTTGCCAAGCGACTGCCACCGGATATTCGTGAAAGTATCCGTAAATACGGTATTCGTAATTCACATTTATTGTCTATTGCACCGACCGGAACAATATCCCTGGCGTTTGCTGATAATTGTTCTAATGGAATCGAGCCGGCCTTCTCCTGGTATTACAATCGCAGGAAGCGGATGGCTGATGGTAGTACACGGGAATATAAGGTGGAGGATCATGCCTACCGGGTCTATGGCAAGCTGGGGCACTCACAGGAGGATCTGCCGGAATCCTTTGTCTCTGCCATGAAGATCAGTGCGAAGGACCACATGTTAATGCAGGCAGTGATTCAGCCCTATATTGATGCCAGTATCAGCAAGACAGTCAATGTGCCCGAGGATTATCCTTTTGCCCAGTTCCAGGATTTGTATCTGGATGCCTGGAAGGCGGGGCTGAAAGGCATTACCACCTATCGACCCAATAATATTCTCGGCAGTGTGTTATCCGTGGATGGTGAAGAGCAGGATCTGGATCAGTCAGAGCCGGATCGGAAAATCCAGATTGCCGAAACACCGGAAATAGCATTGGCTTCTTTGCGTTGGTCGAATCGGCCGCAATTTGCGATGGGAAGTCCCGGTATTTCCTATATGGTGGAAAACCCGAATCATCGCTTCGCTGTTTTTATTGGTCATATCGACAATGGTTCTTCGCAAGCTTTTGAGGTTTGGGTCAATGGTGCCGAGCAACCTCGCGGATTGGCTGCACTGGCAAAAACCATCTCTATGGATATGCGTTCTCTGGATCACGCTTGGCTGAGAATCAAGTTGGATTCCTTAAGCAAAACAGCGGGGCAGCCTTTCACGATGTTAATGCCTCCGTCGGGAGACAGTGTGAATGTGCCCGGCAATGTCGCCTCGCTTGCGCGCCTCGTGCGTTATCGCTGTGAAGAGTTGGGCATGTTTGATGAAGCGCAACAGGAATCAACACCATTGGTTGATGCGATGTTTAGTCGCAAAGAACCCAAGTCAGGTACAGAGGGAACGCTTTCGTGGACTGTTGATGTAAACAATCCTAACACGGGTGATGACTTTGCTATGTTTGTAAAAGAATGCATTATGCCTGATGGCAGTCATCGACCCTACAGTGTGTGGTTGTCGGGCTCCTATCCGCTGGACTTTAACGGACTAACCAAATCGCTCAGCCTTGATATGCGGGTGTTGGATACGGCATGGATTGGCAAGAAACTGCGTAGCTTAAAGAACCTTCCAGAGGCACAGGGAGATTTCTTTGCCAGAACGCCAGGCAGTGATAAACAGGCAATACAACCCTCAACGGTAGCCTATATCGCCCGATTGCTGATCCATCGTTACAACATGTTGGATATTCTGGATGAAGAGGGATTTCCAACCAACCCGATGGGCATGATGCAGATACAGGATGTCGATAAGCAAAAAACCGACAATGTTGAACACTTGACATTGGCGGGCAAAGTTTGTCCGGAATGTTCTAACGCAGCTGTTATTCGTCGGGATGGATGTGACTTCTGTACTGCTTGTGGGCATGTTGGGGCTTGTGGGTGATTGTGTAGATGGTGCAACAAATTTGGCCCAAAGTATGCCAGATGGTTAAGGCGAAAGCAGGGCTCCCGCGAACGCAGCGGGTGCTTTGGGCACCAGGCTCTCATTGATGTTTCTGCAGGTACGCAGAGATGCCCGGGGACAATTTGTTTAACCTTGGGCGTCACTTGATTTCAGCTAAGCGCTATCGCGGTGGCTTAGACTGAGGGCCTTTGTGTCTTGGGAAAATGCAACGCAATTTGAATGATCAAATATCAGGACTCAGACTGGTTTTGAAATGTTAATTTGTCAATTCCAGAATAGCCGCAAAAAAAACTACGCTGCATGCACTTTGAATTCCGCCACAATCTGGCGCAGATGAGCCGCCAATTCACTCAGTTTAATGCTTGAGCCCACCGCCGAGTTGGTACCCTTTGCGGTTTCGCCAGCAGCCTGCGAAATTCGCGTCACATTGCAATTCACTTCTTCAGCAACCGCGTTTTGCTCTTCAGCAGCAGTGGCAATTAAACAATTGGTTTGTGATATATGTTCAACAGCACTCGTTATCCTCGACAGTACTTCACCAGCACCTGATATTTTGGTGACACCATCTTTGGCACAGCCTCGGCTGTTTTCCATGGCGATGACGGCCTTTCTTGCGCCTTCCTGAAATTGGCCAATCATCTGTTGAATTTCTTCGGTGGATTCCTGTGTGCGACTAGCAAGACTTCGCACCTCATCGGCAACAACGGCAAAACCGCGCCCTGCCTCACCTGCTCGGGCCGCCTCGATAGCGGCATTTAACGCCAACAGATTAGTCTGGTCTGCTATGCTTCGAATGACATCCAGAATTGATCCAATCCCTTTGGCGTCATCTTCCAATTGTTTAATGATACTTGCCGCATTTTCGACGTCAGCGGCCATCTTCTCGATAAAGACAATCACCTCATCAACTACCTCATTTCCCTGTCGCGCTTCAGTAAATGCAGAATCCGCTGCACCGGAGGCGTCTACCGTATTGCGCGCTACTTCTGCCGATGTGGCTGCTATCTCGTTAACGGCGGTGGCAGCCTGATTCGTATCACTGACCTGTGCTTCAGCATTGACTTTCGTCTGCACAACCACCGAAATCAACTGCTGTGAGGCATCCGCAACCAAATCAGCATCCTGGTGGATTAACGATACTTTATGTTGCAGTGAGTCGACCAACATTGCCAAGGCTTCTCCTGTCTCTCTGATTTCCCGTAACCCGGTAGGCTTTGTTATCACTGTTAAATCCCCATCCGTACAACGCTTCATTGATTTTTGAAGCACTTTCATAGGGTGAAATACCTGCTGGCGGAAGATTAATATAAGGATAAAAGTGCCGAACAACATAACCAGGAGTTGTACACTAATACCCAATACCTCGGCCTGACGACTCTGCAGGCGAAAACTGCGAATATTTTCCAATACGACCAGTTTTACCACCGGCTGTCCTGCAGGTGACATCAAGGTATGTTCCAACACCAATTGATCCTGATCGGTTTCTTGCCGCGGCCAGTCCTCACTCTCCACAAGTACATTCCCATCTATCGTATGGATGCCTACCGGAGTATGCAATGTTTTCCCCACTTTAAGAAAGTTTCGCTCTGGTTCCAGCACCACCTCCAGATACCCAATCAGACGCAGACCGCCCACAGGCACGATGACGGAAAAAAATCCTAGACCCTCATTCGGCCACAATGCATGAATGACCTTCAGTCGATCTGCGCCGCTACGATTGCTCAACTGTTCATAGAGATCACTCTGCAACGATTCTGGAACCATCAAATTACCGCTACTGCTTGATGCGACCAGATTCAGATCAATATCGTAAATCCGCACACGAGCTAGATCAGCTAGGCCACTCGTCACTGCCCCCTGGCGAAATGATTGATCGAGAATATCTGAGATTTTATCTCTATTGTGTGATTTTATTGCATTACGTAAAACGCGCGATTTTTGTAAGGGGCTGCCAACCTCCTGGCCAAGTTCTAATAACTCCTCAGTGACCTGTTCAGTGGCTACATTGACAATACGTGCGAGTGTCTCTCGCTGATTATTAAGTGAGACACTGTAGTAATGCTCACTACTAAGTATAACAACCAGTACCGAGGCAACACTAAGCGCCACTAATGCAGAAATTGTTAGATTGCGGATGGATACACGATCGAACATGGGGTGTTCCTATAGATTCAAGGCTAACCACGGATTAAAAAACATAGCACATAGCACATAGTTAATATTATGCCGCTTCACCAAATACACTTAAGAATGCAGTCTGATCAATTGTTATTTTTCTACTGGGTAGCCTTTACTGATCCATTCAACCCAACCAGTTCTGAACCAATAAACGTTTTTATAACCTTCTTTAACCGCCGTATTGCAAGCAACGACAGAACGACCACATTTTGCGCCATTGCAATAGAAGAGTACCGGTGTATCCTTGCTGGCGATATGCCTTGCTAAGGTTTCCGCAGTGGTTTCCGTATCCGGCAACCCGATCGCGTCAGGTATATGTCCTTTGATGTAATCGGTCGATACTCGAGAATCAATGAGTACTAAATTATCGTTAGTTTCTACTAGCTCAATGACCTTTTCAGCATCAACCAGTATCGTACCTTCTATAGAATCTGGGACATCGGCCCAACTAGATAGGGTGAACAAAGACAGGAAAAAGATTGATAATTTCTTCATAAATAAAATCTCTAAATGGATGTGAAATTCTTTCAGTAGACACATCCATGTTCAAGCCAGCTTATTATTATAGAAAACAAATACTGGAGAGGTAAGTTTAGTTCAAAAAATAAAATAATAAAGCACGTAATTTGGATGGAGGTGGTCACCATTCTTTGTTTAAGTCGAGGTTTTTTATAAGGGTATATTAATTTTTAAAAGGATTAATGGACTTAAATATAAGGGGTATTTGTGTGGGTATTATCATCGCTTGATTTGCCAGGCAAGCAGAGGTGGCCCCTTTCTTTGAACAATAAATTCTACGCTATAAGTGATGACTGCTAGCTTTTTATTGCTGTGCTGTGCAGGTATGCCCATCCAATTCAGATTCGAAAAGAAGTTATTTTAATGGCCCATAATTCTAACCAAATATCATTCGTTAGAAAATTGATACTGCATAGAGAAGACTATGCAAGTTAATAGCGATTGTATTAGAGCAAGATAAATTCACCCTGCAGTCGTCAAGGTTATTGCGGTTTTTTAACAGTAAGCGCAAGCATGTTACATTTTTCGAACTGCCATCTTGTGAGAAATGCGGACTAGGCAAGGATATGAAGCTCGGGATTGACACCCGCTTTCATAAAATCAAGGTAGTGTTCAAAAATCTGTGTCACTCCCTTAAAATTAAGGTAAGAATGCGGTGTTAATGGCGCTTTCAAATGGGATAAACACCCATTGCCGTGTTCGGCAATTTCCCATAACTTGATTTGTAACCCCAGACATTGATTTTAGTATACATTTTCAAGCCGAGCTTTAAGCTGACTGCACCTCTTCCCGTTGGCAATTATTTTTCGTCTTCACGTTTTGCCGTTACGTAATTGTATTTTTCCATTGATCGGGACTCTCGCTATTTTTTTCTAAACTTATTACTTGATGGGTGCCATTTAATCCCATTTAGCGAAGCAACACTTCTTTCGGTATCTCATTGCGTTTTAACTTTTATAAGAGCAGATGCTTCAAACTCAAAGATAGTTTCATCATGTTGATTCGAAATTACATTTCGGAAAGTTACAATTCTAAGATTGGGTTTGCTCTTCGAAAGCCTTTTTTCTAGCACGGTTTCAGTACTCTTGAGTTCATCTCCTGATCGCCCTTTGCAGCTGCGCAAGGTTGCTGTCACTTGCCTGCCAAGTGGAACATTCAGACGTTTCAAGCCGGTTTCAGATAGACTATCTAGTCAAGAAAAACAATTTCTGCCAATATATACCTGCTCAATTCTGCTTGATGGGGCATTATCATGATGGGTCGAATTGCAAAAAAATTCTGTAGTACGGCAAACCGGGCTACGGTAGGTCTGTATTCTATCTGTGGTCTCCTCACAGCTGCTATTCTGCTGTTTGACTTGAGCGTTCCGCTGGGTGTGGCTGGTGGAGTGCCGTATATAGTGGTCGTGCTAATTTCTCTCAAGTCTTCCAAGAACGGATTCACCATTTTGGTAGCCATCTCATGCTCTATACTCACTGTTGTTGGGTTTTTCGCATCGACAGAGGGGGGAGAAATGTGGAAAGTCCTTCTTAATCGTTTCTTAGCTCTTTTCGCTATTTGGGTCACTGCTGTGCTTGCGCTTATCCAGCGTTCGAAAGAGCGTGAATTGGTCGAAGAAAAATTACGAGCACTGCAAACCGGCAGGGAACTTGAAGTACAAGAGGAGCGAGTGAAGCTTTTGAAAGCTACGATGAGAACGGTCCATGATATCGTCGGCAACTTCCTAAATAACATGCAGTTATTTAGACTGGAGGCCGAGGAAAAGAATACTCTGCAGCCTGAATCACTGGAGCTGATGGACTCCATCATCCATGACACATCTGCTCGGTTAAAGAAGCTGGGAGATCTCGATACAATACGGGAGAAAAAGATGCCTTGTGGTAGCACCGGCATAGACTATGAACAATCCACTAGTGATGGATTGAATCACCAAAAGGCATAAAATAGAAATTGTATGTAACGAACTATGTTGATGAGTGAACCAGTTTATTATGCGGTTTGAATTCAGAGCTGTGTATGTGTATTATTTTATTATTTTTTATTGCTTTAAGATAAAAGTTGCCGCTAATGCGTAAATCGTGGTGAATAATAGGGCCGCAGAGCCTGCCCCGCGAAGCGTATTGGGTACGGGGCATTTTGAAGGTCGTGGCGTATTCACTATACGTGAGATCTTCAACATGCGAGTACGGCCCTAGAAATGCTGCTATAGAAGCAGCAAAGCGATCCTGGGCCAAAATTTTATGCACCGTTAGGGTCAATCCATTGTTAATCAGCATCTCTCCCTCCAAGCTGTTCGAGCAAGATATGCCCCTGCGCGTCAAGTGCATGCATTTTTTCCGATAAAACCCGTATCTCACCCACAATAAGGCTAAGCTGGTGTAGATGTTCATCCAGACCGACTACCCTCTGCCCCAATTCTCCATAGCTTGAAAGGTCTTTATCAATAGTCCTGATCATGGCCTTTGCTGTCCTTAGCAGCTCAACGATGGACTGTTTAAGAAGTGAATCCTCAACAGGGTGTTGTTCTATCATATGTAGCTGTTTTTCGAGTGTGGCGAAGGGTGAGGATGTACGTTCTGCAAGTGTTGACAGATGGGTGAAGCCATTACTAATGATTTGCCCCAGTTGCTCTTTTTGATCAAACACCTGTTGCTCACAAGCATTTGCGATATCCTTTAACTGCAGGTCTATACCTGCCAGCCTTTGTAATATGGCCTCAAAATCATAGGCTAATTGAGAAATTCGCTCAAGAAAGCTATTGAGGTCCTGCGCCAATTCGCCAAACTCATCATTGGATTGCACCTCCGTGCGACCCGTGACGCCCATGCCACCCTTGGCCAATTTTGACACCGTCGTTTTGAGTAGCAATAAGGGCAGCATGCGCCATTTTAGCAGGCTGTAAAGAATGATAGTGTGAAAAACGATATTCATCAGGCCAATAACAGATGTCAGGTTTGCCTGTTCCCACCATTGGCGAACATGGGAAGAAAAGTAATTGCGCACAACCACCGAACCTAACACATCACCAATACCCGCATCGACATGGCACTGCAGACAAAACGAATCCGCTTGCAATTCAACCCGTGATTCATGGTGCTTGCCAACTGACCATTTGGGCGCTAAACCTTTTGGTTTAAAATTAAAGACTTTCTGCACCGACGTTAATGTTAGCTCAGAAGGAACCACGGCAATTTCCAGTCCAACATCAAGATGATTGCGTCGCAATATGGGGAATACAGTTCTGGAAGCAACGGGCCCGCCTTTGTTCAACATGATAGATTTAAGATCGGCTGACAGTTGTTGCGCAGCAATCCTTGTTTGCTCGGAAGCGTGAATCTCAAACGCATAAACTGCCAGGAGAAAGCGAATTCCCAACTCCAGTGCCATTAGCAACAGTAGACTAAGAAAAAAGTCTCTTATTATGCGGACTACAAATGAATGATGAAACTGACCGATTTCACGTTTATCCATTGTCACTAGTATCTTGGTAAGGGAAGGCTATCTATTTACTTAAAGTATCAGCGTGGTATTGTCAACTTAACTCACGGCGATTGCATTAATGACATTAAGTTTGAGTGTGACATATTGCCGCACTTGGAACGCAAAACGACTAAAGCAATCTGACCACTTGACTCGCAGCAAGCGAGAGCATGGTTAAATAGAGACCAGAGAGTCATTCTTAATTGAATGAAACAGGAGTGGATTAAAATTGAGGGGAAATCCTCACAATTAAACGACCAATCCAGAGTGTTCGTGAAAGGTTGGGTCTCACTAAAATAGTCCCGAAAAAATACTATTGAAGCTTTAGCTTTGCTGGCTCAGCTCGTATCATTAGCTCCCCGCTGGTGGGAATGCCAGTTTGGTATGTTGTGCTGATAGGGAATGTTTGACTGGCGCAATCTGCGACAAGTATTGGGGTGCGCTGATAAAAGGTTTAGAGCTGAGGTTGTAACGTGATTAAAGTTGGTATTGTAGGTGGCACCGGTTATACCGGTGTAGAGTTACTGCGTGCTTTGTTAAGACATCCACAGGTTGATGTGCAGGTAATTACTTCGCGTGCAGAGGTGGGAGTCGCGGTGGCTGATTTGTATCCCAGTCTGAGGTCTCATACAGATCTGGCGTTTAGTGAGCCCGATGTAAAAAAACTAGGTGCTTGTGATGTCGTATTTTTCGCGACGCCACACGGTGTGGCTATGCACATGATGCGGGAATTGCTTGAGCAGGGAACACGAGTTGTGGATTTGTCCGCCGATTTTCGTATAAAAAATGCCCAATTATGGGTGCAGTGGTACGGTGAGCCTCATGCATGTCCAGAATTGTTGGAGCAGGCGGTTTACGGCTTGCCTGAGCTTAATCGGGAGTTGATAGCCGGTGCGCAGTTGATTGCGGCCCCCGGTTGTTATCCAACCGCTGTGCAGCTGGGTTTTATTCCTCTGCTGGAGAAAGGTCTGATTAATGTTGATCAGTTGATCGCAAATGCTGCATCGGGTGTTAGTGGTGCCGGTCGCCAGGCAAAAGTGGATACCTTATTTGCAGAAGTCAATGATAGTTACAAAGCATATGGCGTTGCCGGACATCGGCATCTGCCAGAAATTGAGCAGCAATTATCTGAGGTGGCTGCCAAAGCGGTACAACTAACCTTTGCACCCCATCTTGTACCCATGATACGCGGTATACATGCAACACTGTATGGCCAATTGAATCAGCAAGTCAGCCTGAAGGAGCTACAATCTCTGTATGAACAACGATATGCTTCAGAACCCTTTGTTGACGTTCTGCCCGCATGCAGTCATCCTCAGACACGTTCGGTGAGAGGGGCAAATTTGTGTCGCATAGCTGTTCATAAGCCGCAAGGGCGAGATACAATAGTTGTATTGGCTGTAATTGATAATCTGGTCAAGGGTGCATCCGGGCAAGCTGTACAGGCGATGAATATCATGTTTGGTTTTGACGAAAATTCCGGTCTTGAAGCATTGGCTTTAATGCCGTGATTCATACATGGCATAAGGTTTTACTTGCTGGTCCGACCAACGGGGATGAAAAGGGGCGTTTTTGTTAATGGTTGCGCTATGTCAGTAAAAGGATCATCAGAAGAACGATTGGTTGTTGTTGCTCATAATCCGAGAAAGCAGCGTCTGATTGTGCTTATCAGCATATTCTTGTTGTTGTCTGTTGGGCAGCTTTTTTATTACCTTGGCTATCAATCAGCACACAACATACAGGCCGATGCCAGGATTGAGCGTGATCAACTGCAGGAATCCTTGCATAAGCTGGAGCAAGTGCAGGAAAAACTGCAGCGGGAAACCGCCCAGGCTAAAGTGTCTTCTCAAATTGATCGCCAGGCCAATGAGCAGGTTCGCCAACTCGTAGTAGAACTTGAGCAGCAGATTGCGGATCAAAAGGAGGAAATTGCTTTTTACAAGGGTTTGATGGCACCGGGGGAAAAAGAGAAGGGTTTGAGCATTCGCGGTTTGAATTTGGATCGAGCCATCAATGGTGACGGTCAGGTTCATTTCCGGCTGATTGTTCAGCAGTTGGCACGTGTGCATCGTTTGGTAAAAGGAGCAGTATCTATCAACATAATTGGGATGCATAACGCAAAGCAAAAGACTTTTGCTTTGCGTGACCTGTCACAGCAATTCAAAGATGAAAAAATTAAGCTACGCTTTAAGTACTTTCAAGCCATTGATGGTGATCTAGTGTTGCCGGAGGGGTTTGAGGCACAAAGCGTGGAGGTTGTTGCACAATCGTTTGGTAAAAAACCGGCACGTGTTGAACGAAGTTTTGATTGGATAGTTCAGGAGACATAGACCCATGTTTGGGAAGGAAAAGAATACAATGGCTATCAGTAGCAGCAGTGGCGCAACCACTTTAATTGCCAAAGGCACGGAAATTGTTGGCGATATCAAATTTAGCGGTAATCTGGAAATAGAAGGTAAGGTTCGAGGCAATATTATTGCAGCGGCCGGTGGAGAGGCTTCTGCCAGAGTGCTGGAAAATGGTGAAGTTGAAGGTGATGTTCGTGTTCCTTCGGTGATTGTCAATGGTGTTGTGAAAGGTGATGTGCATTCAAATAACCATATTGAGTTGGCTGCCAAGGCAAAAGTGGAAGGTAACGTGCATTACAACTTGATTGAAATGGTGAAAGGTGCGCAGGTCAATGGTAACTTGGTATACAATAGCGGCTCCACAGCCAAGCTGGATGTACCTAAGACTGAGGCAGCAAAACCGAGTCAAGAAACAAAGTCGGTGGAGAAGGCTGCAGAAAAGGTCTTTAGTGTTAAAAGTTGACTAAAAGTGTTGGCTTTATGCATAATGGCTGTAACAAGTGCATTGGGGCGGCTGAGAGCGGTTCATAGTAAGGAGCGTGAACTGCTTGTAGCTTTTATCGCATCTATGCAATATACAGGGCGGTAATGCTGTGTAGAGCGATGGAAGTTAACGTGGTCTCAGCTCTGAGTTATTAAGAGCTAATCTCAGGCCGGCACATCAAAGTGATTTATGAGGTAGATATATGTCATTGGCAGAAACGTTTGAACCGACTGCTATGTATCTGACGGATCAGGCGGTGGCCAAGGTTAAAAAATTGGTTGAAGAAGAGAGCAATGCCGAGTTGCACTTGCGCGTCTATGTGACCGGTGGCGGTTGTTCTGGTTTTCAATATGGATTTACATTTGACGAAGATATAGCAGAGGATGACACTGTTGTTAAAAAGGGCGGTGTTAAGCTGGTGGTTGATGCCATGAGTTTCCAGTATCTGGTTGGATCGACGGTGGATTACACCGAGGGTCTGGAAGGGTCCAAATTTCTTGTGAAAAATCCCAATGCGGCAACCACCTGCGGTTGTGGCGCTTCTTTTTCAGTTTAGCAGCAATAGTTACCCCTCACCCCCCCCCCAAAACATCAGGTCAATTTGCCCCTGTTACTGACGGGCAATTGCCGTTTTTACGTATACGTAATAGTGTCTGGCCGGCCAGGCAAATGCTACGGCTTCAACTTGATCAGGTGGTAGCCCAAGTTCATCTGTTATATGCAGAGTGCTGTTGGATCACGCTTTTTCCGTGTGGATTAGGGGTGCTGTCACCACAGGCAAAGTTAGCCGTGCCTTGTGGTGATTTGGTATTAACGGCATCCATGACGGTACCGGACATGATACCAATATACAGTTCTCGCTTATTGTTATACCTTCAAGGGGTAGCTGCGCCTTCTTCCAGCAACGCCAATTCGGTATTGCCGGAATACGCGGCAAGCTGCAGTTGCAGACCATAAATCTGTGCAACAAAACGTGGTTTTTCTTTGCTTTCAATAGTTTTGGCTTTAGGTAACTTTTTTAATATGGTTCTTGGGTTGCGGTGTACACCGTTAACCAAAAACTCATAATGCAGATGCGGGCCGGTCGCATAGCCAGTTGAGCCTAGGGAGCCAATGATTTGTCGTTGCTTGACTTTCTGGCCACGTTTTACATAACGTTTATGCAAGTGCAAATACTTGGTGGTGTATTGCTGGCCGTGTTGAATAAAAACATAGTTCCCGTTGGCGCGATTATAACCAGCTTTCACAACCCTGCCGTCACCTGCAGCAAAGATCGGAGTACCTCTGGGGGCGGCGTAATCAATGCCGCGATGAGCTCTTATCTTTCTGTGTATGGGGTGTTTTCGACGCAAATTAAAACCTGAGCTGATCCGGTTGAAGTCCAGCGGTGCACGAAGGAATGTCTTGCGCATACTTATGCCTTCTGCGTTAAAGTAGCCAGCTGTACCGTTTTCATATTCATAGCGAAATGCAACGTATTCATCCCCCTGGTTTTGATATTGGGCTGCCAGTATATTGCCGTTACCAATTTTTTCCCCGTCCAAATACAATTCTTCATAGAGAACAGAAAACTTGTCACCTTTGCGAGGGTCATAGACGAAGTCGATAACGCCACCAAAAATATTGGCAACTTCCATTATCAGCTTTTGTGGTAGTCCGGCGCGTTGTCCTGCCAGAAACAGTGAGTCGTCGATGCTGGCTTGTTTGAATTGACGGTGTACGGTGGGACTGCGTTGAATATTCCCAGAGGTAAATGTGCCGTCTGCCTGGCGTGTGAATACTGCGCTTTCAAGTTGTGATTTTACGTAACGTAAAGCTTGTAGTTGCTGGGCTTCATCAACCTGTATTTCAATTTGTTGGCCGGGGTAGATCCGGCGTAGTAATTTGGCATCTTCTGTTGAATGAGTAAGTTGATAGAGTTCCTGTGCCGATAAATTGGCTCGGTCAAACAGGCTGGACAGGCTATCACCGTTTTTCACGGTCAGAGTTTGCCAGAGTTGAGAGGATTCTGGACTGGTCGTCTCGTTCGCTAGCTCTTCAGGCTTTGAGGGAAGTGTGATTTCTTCTGGCTCTTCTTCAGGCGCTATATTAATGGCAAGCGGAATGAGGGAGCGTTTGGCTTCTACTTCGGGTGTAGGAAGTAAAACAAAAGCTAGACCTATGAGAGTCAAAAAGAAACCGGCCAATAGGGTGTGACGCAGAGGAAATGGAGATGACATATTATTTCTTGTTTTAGCTTTTAGCATATCTAATTAGAATGAAACTTTATGTGTGCTGCCAAAACAAGGAGTTATTTGGCAGCGAGTAAAAATTATAGCAAAAAACAGTAAATTAGCATCCTGCTTTTTGAACTTGGATTAAATTTGCCCAGTGAGGCTTTGTTAAAAAAGAAAGTTGGTGTAATGTGCGCGCTTTCTATAAGGTTGGCTGCCACAGTTAACATTTGTCAAGTAAATGTATGTTTGCTTGGCGGATATGAGAAGTCTACGGACAACCATTTTGGTAATGGCTCACATTTTAATAGGTAAAAAGGGTTAGTAATGACAACAAAGCAATGCGCCTTACTGGCGGATCTGGAGTTGCGAGGTCTAGTTGCACAACAGACGGGCGATGGTGGTTTAGGGGGGCATTTGAATGAGAATGGGCGCTCTGTGTACTGTGGATTTGATCCGACTGCGGAGAGTCTCCATATTGGTAGTTTAGTGCCTCTGTTAGCGTTGAGGCGTTTTCAGTTAGCAGGGCACAAACCCATTGCTTTGGTAGGAGGGGCGACGGGTTTGATTGGGGACCCCAGTGGCAAGAGTGAAGAGCGCAACTTGAATACTCCTGATATTGTTTCTGGCTGGGCAGAAAAACTGAAAACCCAGATTAGTTGTTTTATCGATTTTGACTCTGGAGATTGTTCTGCGGCCGTGGTTAACAATCTTGATTGGGTTGGGGGGTATGACCTTTTACGTTTTTTACGAGAGATTGGTAAACATTTTGCTGTTAATGCCATGATCCACAAAGAGTCTGTCAAACAGCGTATTGAACGTGAAGGAGCTGGAATATCCTACACCGAGTTCAGTTACATGTTATTGCAATCGCTCGATTTCATGGAATTGAATAAACGCCATGATTGCACCGTGCAGATTGGTGGTAGTGATCAGTGGGGGAATATCGTTGAAGGTATCGAGTTAACCCGCCGCCGTAATCATGCGCGCGTATACGGCATGACATTACCTTTGGTTACAAAAACTGACGGTAGTAAGTTTGGAAAAACTGAAGTAGGTACAGTTTGGCTTGATGCGGCTAAAACCTCTCCTTATGCGTTTTATCAGTTTTGGTTAAATTCGGCAGATGCCGATGCGTATAAATTCCTTCGCTATTTTACTTTCCTGCCCGTCACCGAGATTGATGATATAGACAGATCTGATCGTGAGCAGCAGGGACGGCCTGAGGCGCAGGGCGTACTGGCCGGTGAGGTGACTGGGCTGGTGCATGGTCAGCAAGGTTTGGAGGCTGCAAGGCGAATAAGCAAGGCAATGTTTGATGATAGGCTTACTGATCTGTCAGAAAGTGATTTGGAGCAGCTGAAGCTTGATGGGTTGCCATCAACTGAAATTAAGCGAGATTGCTTGCAAGAGGGTGCATTAACTCAGTTGTTGACTGAAGCCGGCATGGTGAAGGCGGGTCGAGAAGTCAAGGATGCTCTAAAGCGCAATGCAGTATTGATTAATGGTGAGCCGAAATCCCTACAGGATAATATGAACCTCCCGTCTTGCTTCGATGTGCAAAAAGCAGCCTATCAACGCTTTTATATTGTTAAATTGGGTAAGAAGAAATATCACCTGTTTGATGTTAGGCGGTAAGTGATACGTGAGCCACTTTAGATGAGAAGAAATGTCACCTGTTTGATGTTAAGTAAGTCACTTTAAGCAGGCTAGATGCGTATATATTGAACACAGTATATGCAGCCTGTTTGCCCATATAAAAAAAACTAAAAAAAACGAATAATTAGGTTGCCAACGGAAGGCGGATGCTTATAATACGCATCCTCGTTTGGGGATACACAGACAGACGACAAGCCTAGTCCGAGCGACGAGGTAGTTATTTAACAAGCTAGATCAAGTAATTCGTGTGGGTACTTGCTGAGATGCTTTGTGAGAGCAAAGATTATCAGACGCAAGATACTCGTGA
>PIVM01000852.1 GCA_003353945.1 Gammaproteobacteria bacterium
ATAGCGCGAACGCAGTCCCCCACTACCATAAATGCTGCACCCGAGTCACCCACATTTGGGGTGATCGCAGGGGTCAGCCCAACCGAAGTGCAATGGAAAGGCCTCGCCCTGGGAGAACACCCTTCGTGATCAGTGTGTCTCCTGTGCCAGGTAAGTATGAGTTGCTTAGGTGGTCGATTTTTCTTATGGATAACATTAGAACCGCACATCACAGGTGCATAATTAGCCAATTCGTGAGTATGTGAGGCACCATAATAATTAGCCACATGAATGGTATGCTGTTTTGCACCAATTCCATAGCCTAGACGATTACTCGAATTCTTATCGTTATTGGGTCATGTTTCATTAGCTGACGAAGCGTTGGTGAAGGCAAAACGTTATCAGGTCAATGCATGTCGCTAATGTGTCAATGGTGGCTGCCGTGCACCGTGGTGACAATGCTTATATCCCTTCAGATCGAGACGTTTAAATGCAGAGACGCAGAAGACGTATCATGAGTTGTCATCTGTCATGACCTTGGGACGACTCCCTGGTCATGATATATATAAATGTATGCCAGCTTTAAATAAATATATACATGCCAGCTTTAAAAATCCCTCGGCTTCCAGATAACATAGACGTTGCCTGATTTGAGGTGAGTTGGCCGGCAAAAAAAATGCCACAGTATCGAGGTTGCTTTAAACAGGTGCCAAGACGTAGAAATGAAAAATGAAAAAGTCTACTGCACCCGGTATTCCCAGGCGGTCACCCATCCAAGTACTGACCGGGCCCGACGTTGCTTAACTTCGGTGATCG
>PIVM01000853.1 GCA_003353945.1 Gammaproteobacteria bacterium
CTGTTTGCCTGTATGAAAACCAGCAAGGAAGGAATGCCTAAGACGGCGTCGCGTGCTGTTAGGGTGTCAACGGACAAGCTAGGAAGAGTGTTTCTCAGTTTCGTGAAGGAAGTGGCGTGCAAGAGTGAGACCCAAGCTCCCACTCGCAGCTTTCATTCGACTGCGGCGCTTGACCCGGGAGTTCGGACATTTCAAACTATCTACGATGCCGATGGAGTCGGAATCGAGTGGGGTGAAGGAGATATAAAACAAGTTTTTGTTCTTTGTCGCCAGGCCGATCAAATCCAATCACGAATTGCGAAGAAGTGTGCTACTTGGTCACTCAAACGCGCGCATCATCGCAAGTTACGCAAGATCAAAGACAAGATCAAGGAGTGTCATAACATGTTAGCCCTCTTCCTTTGTGAGAACTACCGAGTCGTGCTCATTCCTCAGTTCCAGGTATCGCGGATGGTGAAGCATTGCAACCGGAAATTGCAATCCAAGACGGTCCGGCAAATGTGTTGCTGGTCGCACTATGCTTTTAGAGAAGCTCTGAAATCTGAAATCCAAGGTGGCTCTCTTTCCGTGGTACAAGATCGTTGAGGTGGACGAGGCGTACACATCCAAGACGTGCGAAGAATGCGGGACGCTGAATCAGAAACTTGGCAGCAGCAAGACCTTCTGTTGCCCCAACTGCAACCACACCGCTGATCGTGATCCACACGCAGCCAAGAACATCTTGCTGCGATACATTACCAGGGAGGACATCGTCCCTGAGGGCCGGGCTTGTCCTGGCTTTGTGACTTAGCAC
>PIVM01000854.1 GCA_003353945.1 Gammaproteobacteria bacterium
AACTACGATCCGGTTGAAATCTACAACTGGGTTTATAACAACATTCGGTTTATCCCCAGCTATGGTTCTATTCAGGGTGCAGAACAAACCCTGGCGATACAGGCCGGTAATGCCATGGACACCGCCAGTCTGTTAGTGGCGCTGATGCGTGCTTCAAGCATCCCGGCACGCTATCAATACGGCACCGTGCGTGTGCCCATTGAGCCGGTGATGAACTGGGTCGGTGGTGTTGAAGTCGTTGAAGCGGCGCAAAACCTGCTGGCCCAAGGTAGCATACCCAGCACCCTGATACGCATTAACGGAAAAGATGAATACTTCGATCTCGAACACAGCTGGGCAGAAGTGTATACAAATGGCCAATGGATTGCGCTTGATCCGAGTTACAAACAATACAGCTTTAGCGAAGGCGTTGACATTGCCCAGCAAGTGCCGTTTGACGCCGAAGCCTTTGTGAATCAGATTCAAACCACGGCGACAACAGACGAGGCGGCCGGTTGGGTGCAGAATGTGGATCAAGCGTATATACAGACTCAGATGGAAAGCTACAAAACTCAGCTGGAAACCTATATCACTAACAATCTGCAAAATGCCACGGTGGGTGATGTGCTGGGTAATCAGCAGATCATTCAACGCTACCTGCTTCATTGCCTTATGAGGAAGTGTTTGTGCAAGCAAAATTCAGTGAAGTGCCGGATCAACAGCGGCATACTTTTCAGTTTGCGTAGTTGGATGAATATGACAACGAACTGTTCAGTATTGAAAAAGCCACGGTAGAGCTGGTAGCTAAAAAGCT
>PIVM01000124.1 GCA_003353945.1 Gammaproteobacteria bacterium
TTGGATCCCAGATAACTACTCATGATTACTATTCTGCTAAGTCAGCGTGACCTGCAGCATAGATAACATTAGCTGTGTTGTCAAATTGTAATTTGCCTTAAATCCAGTTTGAGCTCACCTCAAGAGCTAGCAGGAAAGCCTGGACAACCATCTACAGATCGTGGCGTAAATAAACTGGCGGAGCGAGAAAGCTGGGCTTTTCGTAAAAAAGAAACAGGAAAGGGCAAAGAGTACTACATCAACAGCCTACACCCAGAAACGCAAGCTGCCCTGCGAAAAATGGAAGCCGAGAAAGCCGCCACCGCCTTACTGCAACAAGCTAAAGCCGATCCACAACTGGTAGGATTTAATGCATTTTTCATAGAAACTACAGAGAAAACTCAGGCCGAGATCCACGCCCGACAAAAACGCAAACAGGCAGGCTTGGCTAAGTTCGCTCGCCTTACCAAGGACAGTGACAAGTATCAGCGCGCCAAGGCGCGTAAATGGTTGATGTTGGCGTTATTTGAATTCAGAGAAAAAAACGGTGGTGACAAACGCTCAACTCGCATCGCCTTTGTGGAGGATGTCAATAGTCGTTCAATCGATATTCCTAAACATGTGAGGCGTTGGATTCCGATAAAGAATGGCCAGTACTATCTAAAACAAAAGACACTACAAGCGTGGATATTGGATTATGAAAATGAAGGGATTTGGGGCTTAACCGATGGCTATGGCCATCGCAAAGGCATGTCAAAAATCAATACTAACCATGCGCTGTATAGAGTGGTGATCGGCTGCATGATTCAAAATCCCTGCATCAAAGCCATAGGAATTAAACAATACCTTCAAGCTGATTATGCCGACCTGGATGTTGTCAGCATGCGTGGCATACAACGCTTTATGAAAGTGTGGAAAGAGGAAAACGCCCAGCTCTGGACCTATATCACCAACCCGGATAAATGGAAGAACGTCTTTATGGCCGCTCCAGGTTCTCACTTTGAAAATATCAAAGAGCTGAACCAATTGTGGGAAATGGATTCCACCCCCGGCGACTGGTTGCTCAAAGACGGGCGGCATTCAGTGATTGGCGTTATTGATCTATGGTCGCGGCGGTTCAAGCTCTACGTGTCCAAAACATCCAAGGCAATCGCCGTGTGCCAACTGTTCCGCCGTTCTGCATTAGACTGGGGTGTTCCATGGGCTGTGCGTACCGATAACGGCAAGGATTATGTCTCGGATCAATTCAGTGGTGTACTGCGAGACTTGGATGTTGGGCAAGAAATTTGTATTCCCTTCGCCTCTGAAGAAAAAGGCACTATAGAGCGGGCACTGCAAACCATGAGCCACGGGATTCTTGAACTGCTGCCGGGATTTATCGGCCATAACGTGGCTGAACGTAAAGAGATTGAAGCGCGCAAAAGTTTTGCCGATCGGATCATGAAGTCGGGTGAGGTGGTGGAAGTGTCGATGACCTCTGAAGAGCTACAGGAAAAGCTTGATCAATGGACCGAACACGTCTACGCACATAACCCCCATTCCGGCCTAAAGGGTAAAACGCCTTTTGAACGCTACAGCGAATGGGAAGGCAGTGTGCGCCGTATTGAAGACGATCGAGCACTCGATATGTTACTGGCTGAAGTGGCGGGACGGCGCACTATCACCAAGAAGGGGATTCGCTTTGATAGTCACAACTACTTCAGCGAAGAACTTTTTCAGCATGCTGGTCGCGAAGCGCTGCTGAAATATGACGAACAGGATATCGGCAGGCTTTATGTTTACGTTGGTGGCGCGTTTGTTTGTACCGCCGTGTGCCATGAGATTCTAGGCATCTCCCGTAAAGAATCTGCCGTTGCAGCTAAAGCAAAACAGAAAAAATTGCTGGCGGCTCAAGGCCGCGAGTATCGCGCCTACAGCAAGGATATTAAGAAAAACATTGCCGAAACGGTGCTGGAGCATCGTATCAAGCAATCAGAAAAGCTGACCGCGTTTCCCAAACGCACCGAAGTGCATACGAGCGAAGGGCTGGAAGCGGCGAGAGACGCCGTCTTGTCACAACTGCCCGCACCACCGGCACCGGAGCCGAGTGAATTAGAAAAAGAGGAGCGTGAAGAGATTGAAAGGCAGCTTGCAGAAATTACCCATTTACAACAACCCAAAGAGGAGGATAGCGACGAAGCCTTATATGAGTGTTGGCATGATCTTCATGAGCGAATCAGATCTGGGATAGAGCTGCAGGGGCGTGAGGCCGTCTTTTACGACTCATTCCCGCTAACGCCGGAGTATGTCACCTTGAAGCAGATGGAAGAAATGGGCCTGTACCGAAGAGCACAGGTAAAAGCATAAAGCTCTATTGTCACAGCAACTGATTTTTACAAAAGGACAATCCATTATGAACGATAGGTTAACAGTGAGTAATACCATCGCACCGATTGAAACGGTAAAGCGATGCATGATGGCGATGAATCAGGCAGTGGAGCGCTCCGACCATTTGCCGGGGATTGTCGCCCTATACGGTCCCAGTGGCGTCGGTAAATCAAAAGCGGCAGCAGTGGCAGCCAACACGTTTCAAGCGTATTACGTAGAGATGTGCTCGATTTGGAGAAAGAAGGATTTACTCACGGCCATTATCAAAGAAATGGGAATCTCACCGGCCAGAACGATGACTGGAATATTTAACCAGATTTGTGAAGAGTTGGCGCTATCGAGAAAACCGCTGATCATTGATGAATTTGATTATGCCGTCGAAAAAAACATGGTCGATCTTATTCGAGATATTTACGAGCGCTCAAACAGCGCGATTCTATTGATAGGTGAGGAACACCTGTCAACAAAAATACTGCGTTGCTCTGAGCGCTTTCACAACCGAATGTTGTATTGGGCCGAGGCGGAATCCTCCTCTACCAGCGATGCCCGCCAGTTGCGTGACTTTTACTGCAAGGATATCCACGTAGCTGATGACCTTGTGGAATATATACGTCAGTTTAATAACGGCTGTGTGCGTCGTATCTGCGTCAATATAGATCTTGTCATAAATGATGCTCAACGCAACGGCATGAAAGCGGTCACCCGTGCAGACTGGGGTGATAAGGAACTGTATAGCGGTGCACCACGTGCGCGAAGGGCAGCTGCATGAGCACAGTGAAATCAGGGCATAAGCCAGGACGCAAGCCGGTTGATCTGGTTGCTGCGTCCGGCTATCGAACACCACAGGATTGTGTGTGGGAAGCTGTGCGTGCGCTCAAGCAATTTGATACTGCTTCTTTGGAGCGCTGGCTAAAAAAACAGGGCTACACCGATATAAATAGTCATACCGCACAAAGCTATATTAAACGTCTGTTAAAAGGCCGTTATATTGAGGTTGCTTCTATCAAAATGCTACAAGGCATTGCCAAAACCTATTCCTATCAACTAGTCATTGACATAGGCATACAAGCGCCGCGCCTTACAAAGGACGGCGATGCTTCCACTCAGGGCTTGGGTCGTGAAAACCTCTGGCGTTCAATGAAAATCTTGGACGCCTTCAATTATATTGAGCTGGCACAGACAGCGACAACAGCAACGGTTGCGGTAAAGCCATTAACTGCCCAGGACTACATCAAGCATCTCTACAGAGCAGGATACTTACAAAGGGTGAGTGAAGCCCGTTGTGGTGGCGGGCTGGCGCGTTACCGACTGATTACAGGAAAAAGCACTGGGCCACATCCGCCCATGGTGCAACGCATCAAGCAGGTATTTGATCCCAATCTTAATAAAATTGTTTGGCCGTTTGTGCAGGAAGTTGACTAATGGTTGCAAAAGGTTTCACGACAACATCAGCAATATTTTAGCGCCAAAAAAGATTATTTCTGAATCGGTACATTGATGCCATAAGAACATAAAAATATTTTCAACTGAAGTACATCACAAAGACCCATAACTCAAACCAAATGCAAACCGCAGGATTGTTTATTGGATTATGGGTGTGCATGACTTAATAACAACGAACGGCGAATACTGAGCAAGATAAATATAATTTAAACGGTATCAGGAAACGGTGCCGACAATTCATCTAGGAGATAATTGCGAATGATGGGCAACGAATCAACAGCAGAGAAAACAACCACTGTGCTTACGTCATGTCTTAATGATGCTGAACAGATTCAGGAAAATCAGCGTGATGCTTGGGACGACATGAGTGATGCGATATCGGGTTTAAACTGTCTTCATCACCTTATCGGGATTACTGAGGACTTGCATACAGTCAGTGGGGCTGAATTGGATTGTTTGCTTTCAATGGTACATGACCGGATTCAGCAACTGCACCTCCAGTTAAATCCTTATCAGTAAATAGTGAAGCCGCTTCTCAGGCAAGATATCAGAGACAGGGCTGGGAGGCGATTTAAACGATTTGCCTGCGCGGCCATATGAAGCCCTGGATTTTGCCAGAAAATTGAATGTGCGGCGTGTTAAACGGCATTTAAACACGGTCTCGTGTATCGGGCATCATCAGGAACAGAGTTTGGGAGGCTGAGAGGCGATTTAAGCGATTTTCTTGCCCAGCTATACGTTGCCATGTGTTTTGCCGGAAAATTGAATGTGCGGCGAGTTAAAAGGCATTTAAATGTGGTCTCGAATGTCACCCGACTTCTTATCGCATAGATCCATTGCAGATTAAATAGTTCCAGCCTGTTTTACCTGCGTGTACTTCATTCATGACAACAATCACCCTCATTCAGTTGCTATTCCCAACGGGCAAAAACAAAAACCCTCGCATGTAAGAAAGCCATCACTAATATATATTGGTTATCTTGTCTCCTGTTGAAATAAAGTAGACAACTGGGAGCATTTAACTTTGAAAGCAATTCCTAACAATCATAAACAGGGGTGCAAAGCCTTTTATCTGATCCAGGAATTCATAGAATCCGGCTTGACTAAGGAAAAAGTGCCTTCAAATCTGGATCACCAAACCATAGCCCAAGACATAACGCTGAAATGCTGTGAAGCGTTTGGAGGAATCAGTGTCAGCCTTCCTGTTAAGTCGCGCTTGCAGGAATTGTTTGAGAAGGAAAAATTTAGTTGGCCTGCAGTAGAAGAACTGTTCCCATCATTCATGTGGCCGTTGACGGTTAGAACGCTTGGAGAAGTCATCCGCGATACGCTGATGACTTCCTATCACTTTACTGAAGACAAAGCCGATCGTCTTGCCAAACAAATTTTGATTGAACTGGCCTTCTATAGTGATGGACGTGGATTCTATTTTCCAAAAGGCGAGATTATCAAGGCAGAGCTTCGTGATGAGAAGCTCTACAGTGACTACCTGAAAGGCACCAGCATTGGAAAAATTGCCAGAAAACACAAACTATCTGGGTCGCAGGCATACAGAATTATCCACCTGAAAAGGGAAGAAAATCGACTTAAGTGATCAAACATTATTGTAGGCATTGGCCGGGATTTTAAGTTTTGTAGTTAATGGTTGGGTTTTCTTAAATATTTAAAACCTTGCCTGATTCCCCTAATACATAATAGGGCCATTCCTAAAGCGTATTAAGGTCATTTGATTTCAATACGACAAAAGAGCGCATGAGGTGAATTAGCTTGAGCCCAAGGTATGACAATTGTAAAACTGGCATTCAGACATTTGATTTAATCAAAAATATTTCTGAATCAAAACTGAAAATGGAAACCTTGCCAGAAGACACAGATAGAAAAGCGATTGCTCATGAAATTACTCTTGGGATTTGCAATTTGTATGGCGGTCGAACCATTTATATGGCTACGAAACCAGGGTTAGTCAAATTATTTAAGGATGCAGAGTTCTCATGGGACTTGCTTGAAAAGTGCTCTCCATCATTAAAATGGCCGTCCATTGTGAAAAATATAGGACAGATGATTTTTACTCTATTGAAGAACAAGCACGATTTTTCTAAAACAAAATCAAATTATTTTGCAAAGCAGATAGTGCTTGAAATCGCTCATCGTGGAGAAGGTAGAGGTTTATACATTCCCAAAGGGAGTGCGATGAAAACAGAGCAGCGCAACAGATCGATTCATCGTAAACACACAAGTGGTGTTGGCATTGGTGAGCTGGCCCAGCAATACAATTTGTCTGAACAGCAGACATACAAAATCATTCGACAAAAAAACAGGTTAAGCAATGACAGGATATAGGCAATGTGGGTTTGAGGTTTGTTAGTAGCAGGTTGTGAGGGGTGAATAGGCGTGCATGCCAATGAATAGCCCCCACGGTTTGATGGATACCGCGCTGTAGGCCTGCTCTATCAAACTTCAATCCCATATTGCTTAGCAAAACCATGCGCCACTGGAGAGATAAGACAGCAATGACAAAAATTAAAACGACATTAGCACAAGACAATCCAAAAGAAGGCGTTATTGCGCTGAATTTTGAGACGAACTCTGATGGCGTGTTGCCGGAATGGGTTCCGCTCATACCACCGGGTGAATTTTCTGGCCGCGATGGTCGAAAATGGGTTAACGATAAACCTGAAAATATTGTTAGCCATTTTATTGATAACAAGCGAGACATAGCGCTTGATGTGGAGCACAGTTCAGAGATCAAGGCGAAAAAAGGCGAAGCGTCCCCCGCTGGCGGTTGGATCAAAACGCTTGAAGTTCGTGATGGATGGGTGTTTGGAAAATTGGAGTGGAATGAGTATGGCAGCTCACTGGTCAACACCAAGAAGTACCGTTACTACAGTCCCGCATTTTTATTTGACCAGCAAAGCAAGCGTGTTATTTCAATTTCAAGTGTCGGACTCACCAACAAGCACAATCTGTATTTACCGGCATTGAATCATCAACAAGCAGTGCCATCCCACGAAAAAACCACAAGTTACAATGCCGTCAAGCTGGCACTTGGACTCAATCAGGAAGCCTCTGAAGAAGACCTTTTGACGGGAATCATCACCCTGCAAAATCAGCTGTCACAAGCGCTCAATAGTCAGCAGCAATTTGCTGCCTATAAAACACAGATTCAAAAGGACGAAATTGCCAACGTGGTTAATAGTGCCATAACCTCTGGGAAAATACCGCCAGCGTTTCGCGAATACCATCTTGCTGCCTGTCGCCAGGAGGGGGGTATTGAATTGTTCAACAACTACGTTGATACCCTTGATGCATTCTTTCCCGATACAGGCCTGGACAACAAGCAGTTTACTCAACCGGCATTGAATGAGCAGCAACAGCACATAGCCCACCTTCTGGGGCAAAGCGAAGAAGAGTATTCACAAAACTTAGCAACACACGGCCAACAAGCCGGTTAACCGATTTAGATAAGGAGCCATTTTATGATTATTACACCTGCTTCCATTCAAGACCTAATGACAGGATTTAACAACAATTATCAACATGGGCTGGGTTCTGCCAAGCCCAAGTGGAGCGCAGTCGCCACGCTTGTACCTTCCAGCAGCAAAAGCAATACCTATGGTTGGTTGGGGCAGTTTCCCCGTTTTCGTGAGTGGGTCGGCGATCGTGTTATCAACGATATGGCCACTCAGGGCTATGTTATTACCAACAAGCACTGGGAAAGTACGGTCGGTGTTTCCAGAGACGATATCGAAGATGACAATATTGGTATCTACGCCCCCATGTTTGATGAAATGGGGCGCGCTGTCACTGCTCATCCCGATGAGTTGGTGTTCCCTCTGTTGAAAGATGGATTCAGTCAAATTTGCTACGATGGCCAGTACTTCTTTGATACCGACCATTCCGTCAATGACCAAGTGGATGGCCAAGGCGCGGCAACTTCAACGTCTAATGTATTAGTTGATGGCGGATATACCGGCGAGCCCTGGTTTCTGCTGGATACCACAAGAGCCATAAAGCCGGTCATCTATCAGCAGCGTAAAAAGCCGATCTTTACGCACATGGTCAAAGACACCGATGAAAACGTTTTTACCAGCAACACCTTTATGTTCGGAATTGACTGTCGGGACAATGTGGGTTTCAGTTTTTGGCAATTAGCCTTTGGCGCACAAGCCACACTGAACTTTGATAATGTTTGGGCTGCCTACAATGCCATGCGCGGCTTTAAAGCAGATGGCGGTCGTCCATTGGGTATCAGGCCAACCACTCTGGTTATTGGGCCAACGATGGAACAGCAAGCGGCTGAGGTTATTGACAAGCAGCGATTAGCCAGCGGTGAAGACAACACCCTGTACAAGAAATTTGATGTGGTTGTTGCTGACTACTTGTAATTGACTAAAACATCCCCCTGACACACGGAGAAGAAAAAAATGCTACCTGAAATACTAAAGAACGATTATCGAAGCCTCCAACAACATGAATCCATTGTCGGCCAGAAGGAAGACAGGGTACAACGCATAGAATCATCCATTGATGCGGCACAAAAGAAACTAAACAACTGCAACATACAGTGCAATCGGGAGCGCCTGGTTGCGCGTCGATCACGGGTAGCGAGCATCGTTGATGGTCGGGAAAAGACGGATAACAGCAAACTCAAGGGCATTGAGGATTTGATTGCTGAGCTGGAAAATGATCTGGAGTTTCTTGAAGAGGAGCTGAAAAGTGAAAGCAATCATTTAGCCCAATCCAGGAAAGAGTTACAAGATAGCAGGAAGCGCTTTTTTATCGCCGTTGAAAATTTCTATATGAAGCACTTCGAAGAAGCGATGGTTGATTTTTACCAGACGGCCATATTGCCCATCGCCTCGCTTCGTCATATTGCCTCAACTTGCGGCGTGAATCTGGAAGGTAGTACTTGGCAGGGGAGGAGTATATCAGTAGCGCGCATGGGTAAAGAGCTGGGATGGCGAATACACACGGGCGATATTGCACCGGTAATAACGTCATTAAACGAGTCTCAACAGTGGTTTAATGAGCAGTTTGACACGTCTCAAAATGAAGACGCCTCAAATTAGCGGGTACATCCTTGACAGCAGAAATTGGCCATAACAGGAACTACTATAATGAGCGAAGTTGCCCCACTAGACATTGATCGGCGGCTTGTTGATCTTGGCATTGAGAAAGATTACAACGATGTGCTAGAGCAGTTGAACAGTGGTGGCGAAGGCGTCAAGAGCGAATGGACCAAAGGGCTAGCGATGCTCTACGACACCTGCAAATCTGCAATGGTGAGAGCTGGCTACCCGATAGATGAAGCAACAAAAATCACCAATCACATGATTGTCGCTTTTTCGTTCTTGGCAGGTGGCCGGGGTTATTACTTTCCAAAAGGTGACACGCTTAAGCAGGCTTTGAGAAATAAGCAGATATATGACGACTCCTTTCACCACAATCCCGCCGAACTAGCTGAGAAATATAGGCTGAGCGAAATAATGATATACAATATCGTTAAGAAGCAGACAGGCATTGAGCGGAAAAGGAGACGCGCATAATAAGTATTGTACACAGAGGCGTAGCGTTGAGATCAGTTGCCGCGATCCATAGGACGGTTTGAGCTTGCAGAGCACTGAGAATAACCGCCTTACGTCAATAACCACGGCATCTTGCGGTTAACTACTACATTGTTTAGTTATAAAAGTGGTAAATTCAGTTGATGACCCGAAGTAGTTCGGATATGCTCTTTTTAGGTTTTTAGCATCTGATGTAGACAATAATACAGATATCAAAATATCATCATCTAACTCGCTTTCATTTAATTCTTTCAATGCTTGTTTTGTGTTCCTTGTGCTAAATGCTTTTATTTGAACATTGATTTCGAGTGTTGAGTTGTTATTGTCTTTGGTATTATTGAATGATTGTTTGGATATTGTTACTAGACACATACTAATGTTTTGTTTTCTTATTATATGTCTGGTTTCTGGAGATGTTAACGCTTTTATTCCAAAACTAAATTCCATTATTTTTCTTACTGCATTAAGATTAGTTTCTAATTGCACAAGTTCTTTGCGATATAATTGTAATTTCTCATCTGCGATAATTATTGCTCCATCGTCATGGGCAACGAGTTGGCCAGAAATTGCAAAAAAACGACGCCATTCTTCATGCCCCTCCATACGTGTTTTAAGATTGATTCCCTCAAGGGTATCAATAATTTCTAAGCTTGTGGCCCATGCGTGCTGCAGTTTGGTTCGGAGCTGAACCTCTATTTTCGTTTTTCTCCATGGATTTGTATTATCTGAATTGTAAAAACAACTATAGATTAAATGCACACCTCCATAGCCACTTTTCTTAGGGGTAAGGTAGTTAGAAGTATGAATTATTTTATGAACAGATTTACTTTTTATAAGTTTTTTATGGATTTCATGTAATTGGTTAAGATCTTTTACGATAGCTCTGCATCCACCAATGTCTTGCATCCTAGTAAGCTTGATAGCATTATCTTATTTTCCATCAAGTGTAGGTCTTTCTAGTTTGTCAACTATTGTAGATAGCCTTTTCAACCTTCTCGCAACAATTGTCTTTTTGTCAATTGCATTGGCGGCTCTTGCTAAGTGGTTTTTTATAAGCATGAGGGGATACATATGAACCTCTCTAAAGTTCTGTATCATCCCAACTGATTCTGATCGTTCCTTTCCAGAACACCTATGCCGTATCTTCCGAGCAGCCTTATCAATTTGATTTTTAGAGTAACGCAGTTCTACTTTCTGGTTTTGATATATAATATTTGCCATACTTTCTTGTTTTGATACCCGAGTTACCCACAACCGCCGGAGGTCAGATTGCCGGGCTCTTGTTAAGAGCTGATTGATTATCACTCATTACTCATGAACTCTTCTACAGTTGGACCAGAAGTAATGTGCATTGTAATTTTTGGCTTTTTGAAAAATTTTTTCTCTGCAACAAACCTCCAATGTTCCATTTTCTCTAATCCAGTTTCATCACATTTTCGTGACATAATCAGGTCGATGCAATCATCGGAAATATCTTGGATATCGATAACTTTAGTTGTGTCGGTGATTCTATCGCTTTCTCTAGGAAGCATTTCTTTAATTCTTTTCCAGAGTTTTCCAGCTTCCTTAGAACTTTGCTCGAGCCTTTCTCTGGCGTATTCTTTCGCGTTCATAATTCTTGATGTATTCCTTCACTCTCTTTGCTCTTAACGCCGCCAACAGCGGCCGAGGGTGCTGAGGTTTAGCCACGAAGTGGCGATGCTGCTTGGCCTTGTTAACTGTTTAGACATTAATTCTAAGATCTGCTGATAACGCTATGCTATGCCTGCTGACATTTTTTGACAGTTCAACAAGCTCATCAAGACTAATAGAGTCTTCATTGCGTTTTAGATCAAATATGTGCCAGTTATCAGTTTCCGGCGAGTAGTGAATAGGGTTGTGCGCAACCATATGCCTGTAAGAGGCAATTTTTTTCATATGTATGAGAGCCACTGCAATCCTTTCACCGTCATCAAATCTCGCTTTAGCAACACCTATTGATTTATCAAATCGGCTTTCATAGCCGTCAGAGTGAAAATCGCGATCTGGCATATGCTTTTCGTATAGCCTTATCATTTCGTACTCAACACGCGAGCAAGCTAAAACAAGCTTTCCAATCGCTGCTTCCCATTGATCAAATTTAAGATCGTGCTCGATAATTTCCATACAGTTAACGCCTCAAACACCGGCGCGGTGAAGTTGGCGGCTTTTGTGCGTATTTTTTTGCACAAAAGGTGACAGCTTTGCCACGTCCGCGTGCTCTGACTCGTTAGGTGGTTGCTTTTCAGTCAGTCACAGCAAAACCCAAGACCGTATATTCATACTTTACATTTATACCGTATACTTGTATTATTCTGTCAATCTCAAAAGCACTACTATGGAGTATGACATGGATCACTTACACAGAGCCAAAGAAAAAAAAATGGCCTATCTCTTACATATTGAATTTGGGTATACCAAGTCATCTATAGCGGCACTTATGAAGATTAGCCCACAGCAAATGGGACAATGGATCAAAGAGATTGGCTACGAGGTGCAAATTCATCAACTTAACCAAGAATTGACTGATATTAAGCAAGAGCTAATGCAGCTTGGCTACACCCCACAAAAGGCACTTGATTCAAACGATTTCATTGACATGTAATCTTTGGTCTATTTATACCAATTAAAATATGACAACTTCACTTAGCTTTTAAACACTAGCCCACGATATAGAGGATAAATACATGCCAACTACTTTCGAAAACATCACTGACAAAGGAACCGATTTAATCGAAAAAGTATCTAGCCCAGCTTCACGCTCTGGCTCAACAGTAGAGCGAGCAGGAAAAATGCTTGAAGAAGGTGTTAGCCCAGCTGTTATTGCACTGCAAATGACAGAAAATAGCCCTAATAATCAAGCCTACACTCAAGAAGATGTTAAGACTCTTGGTAAAGTTTATTTAGATTCAAAAACTAAAGTAACACTTACCGCTAAACAAACTCGAGCTTTAATAGAAGATCAAAACAAACAAGCTGACGCACCTTTCTGTGCTATTCCACAAGTCTAAATTTAGCCATACATAGCTCGCTACAACGGCGAGTTGACACCTAACAAGTACCTAAACCAAGTGTCGCGCCATACCATCAACCCGCCGTCAGAGCGCACTAAATTGATGATTAATTAAACAGCAGTTAAATGGGGTTTAAAGGAGGGTTATAGGCCTCCAGCACGGAAGGGAGAAGGACCAAACCATTTGTCGCGCTACAAGAGGATCGAAATAGGTTAATGGTATTTATGGAGAAGCGGACCAAACTATTTGTCGTCGAACCCATTTTCATTTGTCGCGCTACATCTCGATTTCCTGACCCTGTTCTGAATTTGCACAGCGTCATCGGCAACAGTTCAAAATTGTCCAAAGCTGACTCCTGGCATTGGTTTCGTGATGGCTGTTAACTAAATCCTAAAACAAGTAGAAACTACGCAAGCGGACACCCTCGAGCACCACCGCAATAGAGACTTTTCGACTAAGAATCATAGGGAATGTGACAATGGATGCTGCTCAAGGAAGAAGCTGGCAGGGCATCTTGAGGGCAGAAGGCTCACCGCAAGCGAGAGGTATCGGATTTATGGATATTTTTTAATAAAGTGCCAGCAATTAGCCCATTTATGGTAGCTGAAGTCGGCCTCAACCGCGAAAAGTGATTGCCGTAGTCCGAATGCTTAGGTTAGAGTAGCCGAGCAAAGAGCGTTTGTTTTGCTTGTATGCTAACGCGTTTGACTTTATTGGAAATACACAACGTTTTACAGCATGTACTTCCTGCACGATATTCATTGCGCAACCTATTCAATTAACTATGGATAGGCTATATATGTGAAATCAGTTTCTTTTCTTTCTAGATACGATTTCAGTAAATATGGCTATCATTTATCTCGCGATAAACTTTCAGCGCCTTTCATTTTCCAAAGAATCTACCGACACAGGAATAGAAGCTTTAGTGCTAACAATATAATCAATGATTACGATTGCTTCGTCCTCAGAAATATAACGTTTGGCATTTTTAGAATTGCGCATAAAGTCAACCAATTTCGGGATCTCTTCTGCTGTATACTCGGTCAGATCTGGTAGATCATGACAATTGGTACAACGTTTTTCAAAGAACTCTTTTGGCGTACGTGGCATATTTATCCATTTTGTTACCAGCAGGGCAAGTATGGTTATAACCAAAAAAGGCAGTACTATTCTTTTCAACACCAGCTTCATTTCTGATTCCACACAAAATTGATACCGTGGTATTTAACCACCAAGAACAGCATTTACAAATCTAGAAACATGAGAATAATCAACTTCTCAGCTGCCAATTCCTATCATTCTGATCAAATAAACTGATGTTCCACCAGCTCCCCCCATCAACAAGCTTGACCAAACCATCCCTTATTGTGTTTTCTTG
>PIVM01000855.1 GCA_003353945.1 Gammaproteobacteria bacterium
AAAATAAATACAAAACAAATATGTTTTTGCAAGTGAAAAAAAAATATGTAATAAATAATATGTGATAATATACAGACAAAGAAATGATATTTATTTCAATAATTATAGCACGTGTACTTAACTCCAGAATCAACATAGTTATCTTTTACTTTTATACCAAATAAAACGAGTTGTTTTACTTCTTTTACTTGTCCAGATGCAACATAACTGAAAATACTTCTCGATGTTGAACTTTTATTACCACTGTCCTATAGTTTCTGCATTTGTAAACATGAGATTCCCCTCTCAAATCCCCCCTATATATATTATTATTATACTTGCAAATAAAATAAAATAAAAACATACGCTTTTTCAGCAATACAGAAACAAAAACAAATAAAGAATTCTATGCCCTATCATATACTAATACTATACTAATACTATCCTATACTATCCTATACTATACTAATACTATCCTATACTAATACTATCCTATACTAATACTATCCTACACTATCCTATACTAATACTATACTAATAATTCACATACACCGCTTTCAGCAAAAGTAAATCAAAAAATTGTAATACTGCATTTTGTAAACTTTGCGTTAATACAAACATTGTTAGGCTCGATACAATTTTTTGCATAAAAATAATAAATAATGATATCTAAAAAAAATAGCCAAAATGGATCAACTGCCGCATTGCTATTATTATCGTAATTTATCCATTCATTATAATATGTTAATAAAACGCCAAAATCTGTCGCTTGATCTGCAATATGCGGCATTATCGACCAATAAATCTTCTTTTT
>PIVM01000301.1 GCA_003353945.1 Gammaproteobacteria bacterium
AACAACGAAAAAACACGAGGTAAAGTTCTGTCTGCTGCGGAACAGTTTTATGCATTGGCGGCATAGTCACGCCCAGAAATTCTGCCGCTTTGTTTTCATGCCTGATTTGCGACAGAACCATAGCAACACGGTACTCTGCAACGCTATAAGAGACTTTAACGCGAAAACTTTTTTACTCAATCCCGTACCTGTATCAGGAATTCTATCATTCACTCATTTTCAGTACTTTTGCACCCTTCACATCACCACATTTCAACGAAATCAACGCTGCATTTGCTTCTTTCAGTGCATACGTTTGGTAGACGGGTGTCAGAGGAATGGAGGCAGCAAGTTCGAGACACACTTGGACGTCACTTGCACTCACATTCGCAACAGATTTAATCTCTTTTTCTAACCAGAGATGTGCTGGATAATCAAGTTTCAGCAGAGTGTCTTTATCAGCGTTTTCTTTGCGAATAGCGTTGATAACCAATCGCCCTGCTGGTCGCAAATTCTCAAGCGCACAAATAACAGGTTTCCATGCCGGTGTCGTATCAATAATGCTATGAAGTTTCTCTGGACACTCATCAGCTGTATCACCGGCCCACACTGCTCCAAGTTCAAGGGCAAATTCCTGCTCTTTTTTGCTGCGAGCAAAAACATAGATCGGTGAATCTGGGTAAAGATGGATTGCCATTTTTAGGACCAGATGAGCAGAGGCTCCAAAACCGGTCAGGCCCAAATACTCACCATTTGCAATATTTGCCAAACGAAGTGAACGATAGCCAATTGCGCCTGCACATAAAAGTGGTGCTACCGAAGCTGATGGAAGTGCTTCTGGTATTGAATAACAGTACTCCGCTTTAGCAACCATGTATTCAGCATAACCACCATGAACATCACAACCAGTTGCTACAAAATTTTTACAGAGGTTTTCATTGCCAGCCAGACAAAACTCACAGTGACCACAAGCATCAAACACCCAAGCCACACCCACACGTTGCTCCAAGCTCAATGAAGTAACATTTGCACCTAATTCTTTGACTGCACCAACCACCTGATGCCCTGGCACTCTGGGGTATTCAGAGGGCGGTGCTCGACCTTCAATTTCATCAATCTCGGTATGGCATACGCCACAATAATGAACTTGCAGGAGAATTTCGTCATTTGAAGGTTTGGGGATATCCAGTTCAAGTTCTGAAAGCGGAATACTATTGTTTGCTAAATCAGCTATGCCAGTAATAGCCATCGCTTTCATTGATGTCACCTCAATAAAGAAAAAACTATATTAATGATTCAAATGCACACTGGATTTCGTGCACACTCAGAGTGGTGAAAACAGGAATTCTCACGGACCTAAATACCGTAATCCTATTTCTATAGAGAAATTTTTTCCATAAATACGTCTCGTACGCCGTTTCTTTCTACTACATCGCCTAGCTGAACTGAGCAACCCTTGGATTTAAGATCCTTAGCTACGGCCCATAGATAGGCCATATCAGCATCTGCATCAATGACTGACATGACTTCCTGCCCCAAATGCGTGATGATGAAAACCGGTAAATGCAAATCCTGCTCAGCATAGTTTACTTTGACATAAAGAGCTTTATTGCGACATTTCAGGATTGCACTTACATGCTGGTAATCAGGCAGTGGACTGGAGACATCCTTCCATAGATCTCCACGTGAGACGCCGCGCAGTAAACCCAGCTCCTCCAGAGTTGTAAACATCACTCCATGTATGCCGACCGTAAAGTATTCCTTCGCTTCACGATAAATAAAATCATTAAAACTCAGTCTTGCTGCGATGGTAATCAGTTCGACATCCATGGACGACAGATGTCGAATAAAATCGAGCGTATAAATTGAAATAGAACCTGGATTTTGCACTTCAGTACTCAAAACTCGAGCCCAAAGTCGTTGTACGGATTCACCGAATGTGTCTTGAGCGTATTCCCTCCAGCGTTCAGCCCAGTCGGGGTCCACACGTCTTTCCGAGCAATATCCTTTAAATGAATCACTGGCTATCTTTTCCGCAAATATGGCGATTTTTCGAATATGGAGAGATCGTCGTAAATCTTTTAGTCGCAATTCATGAGATATATGCTTAAGTAAATTATTTGCGCCTAGACGTAATTCGACATCATCTGCAGCCATATTTTCTCTTTCGATAATCGAATTCATACTAATATCGTCATCGGAGAACCTGGGCGTATCGTGGATATGCCCATTTTCATCAATAGACTTATCGCCGTTCTGAATAGCTTCCAGGTCTTTTTCTGCCAGTTTGATATAAGTGAGTTCTTTTTCTCTTACCTGGCTTCTTATTCTTCGTTCGCGGCGTATTTGCGCCGGACTTATCAGGCCGGTCTCAATCCCAGTAAACGCAGTGCGCCAGATTTTCTGCAAATAACCATCCAAATTTGCTTCACTGGCAATTTTCTTTGATGAATTCATAGCCCAATACACGTCCTGTTGCAATGAAATGAAGAATTTGGTAAGTGAAATGCCACTATAGTCGCTTTGGGGCTTTGTTCACAAATACTAATAATGAGTAAAACAGATGACAGAACGGTATATCGTTTATTGGCGGTAATTAGTAGAGTTTAACAACCATCCGTCCATTGACCTGACCAGTCATGAATCGGGGTAAATAGTTGACGGAATCTTCAAGCCCGATGGTTTTAGTGATGTTATCTACGTTGTTCAGTTGCCATTCGCTGGAAAACTTATTCCAGATAGCGTTCTTTTCTGCTAGGGGCAATTCAACGGAATCGACACCCAATAGACTGACTCCACGCAGAATAAAAGGGAAAACCGAAGTCGGCAGCAAGACCACAACAGGCAACAGCTCCACCATACTTTAACGACTTCAGCCAATCCACCCGATGTATTCATACCAAGATCATAACCTGTTACGATCACTTGATCGCCAAATCGAAATTCTGGTGCTTTGCTTTCGACTATTTCTCCAGCAGCATCAATGCCGGGAGTGTGGAGGGTAAGAGCGAGTTACACCTTTATTACCCGCTGCAGATAGGGCATCTTTATAATTTAAACTGCTGTAGTGTATCTTTATCAGCAAATCACCTTGCGGTAGTTGCTCCAATTCCCGTCTAACAACCGTTGATTGGTATTCCCCGGACTCTTTTTCAACAACCCACAAGGCTTTAGGGCCGCGGAAAAAATAAATTTTCCAATTACGCTTGCTCCCTGCTCCCTCACCTTCGTTGTTCAAATGCTTACATATTCCAATATGCTCCCATTTGAACGCCTCGGTGAGAAAGCA
>PIVM01000856.1 GCA_003353945.1 Gammaproteobacteria bacterium
TTCTAGCCAAATGTGAACTCCCTCCTCTCTCCCTCGTTCACTTTAACGTGATGCTACACATCTATGGTCATTGCTGCAGGCCTTCATCCTCTGCTGGTGTGCGACTTTTTCTGTTTGGCGTATTTTCGTCAATCACAGCCGGACGCACACCCGGTATATCCATGGCCATTTGCCATAACAAGTCACGATGCCATGTTTGTCCATCTGGAAGATCATGATCGATACGCCTGGCAATCAATTCGGATAGACGTTCTACGCCCGCATAGAAACCATGCAAATTCAATGCCACTGAATCCAGGTACATATCATCTTCCGGGTTCTGAGCAGCAACAGACCATGCAAGTAATGCTCTTTGCACGACTCGTTCGAGTTCTGGCGTCTCACCACGGATTCGCTCAGCCAATTGTTCAAAAAAGGATGTCATAATTCAACGCCATATCGCTCGATCGTGCTGCGCAGTGACGGCCCAGCCATTTCTATTTCCACAAAATCCACTAAGCGATCACCAATTGTATCTTCCACCAAACGCCATGCTTCCCAATAATCCTTTTCCGCAAGCCCTTCCACGGCCAAATCGACATCGGAATCAGGTAGTGGTTACATATTGACTGAAAATGTTCCAATTGATATTCTGCGTTAAAAGCAATCGAGCGGAGTACCATTATGATTCAAAATGTTATCACATATCATTGTACGAAGTGTAACAGTGTCAACATAAGCAAAAACGGCACAGATTACAAAGACGATCAAAAGTTTCATTGCCTTGACTGCAATGCCTATGGAACCTTGGA
>PIVM01000302.1 GCA_003353945.1 Gammaproteobacteria bacterium
CAAATTACAGACCTTTAAAAACAACGTGTTAGCACTTATCGTACATTTTGCGCACAATCACAGTTTCCAATAACATCAACGCCTTAACAATTTCAATTTGTATCGTACAACACAATAATAATCGTTAAAGAGGAAGTGTCCGACCAGCTTCAACCTTCTTTTGTTCGCCGCGTTTATCGTAACGTTTTGTGGTTTCGATAGAGGCGTGTCCCATGAGATCTTGAACCACAAAGAGGTCTTCACCATGTTCTAACAGTGCGGTGGCAAAGGTTCGGCGTAGGTCATGGGGCGTTAAGCGTTTTAAATCGCACTCCTTGTAACGTCGAACAATAATGTTATAGACGGTCTTGTCAGTGATCGGCTCTAGTGTTAGTTTTCCGCCTTTGTAAATTCTGACAAAGAGCGGCCCTGGCTGTCGGCCTCGATCATCAAGCCACGTTTCAACAATGTCAATGACACGATTGTTTAGTGTGTTCACACGTTCCTTATTGCCTTTGCCGTGAATCGATAATTTCATCTCTGACTTATTGTAAGCTGCCAAGGGCAGCAAAGAGGCCTCTTCACGCCGTAGTCCTGCACTGTAAGTCAATGCTATTAGACAGGCGTCTCGCATGGCTATAGAGCCTTCCTGTGCCATGCAATGGTCGATCATGGTATTCAGTTCTTTTGTGCTCAGTGCTCGACCTTTATCGATTCTGCTGCCTGGCACACGCTTGATCTCCTTAATACGATGGTACTGATCAATCTCCATGACATTCAGCTTCCATGCTTCTTTCGCCACACCCTTTATCGCTGCTAAATAAGTGTTAATGGTGTTAGGTGTTTTCTCTTCTTCAAAAAGCCAGCCCATGAATTGTAAAACGTCAGGGTATGATAATGTTGACCACTCGAAATCATCAGTCGTGGCGTCCTCATCGAAATAAGCGACGGTACAATTGAGCAAGGATTCCATGCCAGCGCGACTTTTAACTGACCGCAGGGATGCCAGGTAGATTTCTGCGGGGTTATATGTTTGAGCGATTTTCATGCGAATATATGCTGTAGGTTCCTATAATTTGTGTTATAGGAAGTAATAATAGCCGCCAATTTAAGGTTTGCCAACAATACAAATGGTAACAATACCCAGTATTTCACAATATCGGATTTGACCGAAAGATCTGCCTGTGGCAGCTAATCTTCTGATCCCGTAAAAGTACCCTGCACAGTCAAGTAAACCTTGTGAATCGAAGTCCAATTTAATTTCTTCTTGCTAATCGTAATCCATTAACCCATGCTCCCGAGTAATATCGCTCAACTGATCACTTTAACATCTATATTTGGCTGATCTGTTAACGGCCAAAATATTTACCTCAGCAGTGGCCCTTCATAAAGTTGATAATGGGCGAAACCGACCATTCTTCACTGAAGGATGCATGACAAAAAAGTATCGTCCTAGAAAGTTAATGTGCTTAATAATCAGTGGTGACAAACGGGACACATCTTCATCTTTCACCTCGTGGCCATTTTTTCTCAAATACTCAAGTGCTTGGTCTATATAAAGCGTATTCCACAAAACAATGATATTCAAAACAAGGCCAAGCGCCCCAATTTGGTCTTCTTGTCCATCCCTGTACTTTTGTCGCATCTCTCCTCGGTTACCGTGAAAAACGGTTCTCGCGAGAGTGTGACGACTTTCACCGCGATTAAGCTGAGTCAATATCCTTCTTTGTTGGCCTTCATCATTGAATAACCTGAGCAAATGATTCGTCTGGACGATGCGACCCAATTCTCGCAGTGATTTAAACAACGACGATGGCTGCTTGCTGTTAAGTAAGGTGCGAATCAACTCAGATGCGCTGATCGTCCCGGTTTTTAGAGATCCTGCAACCCTCAGAAAGACTTCCCATTCGTCTTTCATTTTCTTTAAAGAAACGATGTTTTTCGTGAGCTCATTAAGTTCACCATAATCTGCCAATTTATCAACCCGCCATAGGCGTATAGAGCCGGCATCGGCCAGTCGCGGACTGAACTGATAGCCCAGCAGCCAAAAGAGTGCGAACACGATCTGCGAAGCACCAGCCGTGTCACTGACGATCTCGCGTGGATCAAGGCTTGTCTGCTGCTCCAATATACCTTGCAACAAAAAGATAGAATCTCTCATGACGCCGGGGATCAATAATCCATGAAAACCAGAATATTGATTTGATAAGTAATTATAGAATGTGACACCCTGTGCGGCACCATAGTATTTTTTATTGGGTCGAGAATACGCCGTTCGGATTGGCGTCACAAAACGCATGCCGTCTGCTGAAGCAAGTTCCCCACCGCCCCACAATTTGACGATAGGAATACCAGAGTGTTGGTCGACCAGGTTGGCGTTTGCTTCTAGAATGGTCTCTGCTCTATAGTAGTTTTGCTTAATCCATTTCAATCGACTGAGTGTTAGCGCCGGTATGGCGCTATTCACCAGGGGCTCGTAGCCAATATTACAGGCTTCAGCAATGAGAACAGCGCAGATACTTATTTCAAGATCTCCAGCTCGACTCTCCTCTTCACTGACATGCGAGAAACAATCTGCAAAACCAGTGATATTTTGGATCTCTAGCAATAGTTCCGGCAAATCAACAGATGGCATCAAACTGGCTACTTTCTCTTTTAGGCATATCAAGCTCTCAGGTTCATCTAGCCCTTCAACCAGACTCACTATTAGTCTTGATTTATTGTTTTCTTCCTCTATACGGACTGTATTATTTGACGCGAGTCCACCAATAAAGGCTCGATAATTGTCGTCAAGTTCTTTGGTAAGCGCTTCCGTTTCCACCTGAGGATCGTCACTTAGGTTGAGCGATCTGCAAATATTAGGTTTCATAGCTAACCATTTAGCCCCTCGCAGTAATTTAAGTCTTGGGTCGCCCCATCGCTCACTAGGCGAAGCGTATATATCACGCCGCTTTAACGCGCTGTTTACCATATTCACAACGCAAACCGTATAGGCTTTTAGATCGACTTTATTGTCTTCAATAACCCAACGCTTCCAAGCCCCAGTTATGAAATGTGTTGGTACGTTGTTTTTCATGGGCGTGCCAACTGAAATCAAGCAAGGGACTAATAACTCAACGAATAACGCGCTATAGGGGGAACCATAAGCTGTCATCATTATTTCTGAAAAAATGACAACTCTGAATTATATATGCTCCCAATAAAAAGCCTTAATAACGCTTAAAAAAATGGGATTCCCTACAAAAAACACTTGCATTTGTCAGTAATAAAATTTTCAAAATGCT
>PIVM01000857.1 GCA_003353945.1 Gammaproteobacteria bacterium
TGCTTTCTCACCGAGGCGTTCAAATGGGAGCATATTGGAATATGTAAGCATTTGAACAACGAAGGTGAGGGAGCAGGAAGCAAGCGTAATTGGATAATTTATTTTTTCCGCGGCCCTTATGCTCCGATGCTCTCGCCAGTCGAATCAAAACACTTCCGCCGCATCAGGATATCCGCTCGCTTCCCTCAAATTTTTGGCAGGAAAAGGTTGAGAGTGTCCGCGTGAGTCCTGCGCACTTCGCTGATGAGATCATATGATTTGAGTCCTTTTGGGTTGTGATATAATCAACATCCAGAAACTAGCAGAATGGATAGGCCATGATAAGCTTCGGTTCTTTCGCAAATCAGGCATGAAAACAAATCGGCAGAATTTCTGGGCGCAACTATGCCGACAACGCGTAAAACAGTTCAGCAGCTGACATGATGTTGCCATGTGTTTTTCGATGCTGCCATTTCTAATTCTGGCATTCTATCTTGAGACCCGGTATTTTTTTTAAGTCAGATATATTGCTTGTTAAAACAGGGTACCCATGAGCGATCGCAGTTGCCGCGATCTGCAAGTCATGGACATTCCCATCCTTTTTACTGTGAGGTTTAATGAAGTGGCTATAGACTTTTGCGACAAAACCGGAGAGGCTTTTCTACCAAACCCTGTTGCAACAGATGAATCCAACCTGAATCCGAGTTTTAAATTTCACAAAAAGTCCTGCAAACGCTATATATAGAGACTATTAGTGATAAAATGATGTTTCTAAAAAGTCACCCATAGAGTGAGTTATGAGACGCTTCAT
>PIVM01000858.1 GCA_003353945.1 Gammaproteobacteria bacterium
TTCCGGTGTGCCGGAGAACAGCCAGTTTTTACGACCGATGACAAAAGGTCGGATACTATTCTCTGCCATATTGTTGTCCGGGGTCAGATGGCCATCCTCTACATACCCTACAAGCCTGTTCCACTGGTTCAGTGTATAGGAAATAGCTTTGCCAAGCAGCCCCTTGGGCGGAGTAAGGAGTTTGTTTTTGGACAACCATTTTTCAAAATCATCAAGAATCGGCTTGGCTTTCTCTTGCCGCATGCTATAGATCTCTTCCGGGGTAAGCTCGTTTTTACGAGCATCTTTTTCCAGCTTGTATAGTTTTCTGATATAACTCAGTGCCTTATAGGCTCTACCTTTTTTTCTGTTTTTCCCCTGCGCCTTGATTACATCCATAAATTTGCGCCGGGCATGAGCCCAGCAGCCAATATGGCGGATCCCCTTTATGTGGTCAAGAAAGTCGTAAGCACAGTAACCATCGCTCTGCACATATCCCTTAAAATCACCAAGGAATTCCCTGACGACATCGCCGCTTCTAGTAGGATGGTACTGATAGATAAGAACTGGTTTAGTGGGATCTCCTCGCCGGAATATCCACATATAGGACTTGGATGTCGGACTCCGACCAGGTTCCTGTAACACTTGCAGGGTGGTTTCGTCAATATTGACAAAAGAACTGTCCAAGACTTCATCTTGAAGCAAATTCAACAGAGGCTGGCAGGCGACCGCTGCTTGCATTGCCCATTTACACATGGAGGTTCTTGAAACTTCCACACCCAGGCGAATGAATTGCTTCTCTTGGCGATAA
>PIVM01000303.1 GCA_003353945.1 Gammaproteobacteria bacterium
CGCGCCTCACTAAGCATGAGATACTTACCGCACCAGATATGAAGCCATTTGTCCATATCCCGGCGCTTGTCCCATTCCATCTCCGTTCGAAGCACAGACGGGAACCACGGGTTATCCCAATAGTTGATCTCGACCATAATCGTATCGGGTGGCGGCTCGCCTCCTCGAAAACGCACGTCGACCGGGTCGGTATTGTTCTCGGGGTTCCATGTAAACCAGAGCTCCGAATCAGGCTTTCGAACTGTCGGTACCAACATATCAAGCGAGCGCTGAGAAATGCGATTAGCTTCCTCAACCCACGCAATGTCGATCCCTTCCATTGATTTGATAGTATCCGGGTTCGTCTTAAGCCCGGCGAAATTAAAGATCGTCCCGTTAATGCCGTAAATGTGGGTCTGTGTGGAGCGGTAGAAATGTTGTAGCCCTAGCCGCTGAATATCATCATCTAAAACACGCTTGACGGAATCGGCGATCGACTTTTGGACCTCGCGCGCGCATAGGATCCGCAAAGGCTGATTTGCCCCCCGGATAAGGAGAGCACGGGCAAAGCTTCGGGATTTAGCCCCACCACGGCCGCCGTATGCGGCTTTGTAGCGCGACTTTTGAAATAAAAAATCTAATACTTGGGGTAGTTGGCTTGTCGGGCCTGATAGCGCCGCCACCGCGTTTCCGGCGGAATCGTCTTCCGCTTCATATGGGACTATCGCGCTCATAGAGCCTCGGGCGGTGCTTCTTCGTTAGAGGTCACAAATTCGACTCTAACATGTGGGACTTTTTTACCATCTCCGCCGGCGCTGTATCCTTGGACTATCATCGAGGCGTTACCCATCAATTTTAGAAGAATGTCGGTGCCCGCGCGTATTTCAAACAATCGGTTTTTGTGGGTGGTGTCTTCTGGATCTAGCAGTGCGAGCGCTATGTCGCTCAATTTATCGAATGAGAAAGCGACCCGGTCCTGTATTGCCTTTTCGTACCGGGCGCTTAATTTGGCATCGTCGCGGCGCCATCGCAAGAACTGGCCGCGGCTTGGCATCCCGTCGATCAGTGCGATCCGACCGAGTGACCAGCCGTCGGCGATCAAGTCTAGAATTTGGTCCGCTATGAATGCGCTGTACTGCATAAGTATTTTATTCCTCGGCGGCTGCCTCTTTTGGCTCTGGCGCTACATACACCGGGGCATCGCTGATCCCTTGTGCATAGGCTAGCAACATCTTAGCCTCGTCTATACCGGTAGTAGGGACCCGGTTTAATAATTTAACTAAATTAGCCTTATCGGCCGCAGTTACTAATAGTTGATATTGTGGTTGTGGTTGTTGTGACATGTGACTTTTCTCCGTTAGTTGTGGCAATAATTGCCCTTTTCAGGATATCACCACCCGCAACCGCGTGTCTACTTCTCTAAACCTCCATACTGAATACTCTACCTTCCCCGCTCCAATTATCACTTCCGACAACAATCATTCTGCCATCATAAGAGATTGTTTTACCGCGACCGGTGCCGGTTGGACTAATAGGCGATTGTACTCCACTAGAAACATAAGGGACGTCGCCCTCGCCCTCAAACATGTCTACGTTCTCGCCCGATGCCACATCGACAGCTATTTGCTGCCCACTGCTTGACATGCGAGCGGCAGAAGGGAACGCGGGTACAGTTAGATTGTTTGAGATCTTCTGGTATGCTGCGCCGTCCCATTCCCAAGTATTAAGAACCGTAAGACCCGAATTCACAATAGAAACTAAATTACCGTCGCCGCTCATACCCATACCATCAAATCTAATCGTATTGTTACCAACACCGACACCAGCATACGGCCGCAGCGCCCACGTACTCCCCGTGGTGTTTTCCCAGACATAAAAGCTACCACGAACGCTGTCTGTGGCGCCGAGGAATTTACCATCCTCACTAATCCAGAATGATGCGGCGAAAGTATTAGAGAGAGACTGCGGCGAATCAATCGATATTTCTAAGGCGTATGAAGCGCCGCCCCAGCGCCAAATCTCAATAGTTCCTTTGTTTGGCATTCTTAAGCAAAGAACCCCGCCGTCGCTACTTAGTAGTGAATCGGTCGTGAAGTTAGATGCGAAAGTTGTGGTAATAGTTTGAATGATAGACCATACCGAACCCACCCTAGTCCACACATGGACATTAGTCTGGCCGACAACGTTACCGGCCCAAGTTACGACGGCTGTCGTGCCATCGCCATTCATGCAAACCGAGGAGCCATAAAGATCAGCCGCAACCGGAACGGCTTTTTGCAAAGTCTGTTCTAAATCCCAAACAGAACCATTCCTTACGTAAATCTGAGCGGCACCAGCATCAGCGCCACCCGTATCAAAATCTCTATTTGAAGCTATTATTCTATCTTTGGTTGATTTGGCAAAATCCATAACAAGACCCAAATCCGTATCAGAACCAGCCTGAACGGCGTCACCTTGAGCAAATGTTACCGGTAGCGAGCCGTCCCAAAGCGCTACAAAACCACCACCGGCCGAAGCGGCAACCATGGCCGCGTTAGCAAAATGCGCAATACTCATGTTAACCCCGCGCCCCAGATCTCGTACTGGCCGTCTATTCGTTTAGTGATAGTACAAACGCCAGCGATCGCGAGCGTCCGGGCGCCTGTCTGGATTGTTCCGCTCCCGTCGTACCATGTAAGTGTCGTGATATTGATCAAAAGTACATCGGTCCCCGCATTCACAATGACCCACGTCCCGCCGTCTGGGATATTGGCCTCGTCGGTTACTACCGCAGTATGACCGCCTATGCCTGTGTAGCGTTCCTTATGGCCTACGTTAGTCACTCCGAGACTAAAATTTCCCGCCTGATCGTCGTTCGGCATGACATTAAACCCGACGTCCCGGAGAGTGCTGCCGCCGTCTCGGAGGAGTGCCGCGGAGGTAGTCGTGGCCGCTGCCGGGTCTTGTGTTTGGAATACTAGGCCCGTGCCGTTCGTTATGGTCACTTCGTCACTGCCCTCTAGTTCGAGATCTCCACCGAGCGCGGCCAGCGATACCGACGTAGCTCCGTCCATATCTAAGCTACTACCGGCCGAAATCAATACTTGATCGGTAGTTGAGGACAGGCTGATCAAAGTTTCGACGTCTACCTCAAAGCCCGCGCCCGTGCTCGTTATGATAACGTCGCCGGGTAAATCTACCGTGACGTCGACCGCAGAGGTCAACAAGATAGATCCCACAGAGGAGTCGAGGATTACCTCGCCTGCGCCACTTACTAGTATCAAGTCGGAGCCGTCGGC
>PIVM01000859.1 GCA_003353945.1 Gammaproteobacteria bacterium
TTCTGAAACGCAAATTTGATAAGGCCCTACGTACCGTATATTGACGCTATCGCCTCAGCTGAGTCGTTGGTCATAAGCAAGCCAACCGTCGAGTCGCCTTCAACCCCCAGTCTTCGCATACGTCTTGCCACCTTCTCTGCCATGTTTCGGAGCTCAGCATATGAGATAATCCGCTTCAGCCCCCCATACTCAATCAGGGCTATTGCATTTGGGTTTGATTCGGCTTGATCCAGGAAAAACTCGTGCACCAACCACCCAGGCTTAGGGCAAGGTGCAGATGTTTTGTTCCACTCCACTAACTGCTTCTGCTGCTCAGCCTGCGTGAGCATGGGAAGATCCCACACTACCTTGTGTGGGTTTTCAACTGCCATCTCCAGCAGGGTTTTGAAACAATCAAAGATCATGACTACTGTGCTTCGATCAAAGAGCCTAGAGTTAAAACATATATAGCCCTTCATGCCATCCTTTTGCAGCAGCTCAGAGTCAGCAACACGGAGCAGAAACAATGAGAGGTCCATACTTTCTAAAGACACCCGGCCTTCCATCACTTTATTCACTTGGGCAATGTCACTCCTGCTCTGCTCTTCAGTTTGCCAGAGAGACTCAAGCCCCAAAGCACTCAGAAATTCAATGTCAGAAGAACTCATTTGCTTCATGCCATCACTGAAATAGTAGTGAGAATCTATGATGTTCAGCAAAACCTGTTGGAAGTTGGTATGGTAGAAATACGATTAGCTGTGCCATTAGCAAAAAATGTCAAACAAATGTTCCTACTTGGTACACAGGGTG
>PIVM01000304.1 GCA_003353945.1 Gammaproteobacteria bacterium
GCCGATGTACAGACCTACAGTGCAAACGCTCCCTACACCATCAGTACGCTGGATTACGGTACGGCTTACGATCTGGATATCACAACGCAACCGATTAGCCAGCTCTGTAATTTCGACACGGCCAATGACACCGGCACCGTCGATGAAGTGAGCGGTAATGTCACTGATATCAATATTAGCTGTAGCATCAGGCAGTACAGCGTTGGTGGTACGGTCTCCGGTCTGGTCGGTACTGTCGTACTGCAAAACAACGGTGGTGATGATGAAACGGTTTTGGAAGGCGCGAGTTCTTATGCGTTCGATACACAAGTAAACCATGGTAGTGGCTATTTAGTGACAGTCTTAACACAGCCAGCTACTCATAAATGCATCGTGACGAATGACAGTGGTACTGCCACTGCTGATGTGACGGATGTGGCAGTGAACTGTGCGATTAACCAATACGATATTGGTGGAACGATTTCAGGTCTGGATACTGCCGGTGGTGAAACAGTACAGCTGACCAATGGTAGCGATGTTCAGACTTATAACGATAATGCGGCATATGTCATCAGTACATTGAATCATGGTGTGACCTATGATGTGCAAGTGACCAGCCAACCGATCAGTCAAACCTGTAATGTGAGCAATGCCACAAGTACGGCAACAGCAGACGTTACCGGAGTAAATGTGGTCTGTTCGATTAACAGCTATGCTCTGGGTGGTACTGTCTCAGGTATGACGGGTGGTACACTCATACTTGATAATGGTGTGACACCAGGTAGTGAACAAACACCGGACATTACGGCTAATGGTGCCTATACCTTCCCAACGGCATTGAATCATGCCATTGCCTATAACGTGACAGTGCAGAGCCAGCCGGTTGGTCAAACCTGTACGGTCAGCAATGGTAGTGGCACGATGGCTGCCGTTGTGAATAACGCTGATGTCAGTTGCGTCGCTAGCACTCATACTCTGGGTGGTGCTGTGGGTGGTTTAAATGGTACGGTCATCCTAGATAATGGTGTTGCGCCTACTAGTGAAACAGTTAGTGTCAGTTCTAATACTACCTATACCTTTCCATCGGTGCTGGTCTATAACACGTCCTATACCGTAAGCGTGGACACGCAGCCTGTAGGGCAGACCTGTACAGTGAGCAATGCCGGGCCTGCAGCAATAACTGCGAACGTTGCCAATGTAGATGTAAGCTGTACGACTAACACCCACGTTCTGGGTGGGGCGGTCAGTGGCTTAACAGGTGCTGGTTTGATTTTGGATAATGGTGTCGCATCGGCCAGTGAAACAGTTTCTATCAGTTCCGGAGCGACCAGTTATCAGTTTCCCTCTCAAGTTGCTTACAACACAGCTTATGCGGTGACGATAAATACTCAACCCTCGGGTCAGACCTGTAGTTTAAGTAATGGTACTGGCACCATCACCGGCGATGTAGCCAATGTGAATGTAACCTGTGCGGTGAGTACTCATACGATGGGCGGTTCTGTTACGAATTTGACAGGCACTGTTGAAATCAATAATGGCAGTGAAACTCACAGCATTACGACGCCTGCAACCAGCTATATTTTCCCATCGCAGATGGCATTCGGAACTGCGTATGCAGTTACCGTAACCGCTCAACCTGCTGGACAAACCTGTTCCATCAGCGGAGGCGGTAATGGCGATGGCAGCGGTACGGTTGCTGCAGACGTGACTGATGTCAATGTTACTTGTAGTACAGCATGGATTCTTGGTGGTTCGGTTTCAGGTCTGAGTGGTGCTGTCATATTGGACAACGGATTAACCCCAACCAGTGAAACTGTGAGTGTGGTAGCAGATGGCACTTATGAATTCCCAACTAAACTTGTGCCAAGTGCGGTCTACAATGTTACCGTTCAGACTCAGCCTACAGGTCAGACCTGTACGGTTGCTAACGCTGGAGGTACGATCACCGCTGATGTCAACGATGTGAACGTGACGTGTGCGGTAAGTACGTTTGCTCTGGGTGGGACTGTATCAGGATTATCCGGAACGGTTATTTTGGATAATGGTGTGGCGCCGACCAGCGAGACAGTGAGTGTTAGTGATAATATTTCTTACAGCTTCCCAACTGAGCTGGATTACAACACGTCCTATACGGTAACCGTTCAGACTCAACCTGCGGGTCAGACTTGTACGGTCAGCAACGGCGGACCTTTGCCGATTACGACTGTTATCACCGATGTTGACGTTAGCTGTACCACTAACACCTATACGCTGGGTGGCACATTGAGTGGTTTGACGTCGGGTACCGTGACGCTGGATAACGGTGTAGCGCCGACGAGTGAAGCGGTCGGTCTTACAGTCAATGACACTTATACATTCCCAAGTGTTCAGGATTATAACGTTGGCTACAACGTAACAGTTCAGAGTAAGCCGGATGATCTGACATGTACCGTCAGTAATGCGAGCGGCACAATGACAGCCGCTGTAGCAAATATTGATGTTAGCTGTGTGCCTAGAACTCATACCATTGGTGGTACCGTCACCAATTTGGTGGGCAATGTTGTTCTTGATATAAATAGCGGCAGTGAAATTTACGATATTTCCAGCAACGGTGATTATACTTTCCCGTCAGCGCTGATTTATAACACGGCGTACACGGTAGCTATTCAAACGCAACCGACGGGTCAGACCTGTACCTTAAGTAATGTCACCGGTACAGCGACTGCGGATGTGATTGATGTCAATGTTGATTGTGTAACGCATACCTTTGACCTGGGAGGTGTGGTCAGTGGTTTAAGCGGTACGGTGACGCTGGATAATGGCGTTAGTCAAACGGTCGATGTGTCATTGGATGGCACTTATAATTTTGCAATCCCACTTAATTACAACACTGCTTACAATGTGACTGTGCTGACTCCGCCAACGGGGCAAACCTGTAATGTCAGTAATGCCAGCGGTACTTTGATTGCTGAAGTCAGCAACGTGAATGTGAGTTGTTCCACCAGCACCTTTAGTTTGGGTGGTACCGTCACAGGTCTTACCGGCACAGTGATTCTGGATAACGGCGTTGCGCTCACCAGTGAAACTGCGAATGTAACAGGTGCCAGCTACACCTTCCCAACAGAGTTGGATTACAACACAGCCTACAATGTGACGGTGCAGACGCAGCCCACGGGACAGACCTGTAACATCAGTAATGCCAGCGGTACGGCGACCGCCCTTGTGAACAATGCCAATGTGACTTGTAGTACGACGCAGTACACCATTGGCGGTGATCTGACGGGGCTCGTAGGTTC
>PIVM01000860.1 GCA_003353945.1 Gammaproteobacteria bacterium
CCCGGATCGGTTCCAGGGGCAAGGAATACAGCTATGTGCTCAACTATCATGGCCAGACCGAGGATGAGCAGGGAAAATGTTATCTCGATTTAACCACGATAGAAGAAATCCAGAAGAACCCGGAGTTTGCGCTTCGCTCCACTTACCTGGAGGGGAAATGATCAACTTAGAGGGAGGTTGGTGCTACTTAGAGGGTACTTGGAGGGTAGTCTTTTTTGCACTTAAAGTGCTGTCTTGCCGTTACAGTTAAAACCAGTTGGAGGTGGAAGCGGGAGAACAAGCCCCAGGGGGAGAGGGGGGTGACAATGGAATGGAAACAGAAGTTTTTTAATGAACGGCGATTAAAGAAAAAAAATACAAAAACATGAATGTTGCACTGACCATCAAAAAATATCGTTTGCAATTGGCATCCCTTGGCTATGCCGAGAATACTATCGAACTGTATCGCAAAAATCTGAACCAGTTCAGTCAGTACCTGGCAGCAGAGGGGATCAGCGATCTGCGCAAGGTCAACAGCCAAATCATGGCAAACTATAAAGCCCTGGTCATGGCTGAAGCAAACGCCATGGAAACCAAGGCCCTGAAACTTCGACCGGTCAAACGTCTGTTCGAGCATCTTACAGAAAATAACCAGTTACTGGTCAACCCCACCGAAGGTCTGGTGGAAACCTGCCGGAAAAACAAAAAACTTGCGCCGGTGCTGACAGTTGCTGAAATGGAAAAACTGCTGCAGCAACCCAACTTGTCTTTCCGGATGCAGATCCGTAACCGGGCCATCATGGAGATCTT
>PIVM01000861.1 GCA_003353945.1 Gammaproteobacteria bacterium
CACTGATGGCTGGAAGAGCTCTGGTTTTGATTCAGCAGCAGATGCCATTGCTGCCACTAGAGGCCATGTTGCAACACCATTTGATTTGGGGGTGCAGATGGTTAGGTCATTTCTTGTAAAGCTGCCTACTGAGATTGGAGCACCCAACAAGCAGATTATAATGATCCCTATTCACCATGCCATAATGGATGGCGCGTGTGGTCGAATTATTCTTCGTGACCTTCTTACAGCATACCATGCATATGCAGATGGTGCTGAGGAGCCGACAGGTTTGCCACATCTACCTGTGGAGTATGCAGACTATGCTGTGTGGCAGTGGCAGCACCTTGAAATAGGGGGACAATTAGAGCAACAGCTTGATTATTGGACGAAACGGCTGGCTAACACACCAGCACCACTGAGTCTCCCCTTTGACCGGCCACGTTCTGAAACATCCAGTGGCCGTGAGGGTTCTTATTTGCCCGTTTACCTGCCTGGAAAGCTGATGGCCACGCTTGACAACCTCTGTACTCATCACCGTTCAACCTTATTTGTGGGGCTCATGGCAGCTTTCCAGCTAATGCTGAGCCGCCTTGCAGGCAATGTAGAGGATTTGGTGGTGGGGACACCCTATGCGGGACGAGACGATGCCCTGCTGCGTGAAATGGTGGGATGCATTATAGAAACACTAGCAATACGAGGGGACCTCAAGGGGCACCCTAGTTTCTCCACTCTGCTGGAACGGCAGCGGCTCGTTGTGACCGATGCATTACAACATGCCAGTGTTCCCTTTAGCCGGATTGTACA
>PIVM01000862.1 GCA_003353945.1 Gammaproteobacteria bacterium
GCTGCAGGGACGCCAATACGACTTGTCAGGATGCCGAGGAGGCCACCAGCAGCTATGGGTGCACCAGCAGCTATGGGTGCACCCCAAGAACCACGCCAACAACAACAACGCCCTCAAATGGTGCGCTCCTTCAGTGTTAGCCCCCCGACTATCAGGCCTTTGCAGGACTATAGACCTGGCACTCTCTTTGCAGCACGCAACCAAAGGCAGACGAGGATGCCCATGCCCAGCGCACCCCCGGTCTCCGGACTTGTCCCCGCCAACCCCATGACTGCAAGAATTAATCAGTACGATATTAGTTCTGTATCAATGGAACAGGGCAACATGTATGCTACGGAGGCGACACCAATTGTAGACATCCCGCTACCACCCGTAAACATTAACATTATTCCCGATAACCCTACGGATATGGCTTTCAACACAAGCCTCAACAACTCCAGCCTGAACACCAGCATGAACACCACCAGCCTCAACGTCAGCAATGGGAGCATGAACACCCCACCCGTCGTTCCCGTGACTCCCGAGGAAGGGCAACCCCGTCAGAGAGATTCAGCAGGCACGGCTGGAGAGGTCCTGAAAGGGGTTGAATTTCAGTATGATGAAATAGAATAGACTAGACTAGATTTGCTTGTGGTGATGACTTGTTGTGTTGTGTTAATTGATGTTGAACCATTTTTGATGTTGAACCAATTGAACTTTTGTTAATTGATGTTGAACCATTGTTTATGTTGAACCAATTGAACCAATTGAACTTTTGTTAATTGATGTTGAACCATTGTTGATGTT
>PIVM01000863.1 GCA_003353945.1 Gammaproteobacteria bacterium
GGTTTTCACCTCTTTGAGGCCAAGGACAAAACGTTCTCCCTGTTTCCCCTGGCCCTCGTAGGCCAGACGGTAGCGGTAAGCTGAACCGTTGCGGCCAGAGTCTACTAAAATATATTCCAGACCCACCAGTTCTTTGATATAGCGGTGCACTCTGGCATTGGCCCAGCCGGAAAACTCGCGGATATCACGACGAGTGAAAGATATTCTGGTTTTGGACGGCTGATGCTCGTCTGCGGGATCGTTCATGGAAAGAGCCATTTCTTCCACCATGTCGTCGAGAAGCAGAAGCAAATCACGACCAGGGTGACTGAGTTCGTCCAGGCTCTTGCCCAAGATTTCGTTGGTCAGCTTGTTGGCTATCCGGATATCTTCCAGATCCACTTCCACGAAGGTGGCCTTGCCCTTGCTTTGTATTTCTTTTTGTAGCTGACGCAAAAAAGCAACGGCCTTGATCAGCTGCAGATATTTTGGTTGGTCGCGTCTGCCTTGGAGCCGATCGTCATCGTAGGCCAGTTGGTCACCGTAGGGGTTTCTGACTCCTACCGGCTGCAAGAGTCGTTGAAAGTTACGGTGGAGATCGAGCACTTTATCAGCGTGCTGGTTGTGACCGTTGTCGGTCATCTGTTGCTTTCTTTGAAAGGCCAGGATCTTTCTGGTTTGCTCCCTGCTTTCATCGATGCCGGTTACAAAAAAACGGCTGGCTGTTTCAGGATCAGTGTCGGGGTTGGTGGTGGTAAAAAATACTGAGGTTGGCCCCTCTACCCGGTTTTCCATGGTGGTCAGCC
>PIVM01000864.1 GCA_003353945.1 Gammaproteobacteria bacterium
CAAGCAAATATTATACCACGACGCGCGAAGTGGTATAATATTTTGCGAGCACACGAGGACCCATTCCTTTGAGTGGTGTCTTCTTCTTAAGGTAGTAGTAACGTAGAAAACGTATTTTGGTAACTAGTACCTTTCGAGGTCCATAGATTGAAAAGTATTAATACAAACATATTAAAAGTATATATTTTTGAAAAGGGCATGATCCAAAGATTTTAAATCTGAATTAACTTTTATCTTTCTGAGCTAATTGCTAAATAAACATTCAGATTTGTGACAAAGGTGTGAAATTTGACATGCCTATACAAATATTGGAATAACTTTTTACAGATTTAATTAAATTCTGATTTTTTTTCACAGAACTAATATAGACCTATATGACTGTAAAAACGTATCAGGGATTTTTTATATTTAGGCTAGTTTTTTAAATAGAGCCTCTCAAAAATGAAGGTACCTCAAATTCCTCAATTTGTGTGAACTTCATTTTTAGCTTTTCATAATTCCAAAACAAACACAGATAAAGAAAATCCCTGATACGTTTTTAAAGGCATATAGGTCTATATTAATTCTGTGAAAAAAAATCAGAATTTTATTAAATCTGTAAAAAGTTATTTCAATATTTGTATAGGCATGTCAAATTTCACACCTTTGTCACAAATCTGTATGTTTATTTAGCAATTAGCTCAGAAAGTTAAAAGTTTATTCAGATTTGAAATCTTTGGATCAGGTCCTTTTCAAAAATATATACTTTTAATATTTTTGTATTATTACTTTTCAATCTATGGACC
>PIVM01000865.1 GCA_003353945.1 Gammaproteobacteria bacterium
TCGACTTCACTGGGCGTGAGGATGTCGGGAAGGGATTTAACTTGGGGTGGTTTTACGATATCAACCCAGTCCCACTGTTCGTTGAGTACGTGTTTATAAAAGAACTGCAGACCACACCGGTCGGATTTGACAGTGCTCCAGGAGTGGGTTTTGATCAGGCTGGCGAAAAAATCCTTAAGATCCTCAACGTTTAGACGATCAGGACAACGATCAAAGTATTCTGTCACACGGCGAAGGGCGCGAGAATAGACATCGATGGTTGAATCGCTTTTGCCTTGACGGCGAAGTGCGTTAAGATGGCGTTGGTATAGTGAATTGAACTTCTTTTGCTGTGCTTTGTTCATAAGATAATTCCTCTATGATCGTACCCGGGCGTGGGTACGTAGAGGAATTGTCGTTTAGAATTTGGGTTTCTGCCGCGCAGCGGCTTCGTCCAACAAGTTGCTGCAGCGGATCAAAAAAAGCTGTGCTTTTATTGTCCGCTGAGCAAGGCGTTAGAGCGCATCGATCAGTTTGGCACGCATACAATTAATTACAGAATAGGGGAGGAATTATGCCAAGAGATATTGAGCAGGGATTCGATGATTTTCATAAAAAGATTAAAACTTCTGCTGTCGAGACAGCTGCAGCTAAGTCGCATAGAGCCTCAATAGAAAGTTGCTTAAAAAATAACTTTGGCCTGATCAGGTTTACACGAATTGGCTCATTTGGGAATGGAACTAACATTAGCGGATATAGCGATGTTGATTACTTAGCATGTCTTCCAACAAAGGTACTTACAAAG
>PIVM01000866.1 GCA_003353945.1 Gammaproteobacteria bacterium
GTCTGGACCCCACGCCGGGGGCGTGGGAAGCCTGGCGAATAGCCGTCGTGGGCATCGCAGGAGAGAAGGGCCTCTATGACCTTCTCGTACCAGAAAGGGGCGCGGAGATCAAAGTCGACACAAAGGCGAACAGGAAACTGTGGTTCCTATTAGCCAGGGCGACGGGGTCGCCCGCAGTCGGGATCGTGCGCGAGTTCGAGGGACGAACTGGAAGCCCTGACGGGGAGGGAGCGTGGAAGAAGCTCCAGGAAGTCTATGGCGGAATGACCGCCGAAGAGAGGCCCCAACAACTACTGAGGGCAGAAATGAAACTCGCGGAAGCGGTGTGTGCAGGACCTGGGAAAACAGCAAACTTCCTAGTGGGGCTCGGAGAGCTTTGGGCACTCTTCGAGAGCCTGGGAGAGCCCAAGACGGACAACACAAAGAAGGCAGCCCTGATCCGGGGGGTCAGGGGATCACTGCCAGGAGTGTTCCAGCAGCTGGTGGCCCAGCCCCAGTTGGACTACGCTGGTCTGTCCCGTGTACTGGTCTCAGCGACCAGCTACATGGTTACAGGGACAAGGAGAGAAGAAGAAGCGTTGGGGATGCGCACAACGACCGAGTGCACGCACTGTGGGAAGGTCGGGCACTCCGTGCGGGAATGCTGGTCAGCACACCCAGAGCTGAAGCCCAACAAAAGAACCAGTAGAAGCAAGTGTTTTAGGTGCAACAGGACCGGGCACCTTGTTAGAAATTGCCCAGTAACAGCAAGTAGGAATAACCCCACAAACAACAATACAGA
>PIVM01000305.1 GCA_003353945.1 Gammaproteobacteria bacterium
GGAACATTTTCCCTGTGTCCCCGGTCCTGCTCATGTCCCAACTAGAAAGGTCCTGGTTGAAACTGTGAGCATCTTCAAACATTGTACTAAAAGAAACATCTGATTCATTATTGACGGACCAGTTTGAAATATCACTGTTGAAAGCTCTAGCATTATCGAACATCCCGCCAAATCCGTTCTTAAGAACGCTAGAAGTATCCCATGCGCTTAAGTCTGGGGTCGCGAGCACGGAGCTGCCAAACATAGCAGCCATATTCGTCACATTTGACGTATCCCATCCACCAATGTTTGGATCAACTAAGAGCAAGCAGCGGTAGAGCATCTCTGAAATATCTTCTACGCGACTCATGTTCCATTGATCTAAGTCTTGATCCCACTCAAGGCAGTTACTAAACAGACCGTTCATGTTTGTAACTTTGGTTACGTTCCAAGAGTTAACTGGCTGGTTAAATACAAACGCACCTGAGAACATTTCGGCCATGTTTGTGACGTTGCTAACATCCCAATTATCGACAGGGTCATTGAAAAGGAAGCAGGCAGCAAACATCTGGGACATGTTTGTGACGTTGCTAACATCCCAATTGCCTACGTTTGTTCCAACAAACCGATAACAATCATGGAACATCTTATACGTTGTTGTTAAGGCTCCTGTGTAGAAGTCAGGAGCAAAACTAAACTCAGCTTGCCTATTATTGCTGTTATCAAAGGACAGAGCCGTCATAGTCTCCATAGGCAACTGATAAGTTCCCTGTTGAGTAATGGTTCGATTCCAGTTGCCAGGACCAATTGAGAAAGTAGTACCGTCAGGTTGAGTTACAGTTCCCGCCGATCCCAAAGTACCGCTGAGGGTCATTTGGGTAGAACCGCCAGTAAAGTAGAACTCACCGTTATACACTAAACCAGGGCAAGTTCCCCAAACAGGTTGATTAGCAACTTGGAGCGCAGATCCGTCGTCAAAGAAGTTGGGCTCACTTGGAATGAGGTTTACGCACCACTCGGTTAAATCTTGGTTAAACTGATTAGTGTTGCGGAACGCAGAGGTCATCGAGACGGCACTCCCAACGTCCCAATCGCCGATATCCTGGTTAAAGGAGGAGGAGCCATCAAATATGGAGTTCATGTCTTCCACATTTGATGTATCCCATGTTGTGATAGCGCCATTGAACTGACTGGCACCACTGAACATGGCATTCATGTTCGTAACATTATCAACAAAAGCACCCCACAATTCCAAATCTTGGTTGAAATTTGATGCTGATTTGAACATGGCGGACATGTCAGTCACATTAGACACATCCCATGTACTTATGTCACCATTATAGTTGGCAGCACCTTCGAACATGCGACTCATGTTGGTCACATTTGAAGTGTCCCAGATGTCGATGTTGTCCGTAGAGTCTACATCAGAGTTAAGGAAAGTTCCTACTGCGGACGTCACTACTGAAGTGTCGATCACACCAATGTCGGTTGTTGGGCTGGTTCCTTCAAATGTTTTGTCAAGACTTCTCAGCTGAAGACCGGAGGGCACTCCAGACAGATTACGAACATTCGTGAATAGACCTGCTCCAAAGTCAGCAATACCTGACATGTGGTCATTCCACACAGAGGCTGGTGTTAAACTAGCATCAATTGTGGAGTCTGATTGTGTGAACTTAAATTCTGTGAAACTTTCACCAACGGTGTAAACTCCGGGCTGTGTCAAAGTTATGGTTTGACTTGAAGCACTTAGAAATATCTGCGTTCCATCAGGATAGGTGATGAATCCAGGATCACCGTTGACAGGGGAAGCGGATAACTGTAAAGTAGTTGAGATACCCTGACCATTGTCTGATAATGAGAATTGAATGGAGCAGGGGAATTTATATGTTTGTGCGTATAGAGTTAGGTTTCTTTCTGCTAAATAGAAATCCAACTCATCAGAGATAGAAGTACAATCCCAAAAATTCCCAATAGGAACATGGTAAATCGTCCCTCCCCTTTGAAGCATGAGAAGATCTGTTGCTAAAACCTGACGCGAAACGATATCCCCCCAGGTTACTTGATAGTTGACACCTCCCCTATTGATAGCAAGGAGGTCACTGTTTTGAAAAGCCATAGTAGGTGCGTGCGTGTCAGGTATTCAGATCAGTTTGCTATTACGGAAGGACAGGTAAAGAAGAGATCAAAGGCAGGGACCCAGTAGCTCCCACTTCTCCTTTTTGACCTTTTGTGCCGTCAACACCTGGGCCACCTTTCTCGCCCTTGGTTCCGTTAACAGCCGCCGTGCCCTTTTGGCCTTTTTGACCAATTGCACCTTTTTGACCTTTGACTGCAACAACATTGGCTCCACCAAGAGGAATCCACTGGGTTCCGTCCCATGAGTAGAGATTGTCGTTGTCTGTGGTCTGGATGGTGTCGCCAGTTACGTTCCCAGTTGTAGGAAGAGATGCCTGGTCGGCGACTTGTCCGACAAAGGTAAAGGCTCCAGCTTGTACCGCACCTTTTATTCCTTTGCTACCAAAGTTTCCTTTTTCGCCTTTCAGTCCCTGTGGTCCAGTAAGACCTGTTGGTCCTACTCCGCCTGGTGTGCCTTTTTGTCCTTTGGCTCCGGTAGGACCTTGCTGTCCTTTATCACCGTTGCCGAGTACTGCTTTGTACTGACCTCTGTAATCAACGAGGTAGTTCCAGTTTTTCTTGTTCCGTGCCATGATTGTAAAAGTGAGAGATTGTCTTTAATGTCAGGAATTGAACCTGTAAATAACCAGAGAAGCGATTCCGTGTTCAACCGCAAGACCGGTGTCTGCATACCGTAGAGAAAGAGTCACAAAACTGACAGTTTTCTCAATCACCGTGGTGTTAAGCAAGTCACTCGGGTCTCCAGTCTGTGTGGTAGCGATTACCGTATAGTGTGTGTCATTAAAGGGTGTTGAGAAAAAGACCCTGACTACACCTTTGTTTAGGACTTCCGTTTTGGCGATGTTGTGTCTATCATGGAGTCCACCGTTCGCAAAGTTGACAGTTCCTCCTACTCTGGGAACGAGGCTGCTACTCACGGTGTCCCCTTTGACTCCACGTGATCCCTGAACGCCTCTTGGTCCGGGTGACCCTGTGAAACCCTTTGACCCTTTTTCTCCGTCTGCTCCAGTTGATCCTGGGCGTCCCTGAGAGCCATCTAAGCCTGGGCTGCCGGTTTCACCTTTGATGCCTTTAAGACCGTTGTTTCCATTGGTCCCGTCTTTCCCGG
>PIVM01000867.1 GCA_003353945.1 Gammaproteobacteria bacterium
TGTTAGATGTTTAGCAATGACCTTAGAGGTATTGAACTAAATAGATGAAAATTAGCAGTAACTAGAAGTTTGAGGTGAAAGTGCCTTCAACCCCTTGCGGGGAGGGGATTGAGAAATATACACAACGAGGAGAGATTTTGTCCAGCTGAAATTGTGTCGAGAAGGAAACGGACACGATTAGGACGTAGTTGGTGGAAACAAACCGAAAATACATTGAGTTATTTTTAAATCTGAGAATCCCAGCAAATAACAGAATACAATATGGCCGATGATTGGGATAGCCCAGCGACATCAACTACGGAAGGTGATGACAAACCGCCTGCTAAGCAGGAAGACATGATTGTCGATGGACAACGAGAAGAGAGAGAGAGGAAATGATATGTTGCAACCCCCTAAAGGTGCCATTGACATGGAGGAGACCCAGACGCTACTGGACAGGTGTTTTGTTAAGTTTGCGAATTGACGTCCGTGAGGATTTTCCTATGATTTTTTTTAGGAGGGAAGAGGAGCACAGGAAGTGCTGTGAGAGCTGCCAGTACTCTTGCACAGGGATAGCCCATGCAAGACATTGCCCACGACCTCAGAGGACCGGTACAACCCTCTGATTTTAGGCCCGAGTGTACTGTGGCCTGTGGAAGCAAGGAGATGCACGAAGATGCAAGAAGAAGGAAACCGTGGAGGTTTTGCGTTCAACTAGGCGTAGCTCGCCCCCTTCGCAGAAGGCTGGCTTGGTGTTAGTAGTTCCTGGATGCTCACACCTTCTTTGACTCTTAAAAGGGG
>PIVM01000125.1 GCA_003353945.1 Gammaproteobacteria bacterium
TAAAAAGTGCGTTGAGCAACGCTTTTGATACGTTCGCGAATGGAATCACCGGGGGCATAATCCACGGCGCTTAATACCCGTAGCCTCAGTTCCACCGGTGGACGCTTCTTTGATCTCATGATGGTCTCCGTTTTGGTTGATTAAAAAGCTCGTCGGCAGGGTATTGGCAAAACACTCGCTACTGTAGAGACAGGATCGGTTGCACAGCACATGAGATAGGCTGCGATCGAAATCGCTTTGTTGTGCTCGATACCAAAATGGCCAGGAAGCGGGACTGATCAGCGTAGAAACGGGTTAGATGTTGGGCTGTTATGGAGCAAAACGCGGGTTAAAGCCCGCGATGAAGACGCTCAAATAAACGCTTGTTGATAGTGGTGTTGATATTGCGAGCATAGTTCAGTCCCCATTGTTTTGAATAAACCAGCAACGGTGGGTAGCAGGATTTGAAACCGTCTTGTGCGCGATGAGAATTGATCGGCAGACGAAAGAGCCGGTCTTTTCAAAATCTGCCGGTAGTCTATCAACTTGCGCTCAAGTTTATGAAGCCAACGGTAAGCATTGCGGGCATCACGGGTTTGAGTGGCTTGATGGTAGGCCTTTTGAATGCTGGCGCCGGTGATAAGCGCACAGAGGAAAAGGGTCACATGAATCGTGGTATACGCCAGTGTCGGAATCTGCTCGGCCAGAGTCAGCCTCAGTGTATGCCCACAACCAGTTTTTCCATGTCGATTGGAACAGAACAGGCGTTTGCCGACAGCTGTTTTGTCGCCGTTGTATTGTTTTTTATAGACGAAGCCGTGGGAGACGAATTGATTGCTCTTTGGGCAGTGTTTGCAGGCCAGAGAGTCGCTATGGTGATCCAGTTGCATTGTGAACTGCTGAAGTGTTTCCAGGTTGTCAAAATAGAGAGTCATTGTTGCTATTTTAACGGTATTGGTTTGACGGGACTACAGGGCGTGTTGGAGGGAAAATGGTGGCAATGAGTAGCATAAGGGAAATTGCGGGCGGAAATTTGTATTCCCAAATTACCGTTATAGCGTAGGGCTGTGGTTACGATAAGAAAGAGAGTGAAAAATGGGGCTTTGTTAGACCGTAGTTTGGGAAATTACAACAACGATCAAGTCCACGGTGTTCTAAATTGTTGATACACGACTCGACAGCCGAATGCTGATGGCGTGCGCTGATAAATGCGTCGCTATATTCGCGCGCTTTGTCGATCTGCGATAAGCGACCTTTTTTGGGCAGTATCACGTTGTCGAGTAATTCACCTAAATGACGCTGATTCTCAGGACTATGAAACCCTTTGTCAAAACTGCATTGCCTCAATTGTGGGTGGCGTTCTTGGGTTTGCGCCACCATCGATACCGCCACTTTGTCATCAGTGTTTTGCCACATCACCTGATGGTGAAGAATAAACTGGTATTGATCTTCTAATATGCAAACACGAACACCCAATTCTTGTGGCACTCCCGCTTTTCCCTTGCAAATCCATTCCGTATGAGGCTCAAAAATAGAAAACACTTTCTGCTCATGGGGGATCACTTTATCTTGCAAAACTCGCTTATCAATTTGATCGATTTGGCGCTCAGCAGCTGCTATCCACTGCGATAACAGCATGACCTGCACCACATGGCCACGCGCTGCCAACGTCTTTTGTGTTTGTTTGCCTTTGTTGACATAAAACTGCGCTACGTCCAAATACGCTCGATAGGTTGTATGAACTTGCTGGATTTTCTCTTCTCGCTTTTGCTCATTCTTTGAATTCGAATACCGTACTTTCTGGGTGCGCCGAAACAGTTTTTTCACCTGTTTGCAATTGTATTGGTATTGTCGCCAACCGGCTATACCATTGTCTTCACAGGCTCGACCGGCTTGCTTAATCAGCTTTCTTAACGCATCCCATAACAAATTGGTATCGGTTGGGTAATGAACATGGGTTTCAAGCACAAACGAATCACAGCGGCCTTTTAAGATAGGGGTGCAAGACTTTTTTTTTAAAAGCTCATGGCCCGCTTCGACCACAACATGATTCACCTGAGCCAATACGTTGGGCTTGAGTTTCGAGACATTGTCGATAAGCGTTTGAAGCGCATACTGCTCGGTGTCTTCCCAAGACGAATGACCTAACATTTGGCGCACGGTATTATGCTGATTGGCCAACTCCTGCAGGCGATCATAGTCACAACCCAGACCCAGCTTCAGTGTTGCCAACACAAACACTTTCCATAATTCCATGCCAGGCCTGCCGGTCTCATTTTTAGTCTTGGAGCTCAATGAGGTTTCGAGCAAGGCAAACACCTTGTTTCTGATGTCGACGCTGACATAGATGTACTGCAAGCCTTTTAACACTGCAGGAATATCATCTCTGGATCGTGGGTCGATGTGAATATCTGCGATGTTAACTTGACCAAAGCTCGACTGGGGATGCTTGACGATTCTCATGGAAAATCTCGCGAAGTTTGGGATAACAATGACGTGAGATAGCCGTTTTCTCGGTGTTTACGCCAATCTATACGTGAAATTATATCCCACTTCAGTCATGCTATCAGCAAATATATTCTTTTATTTCAATAGGTTGTGATGTTTTAGTGCTAGCACTAATTACAAAAAAAATAATCAAAGAAATAGGGTGGTACTTTGACTGCGTGACGAACTGCAAGCGTACTTGATGTACGCCACATAACGTGTATTTGGTAGTTAGAAAGGTGAGGTAATTAATCGCTAGCGCGGCTAACTTTTTGATTTTAAAAAGGCGATTGATTAACCAGTTGCCACAATAAAATGAGCTAACATTTTGATCTTTAACTAAAGCACACAGGATTGTGACTCCTGAGGTCGCTGCTCTAGTAATAGTCTGATATTCGACAGCAATATAGTTACAGTTCCACTGGTGGCTGATCCAGGTAATAATATCCTGCTCCAATCTATGCAACTTTGAGATAGTAAGTGGGGTGCTCCATTGGAAATCGGGATTTCCTGGATTTTCGGATTTATTGTATTTTATTGAAAAATAAAGAATTACTATGTTGTTGATATAAAACAGAAAACATTTTTTCATCAACAATACTGGAGGTGTTGTGATCACACGCGTTGACCAACTGAATTGATGAGCCGATTGATAATAAAAATACCCTAATATTCCTGCGAAAATTGTACAAAGACGAACAAATCTAAGGATTAGATCGGGTAGATTTAAGAAGGTAAGGGGTTGAGAAAAAGGTGGGTATGCAAAAATTGGTGCACTACTGTATATCCTCAACTTATCCTCAAAGTTTGTAACTTGTTGATTTTCTTTGGGATAAAAAAAACCCGAAACCTGGGGGGATTTCGGGATAAGACCATTAGGAGTGAAACATGAAGGATTTTACTCCTTCTAGAGAGTCCAACGACCAGACTCCCTAACGATGTCAGCTTGAACATAGGGGAAATGACATCGTTAAGGTAAGTATTGCTCAAATTTCGAGTATGTCCAACTTCATAAGAAAAAAAATGAAATCTATTTGAAATAATAAACAAGGTTTTTAGTTGGTTAAATAGTGATCGGTGCTAAAAGGTGTTTGTTTTTGCAAAACAGGCATATAAAGTACGGGTATATGGTGTGCGGATTTGAAAAGGGTGTTCTTATACAAGCGGGTGGATACCCGCTAGCAAGACACGATGACCTTGTCTAATAGGGTGGGCTTGTGCCTCCTTATGCGGCATCTCATATTCAACTATCAGAATAAAACGCTGTTTAATTCAATAAGGCAGTGACTTGAGTAATAAGACGATCCAGTTGGATTGAAGTTGGTACTCTAAGCACAATGTCGTCCATCACTTTACGCAGGTTACTGAGTTTGGTTTTGATTTCACTGAATTCTGCGTTGACCGGCTCATAGGGCATACCGTGGTCCTGTACGCTTAATTTTGCTAATTCCGCCAATTCATCGTGCAATAAGGCAATAATGCTATAGATAACGTCCTTATGTGAAATCGCAGATGCTTCCCAATAGGCATTGTCCAGTACTGAAAGTAGTTGTTCGATGTGGTTGCATGCTTCTGCAATGGTTGGTTCACTCATGAAAAATGTCCTGATAATTAAACGCATTTATTTGAGTATAGTCACGGCTTTAACGATAGCCCTGAATTTTCTGCACAGCTATTCATCAGGGAGGCGCCATCATTGGTGATGATGGCTTTGCATCAGTTGGGAGGTTGTGTACCATCTGCTCATCCCGTGCACGCACAATCCACGCAGTGCACTTAATTCACAGGAGAATTTAACTTGACGGAATCTGATGTTTTATCACATACACCCCTGCATGCATTGCATCTTGAAATGGGCGCAAAGATGGTGCCTTTTGCCGGTTATTTGATGCCTGTGCAATATACAGCGGGGATAATCAAGGAGCATTTGCATACTCGCAATGCAGCTGGTTTATTCGACGTTTCTCATATGGGGCAGTTACAGATTTGGGGGGAGGGACGTTGTTCCGCATTGGAAAAATTACTGCCCGCTGATCTACAAAGTTTGGGTGTTAATCAACAAAAATACAGTCTGTTGACCAATGAACTGGGTGGTATTCGTGATGATTTAATGATCTTAAATCGGGGGGGTCATTTGCATGTGGTGGTGAATGCTGCGTGCAAAAACACCGATCTTGACTATCTCAATGCGCAAATAGGAAAGGATGTTGAGTTACGACTGCTAGAAGACAAAGCGCTATTGGCTTTGCAAGGGCCGCAAGCGGTCGAAGTGTTGCGACAACTGGCACCTGGATGTGAGTCGCTGACATTTATGCAGGCAGGTGAATTCGATGTGGAAGGAATGTCTTGTCTGATAACGCGTTCCGGTTATACCGGTGAAGATGGTTATGAAATCTCGATGGCAGCAGATCATGCGCCAGCGTTGGCAAGACGCCTCTTGTCGTTCTCTGAAGTGCAAGCCATTGGCTTGGGCGCGCGCGATTCCCTGAGGCTAGAAGCCGGTTTGTGCCTTTATGGTCATGATATTGATCAAACCACAACGCCGGTGGAAGCCGCACTGAACTGGGTTATACCCAAAGTGCGTCGTCTCGGTGGCGAGCGCGAGGGCGGTTTTCCTGGGGCAGGTATTATTTTGCAACAGCTCAAAGATGGCGTGACTCGAAAGCGTGTTGGTCTTAAACCAGAAGGGAGAGCGCCGATCAGAGAGGGAGTCGAGTTGTTAAATGAGCAGGGAGAGACCGTTGGTCGCGTATGCAGCGGTGGTTTTGGGCCCAGTGTGGGCGGGCCGGTTGCTATGGGCTATGTTGCGACAGAACGTGCTGATCATGGTACAAATCTTACTGCGATTGTACGCGGTAAACCGCAAGCCGTGACAGTGTGCAAACCCTTGTTTGTCCAGCAACGCTACTATCGTGGATAGCGGATAGTGGTATAAGCGTGCTTAGCGACATGAAAATGCAAAAACCATTTGTCGGCGTAATAGAGGGATTCTATGGGAATGCCTGGTCTTGGCGCTGTCGCCAGGATTACGCTCGTTTTTTGCAGCAACAAGGGTTCCAGTTTTATGTGTATGCGCCAAAAGCAGATTCCTTTCTACGACACCGCTGGGCTGATAAATGGCCAGATGCGCACTGGCAGAGTTTGTTTGAATTGCGACAAGCCTATCGTCAGGAAGGGGTGCAATGGGGGCTGGGTTTTTCACCTTTTGAACTTTATCTAGACTGGGGCGCAGAAAAAAAACGCCAGTTGATTGAAAAGATAAAGCAGATTAATACATTGCAGCCTGACATCTTTTGTCTGCTGTTTGATGATATGTCAGGTGATAAATCGGATATGGCATCCTTGCAGGCCGATATTGCTCATCTGGTGGCGCAAACCTGCAATGCCTCGCAACTTATTGTTTGTCCCACCTATTACAGTTTTGATCCGGTTCTTGAGGAGATTTTTGGTCCTTGCCCAAAAAATTACTGGAGCGACCTGGGGAAATTTCTGGACCAAGATATCGCCGTGTTCTGGACGGGAGACAAAGTATGCTCAACTGAGTACACGCATGAATCGCTACAGCGCATCTCTGATGAATTGCATCGAACACCCTTTATCTGGGATAACTATCCGGTCAATGATGGCCGTGTGACCAGCCAATATTTGCATATCAAATCTTTCGAGCATAGGCCGTATCAAATGGCGCAGTGGTGTAGTGGGCATGCCGTAAACCCGATGAATGCAGCCAGTCTTTCCAAAATCCCACTGCAGACACTGATGGCTTCTTACCATTTACAGCAACATTATGATCCCGACGAAGCATTTTCTGTCGCAGTTCAACAAGTGTGCGGTGAAGAACTGGCCCGCTGTTTACAACAAGATGTCGAGCTTATTCAGCAGCTTGGTCTTGATCAACTGACGCTTAAGCAATCAAGAGAGCTATTACAACGCTATAGTGAATTTGACCACCCCTGTGCTACAGAGGTTTGTCATTGGCTGCAGGGACATTATCGTTTTGACCCCGCGTGCTTGACCGGGTGATAAAAATTTATCAAGGTGTGCGCACAGCAAGGCCATTAGCTTATAAGAAAATCGGGTGCCCGTAGGGTGTCAATAAGCCAATGACATTGGTGTGCACAGCAGTGAGAATCGTGACCAATTGACCGATATGTGAGAATGGGTCGTTAATTTTCACAGTGGTGCTAAGCTGTAAGAATCCAACATAAAGTAGAATATAAAGGGACACGTTATTTCTGTCTAATCCGTCTATCAGCGCCCCCGCGCTAGCAACAAGATAAGAGGGTGATCAATGATTTATCAAGGTAAGGCAATTCAGGTGAAAAACCTGGACCAAGGCATTGCCGAATTATGCTTCGACCTGCAGGGCGATAGCATCAATAAATTTAATGCACAAACGATCAAAGAGCTGGGTGAATCGATCACGGCACTGGCATCTGCGTCTGGCATCAAGGGCTTGCTGGTGAGTAGCGCCAAAAGTGTTTTTATCGTTGGCGCAGATATAACCGAGTTTTCAATGCTGTTTGCCGAGACGGAAGAGAATATCGCAAAAGCTGTTGGCGAGTTCAGTCAAGTTTTTTGCGATTTTGAAGATCTCCCCTTTCCAACGGTGTGTGCAATTAATGGGGCAGCCATGGGGGGGGGCTTGGAAATGGCCTTGGCCTGTGATTATCGTGTGCAGGCTTCCAGTGCCAGCATTGGGTTACCCGAGGTAAAACTGGGCATCAATCCGGGTTTTGGTGGTACGGTGAGACTACCCAGGATCATTGGTATAGACAATGCAGTGGAGTGGGTCTGTACAGGTAAAGATTACCGGGCGCCTGCTGCGCTTGATGCGGGCACTGTTGATGCGGTGGTTGAAGGGGATCAATTACGTACTGCCAGTTTGCAGCTGCTAAATGACATCATTGCGGGAAAATTTGATTACAAGACGCGTCGTGAAGAGAAAATGATGCCGGTCAAACACAATGATATGGAGCGTCTGATGGCCTTTACCACGGGCAAGGCAGTGGTTGCAGCCCAGTCTCCACGCCATATTCGATCACCGATTACGGCTGCCAAGTCAATGGAGAAAAGTGCCGGGCTTGATCGGGCAGGAGCCATGAAAATTGAGGCGGAACAATTTGCCAAACTCGCTAAGACCGAGGTGGCAACTTGTCTGGTCGGTTTGTTTTTAAATGAACAGGAGCTGTCGCGGCAAGCTAAGGAATACGGCGAAAAAGCGATTCCTATCAATAAGGGCGGTGTTTTGGGCGCGGGTATTATGGGTGGGGGTATTGCCTATCAGTCCGCATACAAAGGCATTCCCATCATGATGAAAGATATTGCTGAAGTTGGATTGCAGCAGGGTATGGCCGAAGCAGCCAAGTTGTTATCCAAACGCGTGGAACGCGGACGCATGAGCAGTCAGAAAATGGCAGAGGTGCTCAATAGCATTCACGATACGCTGGACTACACTGGTTTTGAAAATGTTGATGTTGTAGTCGAAGCGGTTGTCGAAAATCCCAAGGTAAAACAGGCTGTACTGGCGGAGTGTGAAAATCACTTGCCTGAGCAGTCAGTTCTGGCATCCAACACCTCCACCATTTCCATAAGCTCATTGGCAGCAGCATTAAAGAGGCCCGAAAATTTCTGTGGCATGCACTTTTTTAATCCGGTTCATCGCATGCCGTTGGTGGAAGTTATTCGTGGAGAAAAAAGTAGTGAAACCGCCGTCGCCACAACGGTTGATTATGCCAGACGTATGGGTAAGACGCCGATAGTCGTTAACGACTGTCCAGGTTTTTATGTTAACCGCGTATTGTTTCCTTATTTTGCAGGCTTTGACATGCTGCTGCGAGATGGAGGAAATTACCAGCAAATCGATAAAGTGATGGAGGAATTTGGTTGGCCGATGGGTCCGGCGTATTTACTGGATGTGGTCGGCATTGATACGGCCAAACACGCATCAGGCGTGATGGCCGAAGGTTATCCCGATCGCATGAAACCTGATTACAAAGGTGCAACCGAAGTCATGTTTGAAGCGGGTCGTTTTGGCCAGAAAAACAATCAGGGCTTTTATTGCTATGAAGAGGATAAAAAAGGCAGACCGCAAAAGAATATCGATCCGCAAGTCGATGGATTGTTGAGTCAGGTTGCAAAAACCAAGTCGGATCAGAGCGATGACGAGATTATTGCTCGGGTGATGGTGCCCATGTGTATCGAGGTGGCTCGTTGCCTGGAAGAGGGTATTGTTTCATCTGCGGTAGATGCTGATATGGGATTGATCATGGGCCTGGGCTTTCCTGTGTTCAGAGGTGGTCCCCTACGCTATATGGACAGCATGGGCCTGGCTGCATTTTGTGATTTGGCCAGTCAATACAAGTATCTTGGCAAGCTTTACGAGCCAACCGATAAGTTGTTGGCCATGGCGAGTTCAAACGAAACTTTTTTTCATTAACTGATTGATCAAGCGGGGAATCTATCCGTGAGTGTAGAACTAAACGATGTGGTGATTGTTGATTGTGCACGTACTCCGATGGCACGATCAAAAAACGGTGTGTTCCGACATGTTCGTTCGGAAAATCTTTCTGCGACTTTGGTCAATGCTTTATTGGATCGAAATTCAGAGATTGATCCGGCTGACATTGAGGATGTGATCTGGGGTTGTGTCAATCAAACTGAAGAGCAGGGTTTTAATATTGCCCGAATGATGTCGGTGGTGACGCGAATTCCCCACGAGTCAGGTGCACAAACCATTAACCGCCTGTGTGGCTCTTCTATGTCAGCCCTGCATATTGCCGCCCAATCCGTGATGACAGGTTACGGTGATGTTTTTATGGTCGGTGGTGTTGAGCATATGGGCCATTTGCCGATGACAAAAGGTGTCAACCCGAATCCGGTGGCGTCAAAACATGTGGCAAAAGCCGCTGGTATGATGGGATTGACAGCCGAAGCTCTGGCGATGTTGCACGGCATTGGTCGCGAGCAACAGGATGAATTTGCCGCCCGTTCGCATCGTATGGCGCATCAGGCGCAGCAAGCCGGTGAGTTTGCCGATGAAATTGTGCCGATTGAAGGGCATGATGAAAATGGGTTCAGAGTATTAATTGAAGAAGATAATACCATTCGCCCGGATACCACGGCGGAAGGTTTATCCCAACTCAGGCCAGCATTTGATCCTGCCAATGGTACGGTCACGGCGGGTAACTCATCGCAGATAACCGATGGCGCTTCGGCCATGATTGTGATGTCGGCACAAAAAGCCAAAGACCTGGGTTTGCAACCCCTGGCAAAATTGCGAGGCATGGCAGTGGCTGGCGTTGATCCTTCTATCATGGGTTACGGCCCGGTACCGGCGTCACGTAAGGCATTGGATCGCGCAGGGTTGAACTTGGACGATATTGATTACTTTGAGCTTAACGAAGCCTTTGCTGCCCAATCACTGCCAGTGCTGAAGGATATGGAGTTGCTCGATAAAATGGATGACAAGGTTAACCTGCACGGTGGTGCAATTGCTTTGGGACACCCACTGGGCTGCTCGGGTACACGCATCATTACCACATTGCTGCAAACGCTGAAGCAAAAAGACGGCAACTTGGGCTTGGCAACGATGTGTATTGGCATGGGGCAGGGGATTACGACAATTATCGAAAGAGTATAGAATGGCATCCTTTTATTAAAGGGTCCCTCATGTCTGCTACAGAGAAGCAACGTTTTTGGTTGATCACCGCCACTTACGCCTCAGTTTCGGTGGCGTTGGTATTGATGGCGGTGAAGGCTTATGCTGTCGCCGCTACCGGCTCGGCTAGTTTGCTGGGTTCATTTATTGATTCCTTAACCGATTCGCTGGCGTCTATTATCACCATGCTGGCTGTGCGCTATTCCTTAAAACCGGCGGACAGAGATCATCGTTTTGGTCACGGTAAGGCTGAATCGATAGCGGCGGTTATTCAGTCGGCGTTTATCATGGGCTCTGGTGCTTTTCTGTTGTTTTTTTGTTTTGAGCGGGTTACTGAAGCAGAGGCTTATGCTGTCAAACAGCCTGATGTTGGCATAACCGTGATGCTGTTCAGCACCGCCTTGACTGCCGTATTGGTGTTTATACAACGGTATGCAATATCCATTACTCAGTCAGCAGCTATCAAAGCAGACTCTTTGCATTACGTCTCCGATATTTTTATGAATCTCACTGTCATTGTCGCTTTGGTTGGCGTTCAGTTCGGTTGGCAGAATGTTGATCTGGTATTGGGTTTGATGATCGCAATTTTCATTATTTACGGAGCGATTAAGATTGCCAGAGAAGCATTGGATGCCTTAATGGATAAAGAACTGTCGCCTGATATTACACAGCATATTTACAAGCTGGTCTGTGAACATCAAGAAGTTTTTGGTGTGCATGAATTACGCACGCGACAATCCGGTACAGCATATATTGTGCAATTACATATCGAATTGGCCGATGACATTGGTTTGCTAGAGGCACATAGAATAGCCGATGAAGTGGAGGCCATTATTAAACAGCACTATTCAAATGCCGACGTCATTATTCACCAGGATCCAGCCAGTGTAGTAGAAAAAGGTCAGCAGATGTTTGAGCACGAATCAGAGTAGTCGCCAGCCCACATGATTTTGTTAGAGATGTTTATCCAATGCTAAATATGACCGTGATTCGCGGTTTGAGTAATAATCCTGAGCTTGAGTTTCAGCAGCATATCGCGAGAGATTCCCAAAACAAACGAACAAGGTCGTTGTTGTGCTGCCAATTCGAGTTGCTTTGTGACTGGTTGGAAAACGACGTTCGAATTGCATTATGGGCTTTTTATCGAACAGGTCCTTGTGGTACTGAGGTATTGGTAATAGAGGACTGTGACGACGTTCAGGAACGATTGAATCAGAAAAGTACTGAGCTTGAAACGACTGATCTTGAAACCATTGATCTTGAAACCATTGATCTTGAAGCCATTGATCTTGAAAAAATGTCTCGACAATTCCGGCGCCCCATTATCCGGCTTGACCAGCCCATAGCATTAAGCACGGTTGATATCGAGAAGCCCTGGGGGCGAGAGATCTGGTATACCGGTATTGAAAAAAGAGGCGTTTCAACCGTCACTGACGGGCAGTATGAGCTGCCCTTGCCATGGCTACAAGCGGTGGCCAGTGACACGGTTTTCAAAACAGACAAGCGTATTGTCTTGCTGAAGATTCTAGATCCATTGCCTGAGCCGGTTTATGGTGATCTTTATTTTGAATTGCACGAAAAAAAACAGGAAGTGTATATCGTCACCCATATTGATAAAACGGCCTGGCCTGACGATGTGGGAGCGATTCGTTTGGGTTTCGATCAAGCGAAATTGGCACAGTATGAAGATGAGGCTTCATTTTTGGTCGATTATCGATTGGCCGTGGATAACTATAATGTCGTTCGACGCCACATTGATGCTTTGCTTGATGAACGGCGCAAAGCACAATCGATACCACTTGATGAGCCGATACCCGCAGTGCAACTGCAAGATTGGTTGGCTGAACTGCCTGGTGATCTCAATGAAAAGGAACAACATCTGCGAAACAAGATGGAAGCGTTTACCGCGCTGCAAGCATTGCGTCTCGGCGATGTGGTGGCAATCCCTTGTTATGTGCCTCATGCTTTGCAACATGGTGTAAGAACGGTGGAATTTCAAACTCCCGTCTATGAAAGAAAGATCCTGTCCTTTGCTCAAAAAGTATTAACTCAGGATGCTTGGGATACGGAGCAGGCGTTGCAACAAGTGCAGGTCCGCTCGGTAAATACCGAGATGCCGAACACTCAGATTGATCGACCCGGACTGAGAATACAGACAATTGTTGCTTTTGATGACTTTCAGGTGCTTCGCGTTGAACTGGGTGAGGGCGAAGCCTACCGGCCCGATCAACTCTCGTGCTATCGCTTGCTCTTAGTGGTCAGTGGTGAAATTGAGTTGGCTGGCAAGGTTTATTTTTCCGAGCAGGCCTGTCTGATTCCAAATAACTATGCCCTTCAGGTTTCTGCTAAAACGGAGCAGGCGATATTTTTGGTCGCTACTCCGGTGCAATAGCATTTTTCTTCATTTCTAGAGAGTGGGGTTGGACGAGGAAATAAGTAATGCTTTTTGTATGTCTGACGAGAAGAACTGTTGCGAGATTAAATGTGATATGGCAGAATGCCGCCCCTCAATGAAAGAGCTCAGTTGGAGCGTAGCCGCAAATAATGGCTTTGCACTCCACAGTAGCGGTTCACTATGCGAAAGTGGCGGAATTGGTAGACGCGCTGGATTTAGGTTCCTGTGCCGTAAGGCGTGAGAGTTCGAGTCTCTCCTTTCGCACCATATTATTCCTTTAGAATCAGTTAGTTAGGTTCGTTTGGGGCTCTTCCCCAAACTTTTCCCAAACTTTCCCAAATTTGCGGGGCTTCAATGCCTTGTTGATCAGGTCAATTTGCGCCCAGTTTTGCTCAGCATTTATCCACTTGGCATAGGTAGAAAAAAACTCTTCAATTGAGTGGCCGAGCTGGCTGGCCATAAAACCGGGGTTCGCGTTGTGCATCAGTCCAAACGTAGCATAGGTGTGGCGCTTATGCCGAGCTCGGCATAAGCGCCATGCGATGGCAGCCCATATGTCGGAGCAGGGGGCTGATATCCGTTTTATCCAAACCATGCTGGGTCATGAGCAACTGAGCAGCACGCAGATTTACACACGGGTGCAGGATAACAAACTCAAGGAAGTGCACAGCCAAACCCATCCGGCGCAGGTGAAACGCCATGGGGGTGATCATGGGCTTTAGTCTGAACCAGTGCTTGAGGACTGCCGTTCGCGAGATTACAGCGAAGGCACTTTAGCCGGATACTGCAAAGATATTAGCGTGTTTATTAGCTGGGCTTGGCAACAAGACTGCATTATCCTAGAAAACTCAGTTGAATCGTAGCGAGAGGGTTTAAGGTGCTGAAGATAGGAGTTTTTTCCTGAAATTTTAGACGAAAGCAGTATCACCCATACGGTGAGTTTAAAATTTTGGAA
>PIVM01000868.1 GCA_003353945.1 Gammaproteobacteria bacterium
CTGCTATTTACCGCAGGCACGACACGTAGTAGCCAATTACGTTTCTCACGTATTCCTTATCGCAACACTCGTGGGGCGTAACTACCACGAGGACTCCTCCTGTTGCCTATTGCTTATGCTACCTCCGCTAATACTGCGCGGGCACCGCACAGCAATCCTCACTGTAACCTTCGCCGAACCTTCGACGAAGTTAAGAGTAATACCGTCCTTAACTTGAACGTAGCCAAGATAGCTACCGTCCCTGGCTTTGACGAATTGAAGAGTGATTATATTCACTAGTTACGCGCTATGTTCCTATTCTAATCTATGTTCCTATTCTTACTTCATGTTCCTGTTCTAATCTTATGTTCCTGTTCTAATGTATGTTCCTGTTGCTATTTATTCACTCTCAACACTGGATCATCAACTTGCTGGTGTCTTAACACCAAGTCGCCGAAGTGTCGGCTCCGCATCATTAAGTCACCAAAATATTGGCTCCGCAACAGTGAGTCATTTAAATATTGGCTCAGTGGGTAATTAATTCGTTTCGACCACAACGTTGGATCGCTATATGCAGGCCTAAGCAACTTCAACTACGAATCATTTATGTGCCGATATATGTAAGACGTGCTAGTGAGATATGACTAGTCCATAGTTGGGCACGCATTTAGTGACTCAGTGTTGTGGCCCAACGATGAATCGATACATCGTTGGGGTTAAGTATATGCTGCATCGTTAGGGATGCACATAGGTGACCCATCGTTAGGGTCTAGTTCAGTAGACTGGCCTGCAGTGGCCG
>PIVM01000306.1 GCA_003353945.1 Gammaproteobacteria bacterium
GGCTCTGCCACTTGGTTTGTTTTCTCAACTTCCATGGTAACCCACGAGCGTTGAGGTTGGGCAGGTCAATACATGATGTCTAACAGAGGTTCCTGGACTGAAAGCAGTCGGACACGCAAGACGAACAGCAAACAACTGGCTACGAGAGGAGGTGCAACGGCAATCAAGATGAAGCTCACGGGCCAAATCTCAGTACTAATTTAGTTAATCCACTGGAGAAAATGATTATGAACTCATTTCAACCATCATAACAAACAAGTAGCCAAGGGCTACCGATATCGACTTTTCGCCACCGGTATCTAAGATGGTGCTTTTTAGAGTAAGGAGTCTCTGATATTTTGAAATCTTGATTTGTTTGCAACTATACTCCTTGCAAAACCGGGCATTAAGTCCGAAAGGAATTCGAACTTACATCGAGCCATCCTATCTTGTAGGACTTCGCAAAAGCTGTCACTGATGTATGGGGATTTTAGTTGGTTTAGATGTTTGCTAACGCATCGAACGCCTATTTAACAAATTGATTAAATTTTTTCCCCTATATAGAAAACATAGCCATAAAACTCTTTGTGCTTATAATACAACTGAGTTTCATGTCGCTGGTTTGCGATAAATTCTACGGCAGCTTTATTGCCTGCATTTTTCTCCAGAAAGACTTTCTGTGCATTTACTTGTGGTGCATAGAAATGTTCTGTCCAGCAGTTTTCGGGCAAAATAAAGGTGGAAACCGGAATATAACCGGCTTTTTGCATTTGCGCTACCTTATTGGGGATAGTGTCTATTTCCGAATAGGCATCCATCCAAAACTCCTCGATCTCGGCAGGGCGTTCCTCCGTAAACCATGATGCTTCCGAAACAGCAATATAACCTCCGGTTTTCAGGAATTTTCGCCATTCATTAAGTCCCCGTTCAAAACCAATATTGTAGATTGCTCCTTCCGACCACATCAGATCCAATTCTTCATCCTGAAAGGGAAGATTATCCATCGATTCAACAATACCTTTTACTCTATCCTGAAGATTCAGTTTCTCGACATTCTGGTTGAACAGGTCGATGAAAGTAGGAAAAAGGTCGATACCTGTAATATTTCCCGGTGCATGCTGCGCTAATACCATAGTCTGTCCACCTGATCCGCAGCCAATGTCGGCAATAAGTGATTTGTCGTTAAGATTATCTATAAAGCTCAATGCTTTAATTGTTACTTCAGGGCTACCTGGTCCCTGTCGTTCCAGGTTTGCAAAATATTCGCAGATTAATGCCAAATCAAACTCATGAATTGATTTATTTTCGTCGCCCATAGTTTTTCCTTATTCTTTATAGATTTTGCCTTTGTCAGGTATCTGAAAAGTCCAACCAACGCCCAAATCGTAGGCGCTAGGCTTCCTACTCTCTCACTAGTATGGTTTTACGAAGCCGAACAAACGCCCTATTCGTGGCTGCTCTACCCCATCCATCCGGAGTACGGCAACCACCTGTAAACTACTCTGTCCTCCTGCCTCTCTCAGTGTCCGCTGCGTTCCATATGTCGAATATATAACCAATATACTTGAGTGTTTTAGTTTGAAAAAGGAAAGTCAGCTATCCACAAATTAGCCATTCGAGGTCGCACTCCTCGCGGAGGAAGGTCATCAGCAGGGACGGGTCGGCGATCTCGATCAGATGACGGGGTCCTTCGGGCCGAGCAGAGCGTAACTGGACGATACGTTCTTCTCGCCCATGTGGTCGTCGTAGCGCCATCGAACCGTCTCACCGAGCTGCCGGGCCACTACCGACTCGACCGTCAACAGGTTGTCGTCCTCGATGGCATAGCGTGCGGCGTCGTCACCCGTGTCGATCGCCTTGTTGTAGTTCTCCATGAACCACTTGTTCTTCAGCAGGTACTGTCGCGCGTGCCCGAACTCGTGGATCAGACCCATCGAGCCCGACTGCTCTCCCTGGACCTGAGCGCCAGGGTCCCCGCGGTATCTCCGCCCCTCCGGCTGGTGGGCCTTGATGTCCACTGCTTTCAGACGGCCGATCGGGTTCCATGTAACCAGCGAACCCTTCGGCAGCCAGCCCTTTCCCTCCACCGTCTCCGCGGCGTAGAAGGTCGAGACCGTATCGTCGGTGCAGATCACGGTGAGGTCCTTGACCCCGCCGAGGAAGTTCAACAACGCCTCCGCCGCGGACGACTGCCGCAGGTACTTCAAGGCTTCCTGGAACAGCTTTGCGGAATCGGTACGACAGTTCCACGTGAAAGGCGCAGGGTTATACAGGCTCATTCCGGTAATCGATCCCGATGTCCTCCAATGCATGATGCCTCCCCTTCTGAAGAAGTATAAGAAGAACAAGCGCCCCTCTTTTTTCGCCTACTTTACAACGAGTTTCCGGTTGGCACAATTAAACTGCCGCCAGTGATTATAGAACAGGCTATTTGCCCGCATACTGATTAATAATTTCCCATTAATATGATGACCCTCATTTGTAGCGGCCCTCCCAGTCCGCAAGACACCCTACCAGCCTCATCCTTGAGCAGCATTCATTGCTAAATTCCCCGTTATTTCTAATCAAATAGTCTCGCTTGCGGTGGAGCTCGAGATTCTGGCAGCTGATACGACAGATATCTTTAATCTCTACTGTGGGTAGTTTCTCGACTGACTTAAGGTGAGAACTTATCGTTGAAGGAGATAGTTTAAACGTCCGGTTCCACTAATAACTATCCATCTACCGATCGGCTTGAGGGCAGCTTCAAACAGAAACCTGAGGGTCAGGTGTGGAGGACTATTGCTGCTACCTATGAATCGTGCAATTTGTTTAGCAACAGCCGCAAATCGAGATTAGTGTGCGTTGAGTGCTAATATTTCCAACCGCAAAGGTAGGATAAATTCATTTTTACATCACCATTACTTGGTGCCAATTCTTTCGAGCTAAACCAATTTAGAGTTTGCGGACACTGGGATTTTGCTTATAGCCGGGATTTTGATTTATTCGTGAGCTGGCTTTGCTACCAAACGGGCTGACAGGGAAAACGAGAATATCGTTCACCACTAGAAAAAGCAGACGTTCAGTCAATACTTTGAACTGTTTAATAAAAAAGTATGCAGTGATTAGGTGACATTGTTGGACGAAGCCGCTGCGCGGCAGAAACCCAAATTCTAAACGACAATTCCTCTACGTACCCAAGCCCGGGTACGATCATAGAGGAATTATCTTATGAACAAAGCACAGCAAAAGAA
>PIVM01000307.1 GCA_003353945.1 Gammaproteobacteria bacterium
CGAAATTTATCGACTATTTTACGTCAATCCACTATTAATAGGGAAAACTTCGACCATGGAATCTCGATTAATTTTAGTGATTTCAGGGGGTTATCATTTCTCGGTCAGGCACTATATAGGCCATTCATGGCTGCCCCAAATGACAATTTTAGGATGAGATGGCAGACATCTTATTAGCTGGCAGCATTCTTACTGTGTGAACGTAAAAAAATACAATAAAAAGTAATTATTTACGGAAACTTAACACTAAAAAAGTAGCGCCATGAGCAGCGCTCAACCCATAATTCATAATAAGAAGTTATTGGTATTGCTATAAATAGCACAGGATCAGTAGCCCTATTCTAAAAATAATACATTAATCCGTGCAGAAAGGTGCTAGGCAATGACCGATTTAGAAATAATGATAATTCCAATAATTCCAATAATTTCGATAATTACCTGCATGTTTTTCTCATATCAGATTTGCAATTTCAGGTCATACCAGTACCCCAGAACTAAAAATAATAGACTTGGTAATATAGATGGTTTGCGAGGATATCTTGCTTTAGGCGTTTTTATGCACCACTATGCGATTACTTTTCACTGGAAAAATGATGGCATTTGGACGCGACCTCCGGAAGATTATTTTAATCATTTTGGGCAGACCGGAGTCGCAATATTTTTTATGATTACCGGTTTTTTGTTTATACGAAAAATTTTAGACATGAAGGGGAAGATAGATTGCAAAACAATATATATCGGCCGCATTTTTAGAATTGCTCCATTATATTTAGCAGCAGTGGTAACAATTTTCATTTTTGTTTTAATAAAATCTGATTTCACAATAAACGTTTCTGCAGGGCAGTTATTGTTCGACTTTTTGCGATACTTTCTATATGCAGGAGCTACCTTTAATGATTTTAGTGATACCGGAAAAATCATTGCTCATGTTGACTGGACGCTAAAGTATGAATGGTTATTTTATTTTAGTTTGCCCATAGTGTTTCTAATAATGAAATCAAAACTTATGGTAATTACTTTGTGTCTATTATCTGTTGCAGGAGCACTGATTTCAACACAGATAACTATTTTGGCATGGGGATTTAACTCTGTATATCTTATCTTATTTGTAGCCGGCGGATTGACTGCGAAGCTTAGCAAGTATAACACTAGCAAGAATATTGATCATCCGCTCGTGTCAATACTGGCACTACTAGGACTTGCAGGAGTATTTTGGGGTTTCAAAACATCGTTTGGTTTCTTTCAATCAATTTTGTTAGCGCTATTTTTTATTCCGGTTGCATTGGGAAATAGTTTTTTTGGTCTTCTTAAAAAAGATTTCTCAATATTTTTGGGTGAAATTAGCTACAGCATCTATTTAATGCACGGAATCGTATTGTATTTTTTATTTTCGACAGTTTTCCCGGAATTTGCAGGGTCAGTTCCCGAAATTTTTTATATGCTTTTCATGCCGGGGGTTATTTTGCTTGTGACGCTGCTGTCTTGGATTACCTATTCTTATATAGAGCAGCCCATGATATCAATAGGTCGAAATATCGCTAACAAATCAAATGCGCCTTCGCACAGGATAGTTGACACATTAACTGATTTAGCCAAAGAAAACACAGAGGACGTGATAAGGAACGGGAGATGAAGAGAAATTACCACTGAGGAGCAAAAAAATACCTTTGCGAGTTACTGCAGTTACTTTACTAAACTCAAGAGTACCGAGTTCTCCCTGAATCTATGCTGTCAGTAAAAACCTGATTTCCCTTTCCACCACCTAATTTGCCATCATCAGTCTTTCTCTCGCTTTAGATCCATCGTCAGCGTTGAGTGCTCAATACCCAGCGCAATCCATTCATCGGTCAGCTTCTTAAAGAGTTTGTAGGTTTTGATCTGCTGTTGAATATCACTCACTAAATCTTTGCGAATATATTTCGTCCGGCTTCTCATCTCATAGGTGTAACTGAGTTGATAGTACGGCCCACCCGTCTTGCGTTTGCTATCCTTATATTGCTGGGTCAGCGATCCTGGTCGCATTTCTCCGATCCCAGCCAATTCAACTTTGATCTTTTCAATGCGTTTTTCAATTTGTACAAGTCTTTTTTTAGTCATTGTAGTAGCATGCATGGCATTCATGCTATTGTCAAATGAAATGGTTTTACGATGCAATTATGGTGTTATTGGTGGGAAGCAATTTGGCTGCTACGCCCAGCCTTTTCACGTCTAAAGACGTTCATGTGGTTTGCTGCATGCGTGGCGGGCCTTACCGTACGCACTGAGAAGATGGGTGTGACCAGCATTGTGCGCGCACTTGGCTTGCATGGGGATTTTTACGACAACCTGCTGGATAACTTTCACAGCACAGGGATCAACCTTGATAAGATGACGGCCCTGTGGGCCAAGGTTGTTCTGCAACTGTTTACGAACCCTGTTCGCGTCAATGGTCGTCTTGTACTGGTGGGTGACGGAATCAAGACCGCCAAGCAAGGCAAGAAAATGCCAGCCGTGAAATTGCTGCATCAGGAATCTGAGTCAAATACCAAGGCGGAGTACATTATGGGGCACTCCTTCCAAGCGGTATCCATTCTTTGCAGGGCGGCCAATAGTGTGTTTAGCGTACCTCTTGCGGCAAGAATTCACGAGGGCGTTGTGCTATCGAACCGTGATAAGCGTACGTTGCTCGACAAGATGATTGGCCTGCTTTCGCTGCTTGCCATTGAAGAGCCGTATTACTTTGTTGCAGATGCCTACTATGCCAACCGTAAAATCATTAGCGGCATGTTGTCAGAGGACAATCATCTGATTTCCCGTGTCAGGTCAAACGCTGTTGCCTATGAGGCTTATATCCACAAGGGACCGAAGAAAAGAGGAAAGCCACGCCAATATGGCGATAAGGTCAAGCTGAAATCCTTACTAAGAAATGTCGCTTTGATGGAAGAGGCCCAAAGCCCAGTTTATGGAGATAAAGGTGTCACGATTCGATATGCAACGCATGACTTGATATGGAAGTGCGCGGGCAAAACCATTCGCTTTGTCGTTGTTGTTCACCCAGCAAGGGGGAGCTGCATACTGATGACCACTGATTTGTCATTGTCAGCAATCGAGGTCATTCATATCTATGGCCTGCGCTTCAAAATTGAGCATGCTTTCAAGCAGGCTGTACATGTGATTGGATCGTTTTCCTATCACTTTTGGATGAAGGACATGACGCCACTAAAGAAGCGCA
>PIVM01000869.1 GCA_003353945.1 Gammaproteobacteria bacterium
AACCAAAACGAAATCCATTTATAATTAAAACATATCCGTTTAATATCCAAGGTTCCATTTTTCCGTTTTATTTTCAAAAAGATTGGGGAAAATAAAAACTTCTCTCTCTCTCTGTAAATGGATATCCCATTTACATCCCAAAATACATCCCATTTACATCCCATTTACATCCCATTTACATCCCATTTACATCCCAAATTGAGTTAAATAATATATTTCATTACAATATAACTAAGATGACAGAACCATACAAACATTGCGAGTATTGTAATATCCCAATAAAGTATCAAAATAATTGGATTAGACACGAGAAATCCAAACGACATTTAAAGAATATTAATAAGATAAATGAAACTCCGCCAAAAACCGCCAAAACTCCGCCAAAACACGCCAAAACTCCGCCAAATAAACCTAAACAAAAACACACTTGCGAATATTGTAGTAAAGATTTTACAAGAAAAGATTCATTAAAGAAACATATTGAAAATAATAGATGTAAAATTAAAAATGAGCAAGATAGAAAAGATAAACTTATTTTAGAACAACAAACAATTATTAAAGAATTAAGAAAACAAATTGAAACTTTAAGAACAGAAAATAAAGAACTTAAAGTTGTTAATAATATTACAAATAATACAATTAATATAAATAATGTTGGAGAAGAAAACTTAAAAGGTATTATGAATCAAACATTTTTTGAAAATATAGCAATTGCTTGTAACGGAGATGATTATAATAACATTGAATCAAATCCTAATAAAGCAATTGAATATTATTT
>PIVM01000126.1 GCA_003353945.1 Gammaproteobacteria bacterium
AGCAGCAGGTGCGTACCCTGATGGAAAATTGATTTGATGGGCTTCTTCCACCCCCACGCTTGGGCCAATATGTTAAAGTGCGAAAAGGTAGCATCAATTCAATGAGACGCTGCACTAGTGACTACTTGGTCCGTGCAATGGCAAGCGAATAATAAAATGCGCCCCTTGGTTAAGTGTACTATCAACTTCTATGGCACCACCATGATGCTCAGTAATAATAAAATAGGAGACTGACAACCCCAAGCCTGTGCCCTTGTCGACATCCTTGGTAGTAAAAAACGGTTCAAAAATATGCCTTTTCGCTGTGTCACTGATGCCGGGACCGTTATCAGCGATTTCAATAATGGCATTGTCTCCATCAAAATCTGCAATTAAGGTGATTGTGGGCTCATAATCTGGAGACGGCCCTTTACTGAACGCTTGACTGGCATTTCGCAGCAGGTTCAGAACAACCTGTTGGATTTCTGCTGGTGAACAATTGACTTGGGGCATATTTGGAGCGAACTGCTTTACAATACAAATATGGTCAAATTGGATACCAATATCTAGCTTAAAGGAATCAGATGCCAGCTCCAGGGAGTTCTCCAAAAGATTAACGATATCAACAAAACTGTGATTGCTGCTGTCTGCGCGAGAAAATTCTAGCATATTGCGTACAATATGGCTGGCGCGCTCACCGGCCTCCTGAATATTATCCAAAAAATGCAGAATTTCACGCTGATCCAGATAAGCGTTCAGCACAGATAGCTCCAGATGCAGCGCGTCTGCTACTTCAACGTTCTTAGCCATTTTGTCAGACAATCTTCGCCTTATATTCTGCACACTTTGAATGATGGCGCTAAGTGGATTATTGATTTCGTGTGCGGTCCCTGCCGCCAACTCACCGAGCGACATCATTTTTTCGGTCTGAATCATCATATTTTCCAACTCGACACGCAAAGTGACATCGTCAATTCTCAACACAGCGCCGGACAGTTTTGTCGATACGAGGGGGTAAACTGATATGTCGATATAGCGGTCGTTGTCGTGCTGAATATTTTCCAAAACCTTCGCCATATTCTGATCCAAAGCTTCCTGGATCGTTTCCACTTTGATCGGCAAGTTAGGGTAGACGTCATGTACTAGTTGCCCTAACGCATCATGAGCATCAACCCCAGTCGCTTGTTCTGCACTGGCATTCCACTGCGTAATGGCACCCTGAGGCGTCAGACCAACAATAATTGAGGGCATGGAGTTAATAACACAATGGACGTATTCTTGAGACGCCTTTAATAACTCTTCAGTTTTTTCATGCTTGGCGATCACATCGTAGAGCTTGTCGTTTATGGCGCGGAGTTTATCGGTTCTTTCAGCCACACGATGTTCCAACTCAAGTTGGCTGCGTTTCAACAAACTACGAGTTGCCTTATATTTTGCTCGGTTTCTAAGTAAAACATAAATTAAAAACGCTTGTACAATCATCAAGGACCAGATCACATAGTCTGAGTAGTTCCAATCTGTACGCTGCATGGGCGTTTCAACATAACGGGCTGCACCTTCAATCCAGTCGCGTGAATATTCCTCATTACTGCTGCCCGACGGTAGGGTTTCTGCAGCCGCCAAGACAGGTGATAGCGAATCGGGGGCTTGAATTGGCTCAGCTTTAGTAGCTGAGGCTGCATAACAAAAGAAAGCCGTATTGGACAATATTATTAGAAGAGAGAGAGGTAACAGCACATGGCAACAACGTCGCGCCGGGGTGGTGCCAGCATTTCTTTTAGTCAATGTCATTATTGCGCGTCGGTGATTGGCTGACAGGGATTGTCGCAGCCTATAAGAAAGGAGGCAAGGTAAATGCAACTGCTTGTTTTCCATACAACTAATGCAGGCGATTGTTTTCCATACAACCACAACGCTCTAGTATAATTAGCTTAAAACAAATCGAATAAAATTATTTGACAGAATAACCTAATCCTGTAGAATGCGCAGCTCTCGAAGTGAGGGTGATTAGCTCAGCTGGGAGAGCATCTGCCTTACAAGCAGAGGGTCGGCGGTTCGATCCCGTCATCACCCACCAAACTCTGTTTGCAGAGAGCGCCTTTGAGAGTATATCGGTTATGCGGACCGGTAGTTCAGTTGGTTAGAATGCCGGCCTGTCACGCCGGAGGTCGCGAGTTCGAGTCTCGTCCGGTCCGCCATTTAACTCCATTAAATTCAATGAGTTATAGTAAATCCCCGCCTTCCTTTTAAATGTGATCTCAGTTGTTTTTCTTCGGGCGCACCACGAAAGGCAGAAGTTCCATCCATCGTTCTAAACTGCGCTTTCCAAGTATCAAGATCCACTTTTTCATGCTCGATTCTCTTGCCCATTATGATATAGGGCGGCGCTTGGACTCCTGCAAGAATGCCTTTTACGCGAGCCTCTCGAAGGGTATTTTCCGCGTAGCCCAAATAGATGGCAGCCTCCTTACTGGTCATACCTGAAAACCTCCAATAACTGTATTGCTTGAAATGATTTAGGCGAAGTTGGTCAATGTGCGTTTTCGTATGACGTCACACTAACAAACGAATTCTTTCTCCTTCACCAACGACCGCATCAGCAATAGAGGTGATGGACTGCTCAACCCATTGGCCATTTTGATACACCAGGATAATAGCCCTGCTGTCACACCAATACTTTTGGTTAGCCTGCTGTGCTAAGGCATTGGCGGCTTTGATGAAGGGCCGCAGGATTTACTGTTGCAGCGGTAGGAAACCGGACTTAAAATCACGAAAGATGCGACGAGAGAGTATGGGTAAGATGGAGTGACGAGACTCCCCCGCAAAAGTTAGTTGGCTCAAAAGATGGTTGTAGATCAACCAAATGATCCGCATATGAGCAGGGTTGGTTCTGGGGTCTGTAGCCAATTAGAGGGCTTGCAGAAACTGAGGGGATTGTTTTGGTTCTGAAACACGCAAATATTGCAGGAGAGAAAGTATGAAGAAGGATCTTATCAACAACATGACCGATACATTTGAAGCCCATGCTCAGGAAACCGAAGGAGGTATAGAGTTTTGGCTTGCCAGAGATTTACAGCATCTGCTTGGCTACGCCAAGTGGGACAATTTTCTTAATGCAGTATCCAAAGCTAAAACGGCTTGTGAGGTTTCTGACCATACCATAAAAGACCATTTTGCTGACGTCGGGAAAATGGTCGATTTGGGTTCCGGTAGCCAGCGCGAAGTAGACGACATTATGCTCACTCGCTTCGCTTGTTACCTGATTGCCCAGAATGGTGATCCCAGGAAACAGGAGATCGCCTTTGCCCAGACCTATTTTGCCATACAAACCCGGCGTGCCGAACTTATCGAGCAGCGACTATTGGAGGCAGAGCGTCTCTCCGCCCGTAAAAAGCTGACCCAGACCGAAAAAGAACTGTCGCAGGTGATCTATGAACAGACCGGCGGTAATAAAAACTTTGGCATCATCCGCAATAAAGGTGATCAGGCTCTGTTCGGCAAGTCCACTCAGGCCATGAAGTCACAATGGAAAGTGCCTGCCAATCGTCCGCTGGCAGATTTTGCCCCTACCATCATCCTCAAGGCCAAGGACTTCGCCGCCGAGATCACTATTTTTAACGCCAAAGAGCGTCAGCTAGGCAGCGAATCTGCTGTCTCTCAAGAACATATCTTCAATAATCAGGCGGTTCGCGACACTCTATTAAGCCGAGGCATTCGCCCCGAAAACCTGCCAGCCGATGAAGATATAAAAAAGGTTGAGCGTCGCTTAACGTCCGAGCAAAGAAAATCCCTTAAGAATCTTGATGGACTGGATTAGGAGGAATTTGGAATGCAGAATTGTGAATGGTGAAATGGCAGGCCTGATGGATTACAGCACTGAAAGAAACCGTTTGATTGAATGGCTCCGCCTGCAAATGATTGGCCCTGCTACTAAGGGCAAAACCTTACAAGGCATTGCGCCGTTAGAGCGTTACCCCTGTGCCAAGCTTTACCCAGTGATTAATGATGAAGAAGGGATAGACCCGGCAGCAGAGATTGATGAGGTCGAAGAGTACATCCCCTTCGGTGAAGAGGGAGGTGCAGGTGATACAGTACAAGAAGCCGTTAAGCCGCGTCGTTATGTTGCCCCATCTGCGGTGGGTTTTTCATTTTTTGCCCGCGGAGACGATATTCAGTTTCATGTGCGCTGTTCGGCGGTGCGGTATGCCAGAATAGGTGAGCGCAATGAAAAAGGGCAATTTTCCGGTTTCGAATTTGAGCGCATTACTCTCGGCGGTGATGAGGAAGCGGTCACCTTCACTGCGAATAATCGTGTTGATGTATTGCAGGACCAACTCGGTGACTATCTCGCTGGTCTGGATGTGCAATGGCGCTCCTATGCCGATGGTTGGATTATTACCGTTTCACTGTTTAATAAGCAGGCGTGGTCAGAAAATGACGACTGGGATGAGCGCGCTAACCGAACCTTGTTTGAGGTGAGTCTGAATTGCTTTATTGATCAGGGCACTGTGGGCGATTATCCCCGTGTTGAATACAGCCTGTTAAATGATGAAGAGCAAGAAATTGAACTGCAATACAAGCATCGAAAGATCTATGCCATTGGCCATGGCGCAGCGGTCGATTGGCGCGAACAGACTGGAAGGGTAACGGAAATACTTTCTGACTTTATGCCGGTGGTGGAAGTGCCACAGGTGACGGCCGACGTCGCCGGTGAAAATAACAAGATTCTGCAAATGGCGTATCTGGCCACATGCCAGCAATCAACGGCAGACATTGTCAGCGGCTTAGAGCAGTTCGTGGATCATTATGCTGAATGGGTAGGCGATCAACAGGTGACGATAACGAACCTGGCTGCCCATGAGATAAATGCAGCTAAACGTATTACGCGCCGTATGGACAAAACCTTGAAGCGAATGCGCAGTGGCGTCAAATTGCTTGCTAAAGACCCGATCGTGGCGTTGGCGTTTTCTTTGGCCAATCAGGCTATGTTTGATCAGATGAGGCAGGTGGATGCGGTTAAGGGTGAGCCTAAAGCCGATGAATTTTATGCTTGGCGCCCATTTCAATTAGCGTTTTTGTTAACGGTGATGGAATCAAGCATTAAGGACGATGATGAGTTTCGCGATATTGTTGATCTTATTTGGTTCCCTACCGGTGGCGGTAAAACCGAAGCTTATCTTGCGCTGATTGCCTTTTTAATCGTTTGGCGCAGGTTGACCCATAACAGTTCTGGCGGCGGCACTGTCGTACTTATGCGCTATACCTTGCGGCTATTGACTGCGCAACAATACCTGCGCGCCGCTCGTTTGATATGCGCTCTTGATATTATCCGGCAGCAAACTCCAGCATTAGGCGCTGAGCCGATTACCATTGGTATGTGGGTAGGGGCCGCAACGAGCCCGAATACCTTCAGCGCTGTCTGCGAACAGGTGGATAAAATCGCCGCAGGCAAGCAAGAGGCAGCTCGGAGTTTAGTGCTGGATGCCTGCCCCTGGTGTGGGCAGGCTTTTGAGGGCATTCATCACTATATTGCAAAGCCCAATGATTTTAAGTTCTGTTGCCGTAACGGTGACTGCCATTTTGGTGGATCAGCAGCGGGTATTATCCCCTGCAATGTGGTGGATGAAGCCTTGTATAAAGAGCCACCCACACTGTTAATTGCCACCATTGATAAATTTGCTCGACTAGCCTGGGAAGAGCGGGCCGAAGCCTTTTTAGGTGGCAGACATATGCGGCCGCCAGAATTAATCATACAGGATGAATTGCACTTGATTGCTGGCGCTCTTGGCTCTGTGGCTGGGGTTTACGAATCGGCATTATATACGGTGTTGCAACAACGCGGTTGTTTTCCTAAATATGTTGCCTCAACGGCTACCATCCGCATGGCTGAACAACAGGTGAAGCGTATTTATGGTGCTGAGTTGGCAGTGTTTCCGCCGCCAGGGCTGAGTTGTGATGATTCCTATTTTGCTAAGACGGTGGATCTGGCTGTGCGCCCAGGCCGTTTGTATGTGGGCTATTTTGCTCCCTCTCTGGATCAACAACATTGTATGGCGCCTTTGGCGGCTGCTCTCCTGGCTGCACCAGAATCGGTGTTTGGCCCAGGTCTTCAGGAGCGGGATGTGTTGCTTGAAGCGTGGTGGTCGCAGGTGGTTTATCACGGCAGCCTAAAAGGGGTGGGTAATAGCCACAATGCCTTTAATATTGATGTGCGGGATATTTTTGGGCGATTGACCGAGGAGGCAGCGCTGATCGGAAACAAAGTGGCAAGGCCGCTTCCGCAGCTGGCGCAGTTAACCAGTGTGTCGAGTGCGGAACAAAATGCTCAGACATTTTCACAGTTGGAGTCGACCCGCGAGCAGGACGATTGTCTGGATGTTGTGCTGGCAACCAATATGGTATCAGTTGGCCTGGATGTATCGCGATTGGCGTTGATGCTGATCAATGGACAGCCTTTGACAACGGCGGAGTATATCCAGGCCAGTAGTCGAGTCGGGCGCGGTGCGGTACCGGGTATTGTATGCACTAATTATTATCGAAACAGTGCTCGTAATATTTCCCATTTTGAGAACTTCCGTCCTTACCACGAATCTTTTTACCGATTTGTAGAGCCCAGCAGCGTTACCCCTTATACCTATCAAGCACGCCTTAGGGCTTTGCATGCTGCGTTGGTGATTTCTCTTCGGCATAGCTGCCGACCTTTGTTGGCCAATGATCGTGCAGGCCACTTCGACCCAACAAACCCTGCGGTAGAAAAGGTGATTCAAGACTTGAAAACTCGCTGCGCAATGGCTGACCCAGAACGCAAACAGGACATAGCCACTCACATTGATAAATTGGTGGAAGAATGGAGGGACGAGGTGAGTTCTTGTAAGTTGCAAAAGCGTCAACTCCACTATCAGGCCAGTGATAGTGAGAAAAATAATGAGCGCTTGTTACATAACCACAACGACAAGATAAAAGGGCTATGGGCGACTTTGCAATCGATGAGGAATGTCGAGGAAACCGCATTGTTGAAAACATTATGAGTGAAAAAGAATATCTGCCGGTTCGGCTTTCACATTTGTTGCGTTACTGCTCAGTCGGTGCCGTGGTGCGTGGACCCGATTATCTTTTGTCTGTCATGGATATCACTCATTGGACAGATAGGGCCGGTAATATGGCTGCGGAAGAAATAACCTACGTCGAACAGGTGAAGTCTGCATTGGGCATTACTCAGGTGCTGCGCAAACCTCCCGTTGCTCAGGAGCGGGATAGTGGTGAAATCGATGGGACTTGTGTCCCTGCGGTTCGCTTTCCATTATGGATGAGCTGCCCCCGTTGTGGCTTGCTGCATTATAAACCCTGGCATGGATTGGCCAAAGAGGAAGTCCCTCGCTGTCATGAAACGAATACTAAAAAGTGTCTCAACCGACCCAGGCTAGAACAGGTTCCCTGGGTATTAGTGCATGAGTGTGGTCATCTCACCGATGTGCCATGGCATTTTCTAGCACATAGAGAAGCTGTGACAGCCGATCAGAAGCAGTGCGGGGCGGATTGGGCTCAAGCCTATCTACGGCTGTCCAATACTAAGAGGAAGAAGCGGAAATTACGTTGTGGACGCTGCGCAGCTACATCTACGTTTGATGACCGAATACCCATTAGTTATGGCGGTAAGTGGCAGCAACCCTGGCTTTCATTACCTGCAGAAGAACTTGATCAGCCAGCTTCGATTCTTGAAATTAATGACGCGCGAGTTCATTCACCGGTGACGTCTAATGCGTTGGTCATTCCACCTGAGTCACGCATTCGTAAGGGGTCGGTGGTAGATCGTGTGTATTCAACCTCCCAATTTCGCAGGGAGATTGAGCAAGCCAAAACCCCATTAGCTAAAAAATCTGTTTTTCAAAGAATCGCCAGAGAACTTCGCTGTACTGTTGAGGATATTAAGGAAGCGCTTATTGAAATCGACAGAGGTTACCCGCTTTATGGTGATGAGATCACGGTTGGGTTGCTGTTGGAGAGTGAATACCTGGCGTTGATGGGGGAGCTTCCAGATCTTGCCGAGGATGAAGATTTTGTTCCCAGGCATTTTACTGAGAAGTGGAAATCACTAATAAGCACGATTGATGAAAAATCAAAACTTGGTGCCATTATAAAATCTATTGACCAGTTGGTAGCTGTTAGCCGATTAAAAGAAATTATGGTCATGACAGCGTTTCAGCGCATGAATGGCAAAATGGTACCGCCAGATATTTCAGGCAACAGTGATTGGTTACCCGCGTTAGAACTTTATGGTGAGGGCATTTTTTTCAGTATCAGTGAGGATGCGTTGGCTGTTTGGGAATCGAACCCCATTATCGTCGAGAGAGCCGAGCAGCTAAGGAGACGATTTGTTAAAGCTAATATGAACTTTGGACCGAGCCAATCGGAGCTTATTGTTAACCCTCGGTTTATCTTGTTGCACACCTTATCCCACTTACTCATACGACAGTTAGAGTCACAGGCGGGTTACCCTGCTGCGTCGCTTAAAGAACGTATTTATTCGGCTAAAGGTAGCGACTTAGCAATGGCCGGTATTTTAATTTATGTCGCTGTACCCGATATAGTGGGTTCTTTGGGTGGGTTAGCTGAACTGGCTGCACCACAACGTTTCTTGAGGCTAATCAGTAGTGTTTTTGATCATGCTCAATGGTGCTCAATCGATCCTGTTTGTGCTGAGCATGAGGGTCAGGGCCCCCATTTACTCAATCGAGCTGCTTGTCATGCCTGTTCTTTAGTCCCAGAACCAAGTTGTGTTTATGGGAATGTGTTACTGGATCGGGCTTTTATCAAGGGTGATATCGCCAGGGAATTACCTTCCTTCTTAAGTTATCAAGAGTGAGTAATCAGCCCTAAGTCATGACCAAACGCAGATTTCAATTACCCGGTATTCAAGACCTTAGTAAAGAGCAAGAGGATGTACGTGCATTGCCGATGGAAGGTCAGCATTTAATCGTTGGAGGCCCTGGCACAGGGAAATCAATACTGGCTTTGTTGCGAGCGAGACGATTGGCGCAGGAGGGCGCCCAGTATGTATTTCTGGTTTATAACCATCTGCTTAATGAGTCGAGCAAGCAATTACTTGATGAGGATCTGATCAGCAAACAATGGCAAAGTTGGTTTATGGGTTTATATCGGGACATTTTTAAAAAATCTGTTCCAAAACTCCCCCCCACAGGGGGAAGTAGTTGGCAAGATATTGATTGGGGTAGTGTACTGGAAAGCATATCAACGATTGAGCCTGAATTAGCTGATTTACCAACCTTGGTTATTGACGAAGGGCAAGATATGCCACCGGAGTTTTATCAGGCATTAGTAAATATGGGCTTTGAGAATTTCTTTGTTATGGCTGACCAGAATCAGCAGATTCAAGAGGGACTCAATAGTACTCGGCGGGATATTGAAACTGCATTGGCTCTTGAAACTGATGATGTTATTGAGTTGAAAAATAATTACCGGAATAAACACCCCGTTGCCAGGTTAGCCAGGGAGTTTTATACCGGCGACCCGGCCAGCCCTCCGCCAGCCCTACCGACTGCGACGATTAGATCGGTAAAAATCCCACTATGTTATGAATATGACATCGAACAAATTGGGCGTTTGATGGGGAGTCTATTGAAAATGGCCGATCGTGATCCATCAAAGCTGATCGGGATTTTTACCTATAACAACGAGGATAGAATGCAGTATTACAATGGCTTGTTGAATTGTAATGTTCGCTTGGATAATCAAAAACCTATCGTCAGAACATTTTCAAATAGTGAAAAAAATGCTATTAGCTTTGATGAGGGCGGGATTCTGGTGATTAATGCACAGGCATGTAAGGGCTTGGAGTTTGATACTGTTTTTATTGCCGATGTTAACCATTTTAATTGTAGTGACCATAACAAGGATAATGCCAGGCGACTTTTTTATGTGATGATTGCCCGTGCTATTGACCGAGTGATTTTATTAAAACAACGGGGTATGCATTGCCCCGCTGATAGTATATTGCCAGTAGATGCAAGTATTCTGGAGCGAAAATAATGTCTGAAAATAATGACCTTTTTAATAAAGTTGAACCTGATGAGAAGTTCTCTCCGGTGAAATCCTGGCAGATGGTAACGAATCATAGCAATTTGTTTTACATGATTGCGGCAGGGATGATAATGCCACCCGAAGGGTTTGGGAAAAAATATTATCTAGATACGGTATCGGCTTTCCCTGGTTACTTATCCCTATTTCCAAATAATGTTTCTCAGGCCGCTGTTAACATTTCAGTGAGTGAAAAGGAGCATCTGGTACCTTGTATTGTCAGCTTGGAGCTAGCTAATTTAAGCGGTCCTGTAAAAATCATCACGCAACAGGGTGAAGTTAAGGATGTTACTTTCCCAGATGAGGTGGATAGTTCTTGTCAATTAATGCTGGTACCTGCTCCTTTACCGATGAATTATGTATCTTCGATCAACTATCGCTCACGCGAGGATAAGCTTCGTTGTGAAAAAGATGCAGCAGATTTTAATAATGTTGATTTATCTGCCTATACCGCAAAAACCACGGCCGGTGCATTTACTAAATTAAAAAATCGGGTTTGGCCGCCGCAGAATATTGATGTTCCCCCCATTAGCATCCCCCTAGCCGTACCTATGGCGGCTGGTGCTATTATGGGATTGTTACTTAATATGAATACGCGAGGTGATTTGTCAATTGCTGCCGGGACGTTAGCATTCGGGCCAGAGTCTTCATTGCCTGAGTTAGCGTCCTACCCGGTTATAGCGGCAATGGGAGACTGGCTACAGAAAGGCGGGGATATCGAAAATGCTGATGTCTCACAGAAATTATTTTGGGGTATTGTTAGCAGGGTTGCTGCTTCAAAATATTCAGTTGATCAATCAAGTGCGGTCGATGTCGCTATTGATTATCTGGAAACAATGTCCAGTGTTTATTTTGATGAAAAAACGCGCGGCTACGGTGAGCGCTTAGCTGTTGATCTAAAGGGGATTCTAGGTTTAGCAGATAGTACGATATCAGAAATATTTGAGCGTCATCCAAAGCCAGTATCACGTGCGATGACTTTATTTGTGTTGAGAGAAAGCATTGAAGATCTATTGGAGTTTACTAATCCACAATTAACTGAAGCTGATTATATTCTCGCTGCTATTCTGTTTTCGGCAAGGGAAGGTTGGATTGGATTATCTAAAGAACTGCGAGAATTTCCCGGTTTGAATGCAGCAGTTACTCATAGGATGGCTGATATAGCACATCGTATTGCAGAGTCGAAGATAGAGTTGGGCCAGCCCCCTGTCAGACCACAATCTTTATTGGAACTGCTGTCACCTGAAACGTCCTCCATGTCTAAGATCCAAAAGGAGGCGGCTCTCTATATCGCACGTGAGTTGAAGTGGGAGTGTATTCAAACACGTATTAATCTTGGAAAAGGGGATTATCATCTGGGTGTGACAACAGCAGGTATACAGCTGACGCTAGATGGTGACGTTAAAGCCGTTATCACTGAGGTTTTAGAGCAGGAGTTTATGAGTAAACTCTGCAATACAGAGATCACTGGAAAAGTAGACCGTAGAGTGCGCGAAATTCTTAAGGTTGCCAAATAATAATGAGGATGATTCCCGCTACTCCTCATGGAACAAATAGCCAGGCCGAAAAGAAGATATTTGATCTTCTGCGATATGCGTTGCCGGAAGATAAAAAAAATCAATCTACCGCCTTTCATTCATTGAACTTAACTCGGCATGCTTATAAGCGGTTTGGGGAGATTGATTTTCTTATTTGTTGCCCTAACGGTCTGTTTGTGCTGGAAGTAAAAGGTGGTGGCGTATCCTGCAAAGACGGGATTTGGCGTTATGCCAACCGTTTCGGTGAAGTGAATACGTCGCCAGAAGGCCCTTTTAAACAAGCCGAATCTGCTTTGCATGGACTTAGGGAAAAGTTGAGCGCGGTAATACCTGCTAACGTATTATCACAGTTTGCAATGGGTTATGGCGTGTTGATGCCAGAGTGTGAATTTCGTCAACAGGGCGTTGAATGGGATACACAACTGTTTGCGGATAGCCGTAAATACAAGGATTTCGATAGCTGGTTGAAATCACTGATCCTCTATTGGCGAAACAAGGAGGGGCGAAATAAAGAGGGGAAAGACAGGGTTGCTTCAACCGATGCGCTAAGAGCACTGCGTGATGTTATGAGGCCCGATGTAGAGGCAGTTATTCCGTTATATGCCCAGTTAGCTAGTGTGCATGAGCGTATTGATACACTAACTGCTGATCAATTGAAGTGGGTGGATGTCGTTGAGGCTAACCCCAGAGTGTTATGTTCAGGCGGAGCGGGTACGGGTAAAACATTTCTGGCAATAGAGTTGGCTCGCCGTTGGACGTCGAAAACACTCAATGTTGCGTTGGTTTGTAAGTCACCTTGGTTGAAGAGCTTTTTACAGAGCCAGTTTGCAATGCCGGGCCTTACTGTTTCTACTGTCGATGGTTTGGCGGCGGCCAAACGTAGACAGGGATTAGAAAATTTCGATGCGATTATAGTCGATGAAGGGCAGGATCTACTTGATATCGATAATGTTGACAGGATTGGCCAGGCTCTAAAGAGCGGTTTACCTAATGGGCAGTGGTGTTTTTTTCATGACATTAATAACCAGTCTGGCTTACTTGGGGAAGTCGATGAGGAAGCCTTTGATTATCTCAAAGCACTCAATCCTGCCATTGTCCCTTTGAATACCAACTGCCGAAATACTCGAATTATTCTTGATAAGGTTCAGACTGCATTAGCCGCTGATATGGGAGTGCGTGGTGCAGGAGACGGGCCAACGGTACACGAGTTCCATGCCGTAACGAAAGAGCAGGCAGTGAGTGAATTGGCCAGGGAAATTGATGAGGTGATTAAAGTGGGTGGCCTATCGCCAGGCCTTTTAACCCTACTGTCTCCTTTTAAATATGATGAATCGTTAGTGGCCCGGTTGTCAGATAAATATAAAGATAATATCCATGTTCTTGATGAGTATTCTTTCAGGCGTTTTCCTGGGGACAGTATTTCATTTTCCACTATTACCCATTTTAAGGGATTGGAAAATGAAGCCATCATTGTTGTTGATTTGATTTCTCCGGATAGATTTGAGGGTGATTTGGCCAACCATTATGTGGGGATGAGTCGTGCAAAATCGTATTTGTCGCTTATTTGGTCACCCACTATGCCAGGATATGGGGTGGGAGAGTGATAAATTTTCGGACAGTTTATAACTCAGTACATTACCAATTTCAGCCAAAATAGATCAACGCCCCAATATCAGGGCCGTGGAAAAAATAAATTTTCCAATCTAGTGCAGCGTCTCATTGATTCCTCCCTCGTAATTGGCAATTCAAAGCGCTATAAATAGAGCTTATAATGAAGCCTTGTAGGGTTTTTGTTTCCAAGCATCTAGATGATATATAAACA
>PIVM01000308.1 GCA_003353945.1 Gammaproteobacteria bacterium
TTCTCAGCATTTACACGGGAATGGCGGTCATTCGACCGAACCTTACCAAGTTTTCTCTCAGCCTGATGTCTCATATCAATGTCATCACGAATAGCAGTCGCCACGTTCACACTGGCAATCATGCGATCACAAAAGTATTGCAATTCTTTGTTCCTGTAATGACTGTCGGCAGTGCTAATAGCCTCACGATCCTTTTTACTCAAACCAGATGTTAACGAGCTGATAGTTCTCATTTCATTCTCCTCAATGGTACGAGAAACTTTAGATAAAGTGATATTTTTGGGATCCCACTGATCCGATGTTAGAACAATAACCGGAAGGTTTTCTTTTTCAGATTCAGTAGGAACACGCGATTTGAAACTGATAATTGTCCCCGTGGTGTCGAAGGGAATAAACACATCGTCATTGTCATTAGTATTTCCTGAGATACCAAGATCAGGTTCGAAAGGATTGTCTTGAACGTTCAAATAATTGGCTCGCAGTTGATTGGGGTTAATGAGAGAATGATTTAAAGAAGAACCAAACCAAAGAAATTGTTCTCCAATCAATAGATATTCTTTTCCAGTGTTTTCGTCAGTCCAAACAGTACAAGCTGTGACGATAGGAACCTCTTTAATACTCTCATACTTATCCGTGAAAGGTTGGACCTCACACACTGTATCGGAATATGAAATAATTTCCCAATTCTTACCGGCCACACAAGTGTCGGCATGAGAGTCCATCTCATTTTCGCCAATAGTATTTGGGATTGTTTTACCCTCAGATCGAATTGCGCTAACTCGAGCGACTCTTTTTGTTGATAAAATTGCAATTGACTTGACGTTCTTAGAAAACATCGGAACTGAATTGTCTCCACGAGACTTAAGATTGACTTTGAAATGATTGAATGGGTGGAGATCGACCAATGACATCAAAATAGATAAAAGGAAAATGTTAAAACGAATAAACGATGTCACCAGTCCTCCAATCATTCAGTTCCGGTATGCTCCGGAACCGAAGCCGGAACCGTTCTGAGCACCCCTATCGGGGTTTGGCTGTTGCTGCTGTTGCTGCGGCTGCTGCTGCTGCTGCTGCTGCTGCTGGCCTTCACTGCCAGTGCCAACACCAGAGATGTTGCGTTGTTGTTCACCTGAAGGATTTTGATTGTAGTTGCGAGCCTGACGCATTTGCAAAACGACAGGCCAATAATTTCCATCCCTCAGCTTTTGACATTCATCGTCTGTGAAAGTACGAGTTGGATTAGAAACATCAACATTTCCAAGCATTACTGGGCCACCACGGCCACCGCCGCGGCCACCACGGCCAAAACGTCCGCGGCCACGACCACGGCCTCCACGGCCTCGGCCTCTACCGCCATATCGGCCGCCAAAACGTCCACGTCCTCTACCGCCGCGGCCTCTGCCGCCAGTTTCGAGTTCACTAATACGGCGTTTGCCTTTTGTTCTGGCACTAATTTGAACAGATGCGTTCACACGAGAAACTTGTCCTGAAAAATAAGCGAGAGCTCCATCGAAATCCTCTTTGTACTTGTCTGAAAATAATTGCACATGGGTGGCCAAATCGGGATCCGTCGGAGTGATTGTTTTCTGAAGCCACGTAACTTTCTGCCTTTCGCTCATTTTCTCGTCAGGATCTTTATCCAACACAGCCATTGCCGCCTTGGCTTTAGCACCAAATTTTTCAATTGAGTATTTGTCTTCGCTCTTAAAATGGATAGAGTCAAGAGTGGCGCGAGCATGCGCATTGCGTTTGTTTAGCTCTCCCTCACCGTTGTAATAATCAGTGAGGGCAATAATAGCACCTCGGCCATCTTCTTTCTTGTCAAATTTTTCAATCCATGGCCACGCGTCAGTGTCGACAAGGTATTCCTTCAAATATTGAAAGACTTTTCGGTTATCGTTCTGCGCCTCGATTGTATCGAAACGCAGTTCATATAGGCGCTTTTCCTCCTCATCTGCAAAAACAGGGGGTTGAACCTTTTTACGAACAAAATGTCCATAACCTTTCTGCCTCATTAAATTTGAAAAATTGTCAAAGCAAACATCAAAGTTGAGGGAATCAAACTTAGTAATGGACGAAACCGATGTTGTGTTATCCGGTTCGTTTTCAGCAAGGTACATCCTTTGCTCTGCATCCCTTCTAACATCAGCTGTCCAAAGAGCCGACTCAAGGGGAAGATTTCGGGCGATGCGATCTCTAAGCCACCAATTGAGTGCTTTCAGAGCCCTAACCTCTTTTGTCGTGTAATTGATAACGCCAGTACGACGGCGTTGAAAGTTCTGAAGCATACCTTGAACCTCGGCAGTGCGAAAATCGGCAAATTGGCCAAGGCTTACACATTCTTCTTTTACGGTGATGCCATTAATTTTGGCTTGCGCAGTAACACCACAAGTATTCAAGCACAGTGTAAATTCAGCCAACTCTTGCTGTACCTGTGCAGCAGCTGCCATAGCTGCCGCCATGGTTTTTCTCTGTTGTAATAAATGAAATAATAATAATAAACGATTGACTGTTTCCGAATTTCGAAATAAGCGTTTTTCTTACGTTCCACGGCCTGCTATGCAGTTTGGGATGCGGTGCCCGGCCGGGTTGCCAATGGGTGATCAATCCAGGCTACCGTACCCACTTGGTACTTAGGGCGACAAGGCCCGAGAGTCAAAGCTCTCTCTCGTTGGAAGCGTCCACCCCTCGCCGCAGCACCAGGGAACTCTTGGGACAATGTGCAACACAACGGACTGACACTTGCGGTGGTTATCAAAACAAACAAGCAAAATTCCACAGACAAAATGAACAATATAATTTGCAGAGGTGCCGTCTTTTCTTTTTCTAACGCTTCGAAACAATCAACGACGCTGAAAATAAATTCCAAACGCTTACTGTGCTTCTTTTTCTGTTTTCTTTTTCTTTTTCTTTTCTTGCCTTCGTAGCCCAACTGGAAAGGGCTATGCGGTCTGAAAAACCGTTTAACTTTCGATGTGGTGCTATTCCTTGAAAGGATAGCGTGATCTACATATACATGCAGAGGTAGATGGAAAACTTATAATCTACTACGTAGGATCTACGATCCCACTTACTTATCTAAACGTACGTACCAACGTACTACATCCATATTTAATCGGCGGTGCCCGCCCGGCGCTGGCATTTTCGCATCACTCCGAAACTTCTGACGAGCGCCCTTACTTTCCGCCCTTTGCTTGGCTGACATG
>PIVM01000309.1 GCA_003353945.1 Gammaproteobacteria bacterium
CTCGGTGAAGTCGATTACGTAAATTATAAATTTATGACAATTGTTTGTCAATTCAAAGAGTCATAGTACCTCCGGCAAAGCCGGAGGCTTGAAAAACGTGAACCGCTCAAAGCGGACTTTTAAACCATGAGCCACCCAAGGTGGCTTTAATCAAATAAATTTAGTTGATCTAACCTTTTATCTTCTTGTCCCTGGTGCTTTATGTATTCTTTTATTTCTTCATCATCTTTACCACATGTTGACACAAAGTATCCTCGTGCCCAAAATTTCTCTCCCGTAAAATTCTTTCTGCGGTTACCAAAATTCCGAGCAACACATATTGCACTTTTCCCCTTTATGAATCCTACCACCTGTGCTACTGCATATTTCAGGGATATCTATAGAAGCATATGTACATGGTCTGGCATAAGATGCCCTTCCAGCACCTTGCTTTCTTTCTGTTGGGCCAAGTCCCCGGTTAACTTTGAGCGGTTCGCCAAATCTGGAGGTTTTCTTATATTTCCGCATTTGTCAAACTCTATGAGTCCCCCGGCAGAGCCGGGGGTTACTCATGATTATTAATGGGCTTGCCTCATTCAGACGGAAGCGAACCGTAGGTCATGATCCAGGCTTCGTTGAGAACTTCTCGCTCGAGGCCAGCAGAATCAATCCAGACTGAAGCTGCAAAGTCGTAGTAGCTTTGGGTGGGTTCCATTTGGGCCCTTTCAGCATAATCTACAAGCCATTCCGCTAAATGCGAAACATTAGTGTCCTGAAACCGTGCAATGACAAGATTCGACTCCTCCGATTCATCGGAGAGCACGAAAACACACTCAGCTTCCACGACCCCCTCGCATGGGCCCGACCAACCCTCGAAGGTGCTCTCCTCGTCGGGTGTGGCGATCACAGAAACGATGGTTTCGGTATAGGAGTCGAAGACGCACTGCCGCACGTCTTCACAACCAACGATCGGAAATCCATCGGAGAAATAGACACTGACACTACCGGCCCCGGATCCGAGGGCGGTGATCGTAGAGGAAACGCGGAGGCGGGGGGGGGAGGGAAGCTGGTGGCAAGAAGCTTCGCGTATCCCTGTCGGGGGTGCACCCGGTATCCATCTACAGTGCGGACCAACGCTTCACCAAAATCGGGATTCATGTAGCTTCCGCCGCCTTTGCCTGCCGTCACAGCACCGTTTTGCGTGTCACCCGCGTCTCCACCGCAATAACCACCTCCACCTCCACCCGGCTGAAGAATGTTCTTGCTATGACCACCGCCACCGAAGCCGAAGCCGCCACGGTTACCGCTTTTACCTCCGACGCCACCCTCGCTCATGCCTTTGAGTCCGCCGATAACACCAGAGCAATAGTCCGAGCAGACCGCGTCTTCGTCCGCACCGCCTCCGCCGCCATACTGATCCGAGAACCTGCCTGAGTAGCCGCCTGAGACTCCGCCACTGCCATCATCGCAGTCATCCGCTGACGCATGGCCGCCAAAATAGCGACTATTGGTTTTTATGATACCACTGGCCGCGCCTCCGCCCCCGCCGGCGGCGATGAGAACCGTCCACTCGTCATCATCCGGGCCCTTGAAAAGAATGCCGCTGCCGCCTCCTCCTCCCGATCCTTCGACAAAGAAGGAGTTGGCCGATGAGCCCCGCTCACCTGGGATCAATCGAATAGTCGATCCCAATGGAATGCCATCATCGCCAATCGGAACGCTTCCAGCGACGAGGGCGCCGCTGCCGCCGGGCGCGTAAAAGGCGTAGGTGAGCATGCCGTCGTCGTAGTAGCGGCGGCCGCCGTCGGCGCCACGCACAGCAAGATTCAGCTGTGTCGCCGTCGAATCCTCGGGCAGTAGGTAGTCGTAGTACCCAGAACCGCTACCCGTCACCTCCACTTCGATTTCGTCCTCGATCACCTCGGCCGACATGCCCGCGCTCGAGTGCAATACAACCATTAGGGATACAGCAACAATATACGAGATGATGATCCTGCCTTTTAATATTTTCATTTTCCTCTCTCCTTCTTGTTAGTTTGTTTTCCGCTTCTGCCCATGCTGGCTTGGCGGTCTTTTACTGATAGAACAGCTACTAAAGATTAAAACAGATTAGTTGAATATTAAAAATCTCTAATACAGGGTCTAAAAATCATAAAAGATAATAAAAGGTGCCTGTTTTCTTATCCTTGACGGAGTTGTTTGTTCCACGTGCGGGGTTCAGTTCACCTCCTTGAGGCTCGTCACATCCCCCCCATTCTCTCGAGGTACGTCACATACGCGAAGTTCGAGTGATGGTCGCCCCAGGCGTCCGGATTTTCGCACTGGTAGTCGACACCGATGGGAATGCCGACGCCCGGCGTTGTGGCGCCCATGGCCTCTTCCCATTCGGTGAGGCTGTTGGGGTCATAAATGCCTGGTTCCCAGAAGCGGTACCACACGCTTCCACACTCGTTGATCAGCTCCCACTGTTCCTCAGGCGGACTCACGTCTCCGCGCTCCCAACCGCTACTCCGGAAGATCACCCAGTATCCGCCGATCCCCTCGACGTTCTCGTACTCTATACTGATGTCTATAGGCCAGGCCATCCCAGTATACTCTGGTTCCGTCGTTGCCTGCGCGGGTATTGCGCTCAGCATGGCAGTGGCCATGGCACCAGCAGCAAACAGGCCGACCGCTCCACGTCGCATCGAAGCTACCAACATTGGTGAAGGTGCCCGGCTCTTGAAGCAGAGAAAGGTGCCAATCCTGACCACTGCCATTTTGATGATTAGTGCAGCCATATGAGAGAAGATGTTCATGCATTGTAATCTTTTCATTTTCGTTTCTCCTTCTTATTAATTTGTTTTCCGCTTCCTGCCCATGCCGGCTTGGCGGTCTCTTACTTATAGAATAGCTAATGAAGATTAAAAACAGATTAGTTGAATATTAAAAATCTCTAATGCAGGGTAAAATTGCAGGGTGGATTGAACCAGTAGAGACGCTTTTATCATCTTCCGAGGCTCACAAAACCTTTCTACCTGAATTTTGAACCGGTTATCGTAACGAGGCGCCGAAAGCTTTGTGTTTAAAGGGCACTTGGAATGGTTTCGACTCGAAGGCATAGCTCCGTTCTGGTGAGAATCGAAATCATGCATGGAACTATAAGTCGTCAAAACTTTCATGTTCGGCAAAAACTTTAAATGAATTAGATTACTCAAACAACGGCTCAGAATTCTCAACGTCTT
>PIVM01000870.1 GCA_003353945.1 Gammaproteobacteria bacterium
GGGCCCGGTCTACTAAAAAAGTAGGCCGGATCGGGGTTTGGGCAGTGGCACCCCTCCCCAGTGAAGCCTGTATCCGCAGCTCGGCAGATCGGTTTGTAATTACAGTCGGGGGCAGCGGCTTGGCCACTGCCCTAGTAGAGGTATCGGTTGCTGAACCCTGCAGCCCTGCCGCCAGCCCAGTAGTGCCAGAGTCTTGGCACATCGTGGCTACATCACTAGAGGAGAGCTCAGGAAGGGCCTCCTCAGGTGTGTCCGGTGCAAGTTGCACCGGTGCAGGCGAGGCCGCGGGGGAATCTGCAAATAAAGCAGCTTCTTGGGCCGCATCTAGATCTTCGTCATCGGATTCTATGACGGCCATCAACTCCTCCTCGGCTGCGGACAGATCATCTGGTACCGGATCTGTCTTCTCCGGATTATTGTTGTTGTCGTTGCCCTCAGCGGCAACGACCAGAGAGCTCTTAGGCGACTCGGGCACAGCAGCCGGTCCGGGAGACCCTGCCGAAGCAGTATTCTCGACCGGTAGCGGCGTGCCCAAATAATCACCTTCACCCTCCACGGCTTTCCGTATATTCTCCTCTGACATTCTGCAAATAAAACTCAAAAGAAATTAATAATATCTTGCGTGCCTCTGCTCATAGCAGAAACACGTCTGTCATGTTTGCCTGCTTTCACTCAACTGATAGAAAGCTGACGTATACATATTGTTCGGCAGTCACGTGACACAATGGCGAAGCGTGATTGGCTAAAAACGGTCAGGTGACCAAAATTATGATA
>PIVM01000127.1 GCA_003353945.1 Gammaproteobacteria bacterium
TCGAAATTTATCGACTATTTTACGTCAATCCACTATTAATAGGGAAAACTTCGACCATGGAATCTCGATTAATTTTAGTGATTTCAGGGGGTTATCATTTCTCGGTCAGGCACTATATATGTTAAAAAAACAGTAAGACTAAGGTGTGTAAATTATGAAAAGGAAGGGGCGGGGAATGTGTGAATACAGCGGCATTAGGCCGTTCGGTACTAAAAGTTGTAATGATTCTTTCTGTTTTGGTAAGCCAGACTTGGATTTCACATAATCAATAGCTATCTGCAAACACTGAATGAAATTGCTTTTATTCAAAATCTAATGGACCGCTGAAGCTTATCATTAAGTTTCCGTCGGCTTTATCAGCAACCGCCTGATACCCATTTCGCGCATTAGATAGCAGATGGACACCGTTTTGGTGAAACCTGTCATTTCTTAACAATTATTCACAATTTATTGTAATTATTGTCAATTACTGCACCCAAATGATCGTTTTTGTCACGTCGATGGCGAGAAATGTCATTGAGTTCTGTTGTCCATTAGTGAATACTCCACCAACCCAAATTTTGACGTTTACATTGCAGTGTAATAAGCACTCGATGTGGGGTGTGTTGTCCTGTTGTTAAGCCGCCTGGATTCCGAGTCCTGGCTTGACGGGCAGCAAAATAACCGTAGAAAAATGAAAAAACTGCGAATAAACACAGGAGAGATGGATCATGTCTCAAGACGAAGAGGTATTGAGATCAGAGTTCGACCTTGAATTCACCTATACCAGAACCACCGGGCCGGTGATTGGCCGGTTTTTCACGGAGTTGCGTGAGGGGAAACTGGTGGGTATCAAAGCAAAAGACGGGTCGGTACTGTGCCCTCCCGTGGAATATGACCCCAAAACGGCAGAAACTCTCGACGAGTTTGTTGAGGTTGCCGATAGCGGTGTGGTGAAAACCTGGTGCTGGGTAAATGAGCCTATGGATAAACACCCGCTGGACAAAGCCTTTGCCTGGGCTCTGATTCAGTTGGAGGGGGCGGATACGCCCATGCTGCATGCAGTGGATGCGGGATCCGAGGCAGCCATGTCGACCGGTATGCGGGTGAAAGTACGCTGGGCAGAGGAACGTACCGGCCAAATTCGTGATATAGCCTGTTTCGAACCCAGTGCCTAGAGGAGCTTGCCATGAGTGAAGAAAATGCAGCGAAAGAGCCGGTCGAAGGCTTTGAGTCGCCGGTCAACCTGAAATACAGTTTCGCGGCCGGACGGGCGACTGCCAAGTTTTTGCGTGAAATCAAACAGGGACGTATCGTGGGCCAAAGATCATCAATCACTGGCAAAGTGATTGTGCCCCCACGTGGATCAGATCCCGAAACCGGTACAGCCACAGTGGAAGAGGTGGTTCTGCCCGATGTGGGTACAGTTATCTCGTTTACCATCTGTCACCTACCCATCCCCAATAACCCGATTATGCCTCCGTTTATCATTGCCAATATTGTATTGGACGAATCTGACCAGACCTTTATCCATCTGGTCAGCGAATGCAATAACGAGGATATTCAAATCGGCACGCGCCTTAAAGCGAAGTGGAAGGACTCGTCCGAGTGGGGGCTCTCAATGGAAAATATTCAGTATTTTGTACCGCTTGATGAAGCGCCGATTGATATTGAAGAGCTGAAACAGAAACGCCTCAAAGAAACGGAGAAATATCGCAATGCGTGAAGTAGCCGTCATATCCTATGCACAAACTCCCAAGGTGCGTGACGCTGGGGCAAAAAATGACGTAGAACTCGTCATGGAAGCTGTCCATGGAGCGTTAGGCAATGCGGGGATTACCAATAAAGATATCGATTTTACCTGTTCTGGTTCCTGTGACTATCTCGGTGGTGCTGCCTTTGCATTTGTGAGCGCTGTTGATGCGTTGGGCGCGGTACCGTCGATCGCTGAATCTCATGTTGAAATGGACGCCGCCTGGGCCATGTATGAGGCCTGGATGAAAATTCAGATGGGCCATATTGATACCGCGCTAATCTATGGCTTTGGTAAGTCCTCTCACTGTGAGATGCGCAATATTCCCACCTTGCAAATGGACCCTTATTACTATCAGCCTTTGTGGCCTGATACCGTGAGTATCGCAGCCTTACAAGCGCGTGCTCTGCTTGAGAGTGGAAAATACACTGAGGAAGATTTTGCCAAGGTAGTGGTTAATAGCCGCAAGAATGCCAAAAACAACCCCAATGCACAGTTGAGTGGTGATTACACGGTTGAGCAGTTGCTAGCAGAGCCCACGTTTGTTTCCCCGCTGCGCAAGCATGACTGTTGTCCGGTGACCGACGGGGCTGCCGCGATTGTGCTGGCGACTCGTGAGAAGGCCGAAGCGTGGTGCAAACGACCAGCTTGGATTACCGGTATTGATCATCGTATTGATGCCCACAATTTGGGTACGCGTGATTTGACCGTCAGTGAATCTGCCAAGCTGGCTGCTGAAAAAGCGGGCGTGAAAAAGGGTAAGGTGGATATCGCAGAACTCTATGCGCCTTTCAGTCATCAGGAGTTGATTCTAAAAGAAGCTATGGGCCTTGATGACAGCACGGTGATCAACCCATCTGGCGGTACACTCGCCGGACATGTCTTTATGTCCTGTGGTCTTGATCGTATAGGTGAAGTGGCCGACCGCATTATTAGCGGCGAGGCTGATCGTGGTGTTGCGCATGCGTCCTCTGGGCCGTGCTTGCAACAAAATCTTGTTACCGTGTTGGAGGGATAAAAAGATGGCAATACAAGCAGCAGTTGTTGGCGTCGGTCAATCCGAACGCTTTCGTACTCGTATTAAAGCCTCCATCGCAGGATTGGTGCGTGAAGCCGCCTTGAACGCGCTGGAAGATGCAGGGTGTAGCTGGGATGACATCGATGCGGTGATTTTGGGCAAAGCACCCGATTTCTTCGAAGGTCATTTGATGCCGGAACTTTATTTAGCTGAAGCACTCGGCTGCATTGGCAAACCGATGTTGCGTGTCCATACCGCTGGATCTGTGGGTGGTTCTACCGCCTGTGTGGCAGCGTCCTACGTGCAAAGCGGACAATTTGAGCGCATTTTGACCGTGACCTACGAAAAGCAGTCTGAATCCAATGCCATGTGGGCCTTGTCTTCCAAACAGCCTTTTAATCCACATTTAAATGCGGGGGCTGGTGGCTTTTTCGCACCGATTATTCGTGAGTATATGCGTCGCACAAAGGCACCGGAAGATGTGGGCTGTAAGGTTGCTTACAAAGATCGCATGCATGCCTTGAAAAACCCCCATGCTCATGTGCAGGAGGAGCCAAATCTGGAAGAGTATCTGGCATCCCCCATGTTATGGGAACCTTTGAGATTCTCTGAAGTGTGCCCCTCTTCAGATGGCGCTTGCGCCATGGTTATCTCCAACGAAGACCTGGCGAAAAAATCGCCCAATCCACCTGCCTGGATTGCGGGAACGTCCATGCGTTCAGAGCCGACCATGTACCCCTGGCGTGAGGAAGTTAATCCTCGGGCTGGGAATGATTGTGCTAAAGACGTTTATAAACAGGCCGGTATTACGAATCCGCTAAAGGAAATCGATATGGCAGAGGTCTACGTGCCATTCTCCTGGTATGAACCGATGTGGGCAGAAAATCTGTTTTTTGCTGAAGAAGGTGAGGGCTGGAAGTTAGTTCTTGAAGGCACGACCTCACGGGATGAAGGTGGTAGTTGCCCCTGGAACGTTTCCGGTGGTGTAATGTCTTCGAATCCAATCGGTGCTTCAGGTATGATTCGTTTCGCCGAAGCGGCGCTACAAGTTCGTGGTATGGCTGAAGACCGCCAAGTTGACGGATGTAAAACTGCTCTGGGTCATGCCTTTGGCGGTGGAGCACAGTTTTTTGCCACGTGGATCGTGAAGTCTGATAAACCCTAATCCACGCCGCTAGTGAATTGTAGGGTGCGCCATGCGCACCTTGTAATCAGCTAGTTATAAGGCTCAAGTTAATAGGAAAAGTCAAAACGGCCACAATACTGTTTTGGCTTTTTCAGTATTTAATATGATGACATATTTGATACAAAGACAAATCTAATACAAGGACATGGCAGGAAAATCATGACAAAACATTTCAATATTGCCGATCTCTATGAAATGGTCGCCGATGCAATACCAGAGCGTGATGCACTGGTTTGTGGCGACTACCGTTCCAATTTCAAGCAGTTGGATGAGCGCTCCACCCAGTTGGCGCATTACCTTAGCAGTCAGGGTATCAAGGCAGGAGACCATGTCGGTCTGTATATGTACAACTGTGGTGAATACCTCGAAGGTATGTTCGCCTGTTTTAAAATTCGTGCTGTGCCGATCAATGTCAATTATCGTTATGTAGGTGAGGAATTAAGTTATATCTTCACCAATGCTGATATGGTCGCCTGTATTCATGGCCGTGAATATATCCCTTGTATTGCTGATATCAGGGAGCAGGCGCCAGAACTCAAAACCTTTGTCTCTGTAGAGGATGGCTTTGATCATGATCTGACGGCTATAGGGTCAGTTGACTACGAAGCGGCGATCAAGGGGCAATCCACCGAGCGGAGTTTTGCTGAACGCTCCGATGACGATCTCTTTATTCTGTACACTGGGGGCACCACGGGTTATCCCAAGGGTGTGATGTGGCCGCAGAAAAACGTCTTTTTTGCTGCTATGAGCGGGGGCGGTGCTTTCACCGGTACACCTTGCGAAAAGCCCGAAGATATTGTGAATCAGATTGCAGAGCACCCGATGGGAGGGATCGCATTGGCGCCATTGATGCACGGTGCATCCTGGTGGTATGCCTGCATTATGCTGCTCAGTGGAAACAAGCTCACACTTAATCATAATCGCGGTATTAATGGGGAAGAAATCTGGGATATTGTTGAGAAAGAAAAGCTGAATTCATTGCAGATTGTCGGTGATGCCATGGCGATTCCGCTATTGGATGCAATGAATGAAAACGAAGGTCGATGGGACCTTAGTTCTGTCTTTAGCATTGGTTCTGGCGGCGCAGTTTTTTCTTCTGCCAAACAGGACGAGTTTAAAGAGCGCTTCCCCAATTGCATTATTTATAACTCATTCGGTTCATCAGAATCCGGGCAGATGGGCGCAGACAGCGGGCAGAAGAAAGATGCTGGTGGCCTGGGTAATATCGTCAAGTCTGATTTTATGGATGTAATTGTGACCGAAGGTGAGGGCGCACCGCGCCAAGCCAAGCCTGGCGAAACTGGCATTTTTTCGCGCTCCGGTTACATCCCTCGCGGTTATTACAACGACCCAAAGAAAACGGCGGAAACCTTTATTGATGTTGACGGTAAAATATGGCTGTTGACGGGTGATGAGGCGAGAATGGAAGATGACGGCCTATCCATGACGATTTATGGTCGTGGCTCCAACTGTATTAACTCTGGAGGCGAAAAAATCTTCCCAGAAGAGGTGGAGCAAGCACTGAAGTCGCACCCGGATATCTATGATTGTCTGGTAGTAGCGACGCCACACGAACGATGGGGTAGTCAGGTAGCCGCTGTTATCTCGACACGTGGAGGTAAAAAACTCACTCTGGAAGAGATACAGGAAGAGGCGCGCAAGCATATTGCCGGTTACAAAGTGCCACGTGAACTGCATACTGCTGAAGAAGTGCAGCGTGCTCCCAATGGTAAGCCGGATTACAAATGGGCCAAGGCGTTTGCCGAGAGCAAGCAGGGTTTGGTTGGTTGACGGTAGATGGCGCTTACTAGTTAAACATAAAGCACTCTTCGGAGTGTTTTTTTCTATACAACAGATTTAGGAGAGCAACCCATGGGACCACTTAAAGGCATTCGTGTGATGGAAATGGCGGGGATTGGCCCAGCTCCTTTTGCTTGCATGTTGCTATCAGATCTTGGCGCGGAAGTGATACGCGTTGATCGGGCAAAAGGTGGTCTGGTGTTTCAACATGACGGTGATATTTTAAATCGTGGCCGAAAATCCATTGCCGTCGATCTTAAGCAGCCGGAAGGTGTCGAAGCAGTATTAAAACTGCTGGAAACAGCCGATGTATTAATTGAGGGTTTTCGCCCCGGTGTGATGGAAAAATTGGGCCTGGGTCCAGATGAATGTCTGGCACGAAACAAAAAACTCGTCTTTGGCAGAATGACTGGCTGGGGACAGGATGGTCCATTATCTCAAGCCGCCGGGCATGATATTAACTATATTGCCATCAGTGGTGCGTTGGATGCTATTGGTACGAAAGAAAGCGGGCCAATACCGCCACTGAATCTTCTCGGTGATTTTGGGGGTGGTTCAATGTATTTAGTGATGGGCATCTTAGCCGCCTTGCTGGAGACAAAAAACTCGGGCAAAGGGCAGGTGATTGACGTCGCTATTACGGATGGAGTGGCATCACTGACAAGCTGTATCTGGGGCTTCAAACACCTGGGGATGTGGAAGCCAGGGCGCGAAAACAACGCCTTGGATGGGGGGGCGCACTACTACGATACCTATGAATGTGCTGATGGCAAATGGATTACCATCGGATCGGTTGAACCGCAGTTTTATGCACTGTTGCTGGAAAAACTCGGTCTTGAAGTAGAAATAGTTGATTTAGGCTCGCAGTTTTTTGAGCGTGAAAAATGGCCGAAGCTAAAAGCGCAATTGATTGGCCTGTTTAAACAGAAAACACAGGCCGAGTGGTGTGAGATCATGGAGGGTACCGATGTATGTTTCGCGCCGGTGATCGCTATGGATGAGGCACCTGAATACGCGCACAATCAGGTGCGAGAGGCGTTTGTTGAGCGAGATGGTTATATTCAGCCTGCACCTGCACCGCGTTTCAGTCGTACACCGGGTGAAATTCAGGGGGCTCCTGTTGCAGTCGGGGCTCATACTGAAGAACTGTTATCAGCATTGGGCCTGGATAGTGATGCAATAGCTGAATTGAAAGATAAAGGCGCTGTTTTGCAGGCAACCCAAGGGGAGTAGCCTATGTTAGTAGTCAATGATGAAGTGACAAATGCCTTCACAACTGTCGTCAAAGAACGTCGTTCGGTTAGAGCTTTCCTGCCTGACCCTATACCCCAACATTTGCTGGAAAAGGTATTTGATTTGGCACAGAACACGCCTTCCAATTGCAATACTCAGCCCTGGCAAGTGCATGTGGTTAGTGGTGAAAAATTGGAGATGCTACGCAAAATATTACCGGAGGCTTTATTGGCTGGCGAGTATTCCATGGACTTTCCCTATGCGGGAACGTATGAGGGAGTATATAAAGAGCGCCAATACGACGCCGCTTACCAGTTGTATTCCGCAATGGGGATTGATCGAGCAGACAGGGATCGGCGAAATGACGCATTTTTACGTAACTTTGTCTTTTTTGACGCGCCTTATGTTGCCTTTCTGTTTCTTAAAGAGGATTTTGGTGTGCGGGAAGCTGCCGATATCGGTGCTTATGCTCAGACACTGATGTTGAGTTTGGTTGCCCACGGTTTTGCGAGCTGTCCGCAAACAGCTTTGAGTTTTCATGCAGACAAGGTGCGAGAGCTGTTGAAGGTGCCTTCTGAGAATAAGCTTTTATTTGGAATTTCTTTTGGCTATGAAGATAGAGCGCAGCCGGTCAATCAGTGCCGAGTGGGTCGAGCACCATTGAATGATACGGTCCAGTTTCATTCGTCTGTCACGGAGTGAACTTGCTGGTCAGAATAATTGAAAGGTGATCAGTTTTTGCAATCCTGAGTTGCAGGAAGGATTTGTCCGTTATTTCTGGATGGATAATGTTCAGTATCGCCCTATACTGGATGGAGTGGGTGATTGAATTGGGAAATGTGACAGTGCAGCTTGTACCTGCACACTATCTAGATTCTTCTGGCAATTTTTACACTTATGATCCAGAAGCAAATATATTAATGAGTGGTGATGTTGGGGTGACGCCGGAATCTTCCAGAGCACCTCTATTTGTTGAGACTTTAGATGAGGGAATCGTGACTGACTGAAAGTGTTCGACTAGGGTGTTCGACTAGGGTTTGCGACTAGGGTTTGCGACTAGGTGTTGAGCATGCTGGCTGTTTTCTGAACTATTTTTGCCAAAACAAAGGCTTAGTGACCCCCTCAATGCATATTTAGTCGAGCTCGAAACTGTGTGTTCAATTAGCTGCTGGATTGCAAAAATCCGGCATATTGCCGCTTATAGGACCATTTTTAGTGTTTTTTTGCGTTAAAATTGGCAGCAAAGGCTCGAAACACGTTAGAATGATTAACCTGGCTTGCTGTTGTAATTGGCGTGCGGATATTGTGTCTGCCATACAAGTGAGTCGTTTATACAGGACAATAATAAGAAAATGCCGAATGGAATTGTTTTGGTACGATGAAATTGCAGAAAGTGACAGAGCACGATTTATTCATACAAACAAAAGCAGTAATCAGATACCCCTCATTTTTTTCTCTGTGTTTGCTGTTATTAATGCTGTTTGGCAGTAGCGTCAGTTTTGCCTATGAAGAGCGTTTATTTCAACAGGGCACGCAAGCATACAAACAAGGTAATTATAAAAAGGCACTTGAGACCTGGCTTCCATTAGCCGAAAAAGGACAATTGGAAGCGGCAGGCAGTGTTGCCATTCTGTATCGTGCAGGAAGAGGTACTCCCCAGAACTACACCGAAGCGGCGAAATGGTTTCGAGTCGCAGCGGACGGGGGGGATATGCAATCTCAATTTAATTTGGCCTTATTGTATCGACTTGGCAAAGGGGTGCCCCAGGACGATGGGCAAGCGTTTCACTGGTATCGCGAATCCGCACGTCAGGGCTTCACTAAGGCTCAGTTGAATTTGGGTTATTTGTATCAAACAGGCGTTGGCGTTTTCCAGGATTTGAAAACTGCTATGCGCTGGTATTTGAAAGCGGCTGCTGCGGGAGATTTAAGCGCACAAATCAATGTTGGCCATATGTATTATTACGGTCGAGGTGTTGAGCGAGATTACGCGCGGGCTCTGAAATGGTATGCAAAGGCAGCGAAAAAAGAGAGTCCAGAGGCCTATGCGGCGATAGCTGTGATGTTGCTTGAAGGACGGGGTGTGGAGGAAAATCTAGAGAAAGCATTTAAATATTTTGTCCGAGCAGCTAAAAAAGGTGAAAAAAGATCGCAGGCTTTATTGGGGATGATGTATGAGCAGGGGCGTTTAGGCGATCCGAATTATGAGAATGCAGTTCATTGGTATCGCCAGGCGGCGGAACTGCAACTGCCCTTTGCAATGGCTCGATTGGGTTATTATTACCACGTAGGGCTTGGAATTGAAAAAAATGATGAGTTAGCCATTGAGTGGCTAAGCAAGGGAGCTGAAGGTGATAATGCGATTGCTCAATATTATTTGGCTACTTACTATGAAAATGGCATTGTTGTTAAGAAGAACTATGCAGTTGCTGCAAAGTGGTATGAGAAAGCGGCGGATCGTGCCATTAATGACGGTCCAAGCCTGTTTGAAAAGGATTATGGTGTGACGCCAGTTATTGAGTTAATGAGTAACTGGGGTAGGAATATGCAGGGCAGTTCCATTGCCCAGGCTCGCGCAAGTTTGGGTGAGCTTTATCACTATGGGCAGGGTGTGAAAAAGAACTATGATACGGCTCTTTTGTGGTATAAAAAAGCAGCTAAGGCTGGTGTTGCCAGTGCACAACGTAATATGGCGGTCATTTATGATGAGGGTAAATGGGTAGAGCAAGATTTTAATGAGGCTTTACGTTGGTATCGGCGAGCTGCCAATCAGGGGGATATTAAATCTCAGCGTAAATTGGGTACGCTTTATCTGAAGGGGCGTGGTGTGCCGCAGGATTACGCAGAGGCCATGATTTGGTATGAAAAGGCGGCAGAACAGGGCGATCTTGAAGCAGTCACTTTGATTGCCACTATGTACCTGGCGGGAACCGGAGTAAAAAAGGATTATAAGTCTGCTGCTATATGGCTCCAGAAAGCTGCTGAGTTGGGCAATGTGAATGCACAGGCAAAACTGGGCGCACTTTATAAACAGGGGCAAGGTGTAGAACAGGATTACAAAAAAGCACATCACTGGCTGATAAAAGCAGCAAAGAAAGGTGATCCAAGAGCTCAAAATAACATAGGTTTTATGTATGCCAAAGGTCAGGGAATAGGAAAGAATCAGAATACAGCAATGAAGTGGTATCTTGAGGCTGCACGGGGTGGGGATGTGAATGCCCAGATCAATGTGGCGACAAGGTATGACAAGGGCAAGGGAGTAAAGCGCGACTACAAGAAGGCTGTCTATTGGTTTACCCAAGCTGCAGAACAAGGTGACTCCAAAGCGATGGTCAACTTGGGAATTAAGTACACAACAGGGCAGGGTGTAGAAAAAGACTATGTGGCCGCTGTGAGATGGTACCGCAAAGCAATTGAAAATGGACAGGAGTTTGCCAAAGGTAATTTGGCTTTTATGTATGAGCACGGTATTGGAGGTTTGCAAAAGAACCACAGCAAGGCATTACGTCTTTATCAAGAAGGAGCTGACGCCGGTAATAGCTGGGCGAAAAAACAATATGGTCGTTTAAGCGGTAGTTGAGCTATTGCACAGCTGCTGCTCACTGGTTTGCAATAATGGCCTCGTCCACCGACAATGAGTATTATAAATGCAGAATAAATCGAGAGGTGGTAGCTTCAAGCTGTTATGCCTGAAAGACACAAAACGATAAAAAAACACGCACTGAACGCAACACAAAAGTATCTGAAGCTCGACAAGGTTTTACTCTACGCTTTTATTGTGCCTGTTGTACTTCTTGTGCTTGGTTTTCGACTTAATGTTGTTTTTGTTGCGAATGAGTGGCAGCTAGATGCGTTAAGCATTATTGACCTTGTCCGCACACAGGTAGCTTATTACCTTTGTCTCATTTTTTGGGTAGCTATTATGCTGCTCAATAGTGCGAAATTTAGAAGAACTTGCAGGGTACTCTCATTTCTTGTTTTTGCTTACTGGGTGTTTGTTGATGTTAATTCTACTGTAACCATCGCTCTAACAGGTGCGTATGCCCCAGTTAATGTTTGGTATTACATGATTTTGGGCGCCGGCAATATGACAATATCAATGGCCGCCTTTAAATTTCTCACGGTTTTCATGTTTCCTGTTCTGTTTGTCAGCTTGCCCATGCTTAAGTGGTCATTTTCGGGGATTTCGCCAGTGAGCTGTAAGTCAACAGGGAACTATCTGAAACTCATTGGTATATTGATTTTATTGGCTACACTGCCACCACTCAATGATAAAATTCAAAGAACACAAATAACTCCTGCCTTGGTATATCAGATTGGTTATGAGTTGTTTGGTAGTGATATTCCTTCAAAAGATGAATTCGAGCTTTCTCAACAAGCTGACCTGAAAAAACTGAGCTTGGAACAAAAAGACCAGCATCATATGCCAATTAATTTGGTTGTGATTGTTCTTGAAACAACACGAGCAATGTCGGTCGGTCATCTCAACCCTGAGGCAAATGGCATTACGCCGTTTATTGACTCGCTGGCAAAACAAAGCTTGGTTGCCGAGCGTGCATATGCGGTAGTCCCTCATACGTCAAAGGCTCTGACTGCCATCAATTGTGGTATCGAGCCCTTCTTTAAGCATCCTATTTTTGAGTCCCATTTTGGCGTACCGATTAATTGCCTACCCAAGCTTCTAACAGAACAGGGTTATAAAACAGCATTTTTCCAGTCTCCCACGGAACACTTTGAAAATCGCCGTGGGTTAGTCGATCATTTCGGCTACGAGGAATTCTATTCAATGGAAAATTTTTCCATTGAGGGTTACGAAGTGGTTAACTACTTTGGTTACGAAGATGATGTCATGCTCGAGCCAAGCAAGAAATGGCTACTACAGCAAACCGGCCCATTCTTTGCGTTTTATTTAACTGGCGCTACTCACCATCCTTACTGGAATGCATCTCGTTACGGCATTAATAACTATGTTGATGGTGATTCAGCTTGGGATAAGGAATTAAATCAGTACCTCAATGCTGTGAATCATACAGATCACTTTGTGGAAAACATTATCAATCAATACAAGGAGCTGGGTTTGTATGAAAATACAGTATTTTTAATCACAGGCGATCATGGTGAGAGCATTTATCAACATGCTAGATATCAACACAACTTTAATGTCTATCAGGAATCACTGTGGGTGCCATTAATTGTTCACGGCCCCAAATTTGTACCGCATCGAAAAATCAGCGCTCCCGTCTCTCATTTGGATATTGTGCCCACGTTAGTAGATATACTGGGCTTTACAGCTAACAAGACGATGCCTGGAAAATCATTACATAAAAAGGTAATTGCCGAACATCCAGCCTTTGCTTCGTGTTGGTATGATGAGTGGTGCTTATCCAGGGTTGATACGCGGTACAAATATATTTATAACTTTGATGAGGGAGCTGAAGAACTTTATGATTTAGAGGTAGACTTTGCGGAAAAAAATAATCTTGCTAAACAGTTTCCAGATATCGTAAAAAAATATCGTCGACAGGTGTTAACTCGTTATTGGCAAAATATAACACTTTACGACCAATATTATACTTCTCTGTCAGAAGATTATTATGCAGAACTGCCCAAGACAGTTTCAACTAAAATGAAATTGTTGACTAGAGAAGACTTCTTTGAATTATAATTCTAAATAGAAAAATGGTGAGCAGCTGTGCAACAAGGCTGAATCCCTGCTACGGCTAATAGTGCCGGACGGTGTTCGTTATTGGTCAGAGGAGGTGAAGTGGAGCTGGTTTTCTCTCAAATATCTGCTATAAAAAGGTTATAACGACTGGGTGTTTGAATGTCTGTGCAATGGGCTATTTCAATATACTGAAGTATCGGGAAGATGAGTGTGTGTGGTTCCATGCGGAAATAAAGGTCTGCAATCTCGGTCTTATGTGTGCGCTACTTCATATAAGTAGTCAGCCACCTTGCAGCATGTATTACGCTATATCAAATGCTGACGGGCAGGCTGCCTTTTACGGGTGACACCAGCTCTGTATTAATTCAGCATGTCATGCAACAGCAACAGCCTCCGTCTAAAATAAATGCAAACATAAGTGAAGCGCTTGAGAAGGTGGTTTTGACAACGTTGGCGAAAAAAACCTGAACTTCGGTGTCAAACTGTGGATGAACTGCTTGCTGCCTTATCTGTGTGATCAACCCGGTGATCAGACAAAACAGCGATGATTCTTGATATGGACTGACGTTAAAGCTGAATAGATCGGTAGATTGCTCGTGTAATAAGGCAGTTCTGAAAGAACCTGAAAACTAGTGCAGCGTCTCATTGAATTGATGCTACCTTTTCGCAATTTAACATATTGGCCCAAGCGTGGGGGTGGAAGAAACCCATCAAATCAATTTTCCATCAGGGTACGCACCTGCTG
>PIVM01000310.1 GCA_003353945.1 Gammaproteobacteria bacterium
TACGTCAATCCACTATTAATAGGGAAAACTTCGACCATGGAATCTCGATTAATTTTAGTGATTTCAGGGGGTTATCATTTCTCGGTCAGGCACTATTTAAGATGTTGGGAGGCAAAAATAACACTAATAACAAAGTTACCGGAATCTACTCACAGTGAACTTCTCATTCCTTGTATTAGTGAACTTGCAAAAATAGTTAATGAGATTATAGTTGTCGCAGTGGAGGTAGGGTGACAATATCCAGAGCAAACGATGGCTTTATTGGAGAGGTGCCGACAGTAGTTGAAACTTATGTGTAGGGAAATGATACAGAATTAGTGCGGGTGGTTGAGTGATGTGTGGCGTTAATCGGTACGGTCTAGCTGTTGCATTATTTTCCTTCGTGTTCCTTGCAATACTAGCGACTTTTAATTGGTTGGTTGATCCTTACAATCTGATGGGAGCACCTCAGATCGAAGGCGTAAATATTCGGAAAACGAAAATATTTTTCCATATTGCAAAAACAAAATCCTATGCGTTTCATGCTGGCGATGCGGATAGTTTAATCTTGGGGTCATCTCGTGCGGGTAGTGCTATTGATCCGCGCCATCCGACCTTGGCCATTGATAAATTTTACAATTTTGCGACGCCAGGATCTTTGCCGTCTCAGGACTATCTCAAACTCAGGTCTGCGATCGAATCAAGGAAGATTAAGCGGCTCATATACTGCGTAGATTTTTTTGCTTTCAACCGTTTTCAAAAGCGCGCTGCGACTACGTATGATGACTCTTATGGAAAGCGGCTTCCTGCAAGTAGCCCCGTATTCCTGAACGGAAATTTCCTCCAGCAAGCCATGATTGATTTTGCGGGTGGTTTATGGGCCTATCAAACTTTGCGTGTCAGTATCAATACTGTGCAAGAACAACAGTCTGAGAAATCTCCGGAAGTATATTTTACCCTGGCGGACAATGGCCTGTGGTACCCCACTTTTGCTAGTAACCGAGTTCCGGTGAAGGCATTTCGTCTTACTGAAAACACCTACCTTGATGGAAGCTGGTTTTCTGCGGATTCCCCTCGTTTTTCATAGGACAGAACTGAGGACGCACCTTTACATCCATTCGCTGATTTCGAAGACATATTGATATTGGCGCATCGTAGGAATATAGAAACGGTCGTTATTGTATTGCCGCTACATGCTCGTATGCTGGAAAACCTTGCGCATGCTGGACTGTGGAATCACTTTGAGTACTGGAAGAGGGCGCTTGTATCCCTGAACGAAAAAGTTGCAAGAGATCTTGACAATAAAGCATTTCCACTATGGGATTTTAATGGCTACTTCCCTGTCGCCACTGAAGAAGTGCCTGCCGATAGTCACTCTGCACAGCTCAAATGGGTTTATGATCCCTCACATACCAATGTGAATACCGGTAATCGAATTCTCAATATTATTGCAGGGCGAACTGCGGAGGATTTCGGTGGCCGTATTACCAGTTCTAATATTGATAATTGGCTCGGTGAACAACGTGAACTGCGTGACCAGTTTCGCGAAGCGAATCCAGAGATTGTCAGCGAGATTATCGCAAGCGTTGAAAAAGCAAGAAAGAAAAGCCCGTGGATTATTTCTCCTATCAGGCCGTCAGAATTGGAAATAAATAAACTCACTAACCCCAAACATGCCGACAAATGAGCTACAAAGCATAATCGCGCAAGTAGCAGCCCACTTCCAGTTTGGTGACCACTGTAATCGTCCCCGGTGCTCGATAATATTGACAAGCTGACCAGCGTTTGGCAACACAAGGACGGCAAATAAGGTAATGGGATACAGCAGTACTAGAGCCAAAAAGGCCAACGGCGGAGCAAGAAGCAATGAAAAAAATGCGCCGAACCCGTTATTTATCAAGATATTACCGTAGGGCATGGAGACGCCTGCTTCGCCAAAACCGAACATAGCTAAAACCAGTCGGTTTGCCGTATCAATATCAGTTGACCTGAAGTAGACCCAAGCGATAACCACAGCCAGGGTGGTGCAAAGTATACTCGCTCCGATATAGGCTCGGTTTTCAGTTATTGCGCTGATTCCAAGCTTTGCGCAGAGGGCTTGCCAAATGTGGTTCACTACCAGGTAGGCGCCATGAAGCGCACCCCAAACGACAAATGTCCAGGCTGCTCCGTGCCATAAACCTCCTAGTGCAGCGTCTCTTTGAATTTACGCTGCCTTTTCGCAATTCATCATGTTGACCAATGAGGTATCAATTAGGATCTTAAAACTGGATATTGTCTCTCGAAGCACTCGTTTTGCTTTTTCTACCTTGGTTGCAATCTTGATTTCCCTCTCTTCCAACGTTTTGGCCTTTGTGTCTTTAAACACATCGGAGTTTATGCTTTCCACAATGGAGCTTAGGTACTCATGCTTCGAACCAATTGCTGAACCAAGGCCGCTCCAATCATGCTCTGAGACCTTATCCCAGTCGTCATGAATGAGATTGGTCATGAGTTCAAATTGTTTTCCCAGGAATTTCCCGGTCATCAACAATGATTCTTCCAGCAACCAGTAGGTGAACTTTCGAACCGTTTTTCCCCTTAGGTCTTTACCCTCGTAGGTCCATTTGAAGGGGTGAGCATATTGCTGATTCCAGGTGTTGTTGAAATCCATAATATTTTTGGACAACTCCGCTTTAGAGCGAACACTACAACCATCGAGACAGTTTTTCTTCATAATACCAAACCAGCTCTCAATCAGATTGAGCCAGGAACCATGAAAGGGTAAAAAATGAAAAACAATTCGCTTGTCGGTACAAGCGAGCCACTTGCGCCGATCCTTCACCCCCGGTAATTCGGGTACGTCTACACCACATAATTCAGCCACAGTCTCACACACTTCTATCGTCGAGTGAGAAGCGTAATTGTCGCAGATGTAATGGAGCGTCTCAGTAGGGCTCACGATGTCAACATGTCGCTTGAAGACCTCAATAATAGTCGTTGCGGTGTGGTCTTCAATCACCTCTGTAAAGGTTTGCCCCGTGCTCACTTCAAGCACGGAGAAAACCGATACCGAACCGTGGCGAATATACTCCACTTCCCGATACTCGGGGCGATTAGGGGCTACAGGGACGCGAGGCGCAATGTGCTCCAGCGCTTGGATGCCGGTGCATTCATCAAAACAAAACAGATTTTTTGGTGCGCTCGCATAAACCGCAATGATATGCTCCATCTTAG
>PIVM01000871.1 GCA_003353945.1 Gammaproteobacteria bacterium
AAAAACTCAACATCAGAAGAGCTCATTTGCTTGATGGTATCAATTAAAGGATCGCCAATAAGGTTGAGCATAACCTGTGGGAAGTTGGTGGGATAGTAACATCACGATTAGAGAAGGCATTAACAAAAAATGATGACCAAATGAGCTTACTTGGTAGATAGGATTGCAGTTGGCAATGCGTTGCATTTGAAGGCGTTCCACAATACGGCTAAAGGGAACGTTAGCAAATTGTAATGCATCAGTCACAACAAGCTGTTGCCGTTTTAGCAGAGTGGAGAAACTCGGGTGCCCTTTGAGATCCCCTCGTATTGCTAGCACCTCCATGATGCAGCCCACCATTTCATGCAGTAGGACATCGTCTTGACCCGCGTTGGGCGTCCCCACCACCAAATCTTCTACATTGCCTGCAAGGCGGCTCAATGTAAGCTGGAAAGCCGCCATGAGCCCAACAAACATGGTAGAATGGTGCTGAGTGCAGAGGTACGCTAATGCAGCCACAAGCTTTCCAGGCAGGTAAACAGGCAAACAAGAACCCTCACGGCCACTAGATGTTTCAGAACGTGGTCGGTCAAAGGGGAGGTTCAGTGGTGGTGGTGTGTTAACCAGCTGTTTCGTCCAATAATCCAGCTGCTGTTCCAAGTGCCCTCCCATTTCAAGGTGCTGCCACTGCCAAACAGCATAGTCTGCATACTCTACAGGTAGGTGTGGCAACCCTGTTGGCTCCTCAGCACCAGCAGCATATGCACAGTATGCTGTAAGAAGATCACGGAGAAT
>PIVM01000003.1 GCA_003353945.1 Gammaproteobacteria bacterium
AAGAAGGCACTGATCGAGTGAACTGTCAGGATAAGTCACGCTTTCAAATAAATGCTGTCAAAAGGAGTTCGAGCCACTACAAATCATAGTAAGGGACGAGCACCCAGACCACCCTTATCATTCTAGACATATCCGGTGCGCTCACATGCCTCCAGCACTTGCTTAAACGGTATCGTTGCCAGCGCGCCAAATAATCCGTGCCGCCCCAGTTTGGCCCGACTTGCCTTGGGACTGCTGATACCACAGAGAAACCGTGCTTGCTGTCGAGGCGTTGAGAGACTTTGTTGATGCGCCGCCTGCATCTGCTCAATCACAGCAAAGTCTACCTGCTGCGCCTCCTGCTCTGGCAATAAGTTAACCGCTTGGTTCAGGCAGGCACTGCATTGCCCGCAGGGTTGTTCAAGCTGCTCCCCAAAATAGGCAACAAGCCCCTGTTGATGACAGTCTGTTGTCTGTATCCAGCTGATAGCGGTTTGCAGGCGCCCGATATCCCGCGCCTCTCGTTGAGCAAACAGTTGACCCATGCGCTGCATTAGCGCTTCGGTGTTTTGCGGCCGTTTGACTATTCGGTAACCTTGGCGAACACCGGCAACCTTAAGCGAAATCCCACCCTTTTCTTCCAGATAACTCAATGCCCGAATAATGCGGTCTCGCTCCAAACCCAGTGTTTCTGCCGCCTTGCGCGGCTCTAAGGTAAGCCAAGTGCGACCGCTTTTGCCGGAGTCGAAAACCACGTTCAAAAAAGCCTGGCGTCGCGCATCAAAACCGCTGATCAGTTGATCCCTGGAAGTCATAAACTGCAGCTTATATTCACTGTAAAAGGGCGATGTCGCCACGATAATGCCCTCAAGTTCAAGATAGGTGAACAAAGTGCTAAGCACCAGGGGACGCACATCGTATTGGTAGGACATCTCGTAGAAAGAGACATCAAACTCCTGTTGCTGCTCTAATAGAAATTGAATAATGGCCTGCACGGAATGAGGCTCTGGAGTGTCACCGTAAGTGAAATTTTCCAGCACAATCCGGTCATCGGTATTGGCAAGCATGGTACACAGTGAGGGATGACCGTCACGTCCGGCTCGACCTATCTCCTGCATGTAGTTTTCCAGTGATTTGGGCAGGTTGTAGTGGTAAACGGCTCGTATATCAGCCTTGTCTATCCCCATACCAAAAGCAATAGTCGCTACCACCACCTGAGAATCACCGCCCATAAACGCGTCCTGCACCTGGTGGCGCAAATCGTCTTTTAGACCCGCATGGTAGGCTTGCGCCCTCAGACCGTTCTCCGTCAGAAATTGCGCCAACTGCTCTGCCGTTTTTTGCAGGGTGACATACACAATGCTTGCGCCTTGTAGATCTGGATTTTCCTGCAGTTCCTTAAGCCCCTGCAGTAGCCTGTCGGCACGGTGGGCCTGCACTTGCGGCTGAATGCGAATGGCAAGATTGGCGCGATAAAAGCCGGTTTGCACATGATCGTTTGTCATGATGCCAAAGCGCTGACAAATCTCCCTGGAAACCTCTGGCGTCGCGGTTGCGGTCAAAGCCAGCACTCGGGGCACTTTCAGGGTCTGGACAGTTTGCGCCAGTTTTAGATAATCCGGCCTGAAATTATGGCCCCATTCGGATATACAGTGCGCCTCATCCACCGCCATCATGGCCAGGGGCACCCGTTGCAAGCGTGCCACAAAGCGCTCATTCGTAAGACGCTCGGGGGCGACATAAAGCAGCTTAATGCTGCCGTTATTTAAACCGGTAAACACGGCATTCACAGCAGCAGCATCAAGGGTGGAATCCAGTCGGGCAGCTGCAATGCCCAGCCGATTAAGCTGATCGACCTGATCTTTCATCAGGGCGATAAGGGGAGACACCACCAGGGTTAAGCCTTCCATTTGCAGGGCGGGTAACTGATAGCACAGGCTTTTACCACCACCGGTGGGAAATACAGCCAGGGCTGATCGCCCTGCAAGCAGGATATCAATAACCTGTCGCTGGCCGAGGCGAAAATTCTCAAGCTTGAACGACTGTTGCAGTAACTGTTGTGTTTGATCCATCCGGATTATCCTGCTCTGGTAAAGCTTATATTAGGTTTGTCTAGGATTAGCCATGGCGACATAAACAGCTGTCGCTGACGGCTCTGGCAATTTAGTCATGCCAATACACAATTTCCACCACCTTTATCAACCAGCCATTCCCAGCTTGCCCTGACAACGAATCTTGCTCATAGTGCCAGCGTACATCCAAATCATACAAACGCATGCCGTAACGCCTGTCGGGATCAGGCCTCTGATATCTCGGTCGCGGGTCCTGTTGTAAAATCTCACTGATCAGCTGCCGCAGATCTTCTCCTGTGCGGCTCGAATAAACATCACAAAACTGACGGGTTTGATCATTAAAACAGACGTTGATTGTTCTGGGCGCTTTGTCTGCAAGCACATTGAATGCGTCCGAAATCGAATCCACGTAAGGTGCATACGGCTTGATATCCAACACCGGCGTGCCATCAAGCAAATCAACACCCGACACATGCAGACTCACACCCCGCTTCAACTCAATCTTTTCAAGGCGAACGACTGATAAACCCAGACTGTTAGGCCGTAATGGTGACCGGGTGGCAAAAACACCCATACGTTTATTACCGCCCAGTCGAGGCGGGCGCACCGTAGCTTGCCAGCTTGATGTTAAATTGTCATGAAAGAGGAACTGTAACCAGAGATGACTTACCTGAGGAACACCGTCACGGTGCAAACCCAATACCGTCTCTGGCCGATTATAGGGCGGCAACAGTGTCAGTGTCGCTTTGGCTGCTGGCACCAGTCCTGGTTGTCGAGGAATACCAAATTTACCGGTAAAACAGGATCGTATTACGCCAATCGGCTCAACTTGATAAGGCGTTACAACTTCGTTTACATCTGACATGTCGTTCTATTCCAACTGTGTTTGGTAAATCTACATAACTTTCCACAAGCGCAGGGCACTCGAAGGTGTTGAACTGAATAGCCCGCACACATTACTATCCGCACTGACAAACTCGACGCCAACAGCAAGGAACACTCTTGAGTTCAAACCGCAAAGACAGCCGGGAAACCCGGCGCAAACTGATCCGAGCAGCAGAGCGATTATTCGCCGCTCACAGCATTGATGATGTCTCTCTGGCGGACATCAATCGTGCTGCAGGCGCGCGTAACCGCAATGCCTTGCACTATCACTTCGGCAACAAGGAAACCTTGCTTGACGCTGTGCTGGATAAACACTCGCTAGAAATCGATCAAGCGCGTAGGCAAATGCTCGATGAGTTGGACCGTGATGCTGAGTATTCTTTAAAAAATCTGATCCACGTGCTCGTACAACCCGTCGCTAGCAAACTTGATGATACCGATGGCGGCGTCGATTTCATCAAGATCAATGCGCAATTGATGGCCATTGAACATTACGCATCGGTACGACGCGCCCGGATAGAAAAATTACCACAAGCCCGCCGCCTGCAAAAACTGATTCAAAAGCAAATGCCAACACTTTCCAGCAAAATCATACAAGCCCGCATCATAATTATCGACTGTATTTTGTTTCAGGGCCTGGCCAGTTACCTCAGTATTAAACCCCACATCAGTCACCGTCTGTTTATCAACACATTAATTGACAGCATTGTGGCCACTTTGACCGCATCTGATCAATAACCATTAGGTTTCTAACACCATGCAGTTACGACGTTTCATCCAGTATTGAAAAGGCTAAAAACGTAGTAAACAAAGCTACCACAATGGCAACAGGCGGTGTCGGGTTCAATAAAATTATCACGCCGGCGCCAATCCACAGCCTCTTAACCTTTTGTTTTTTCTGACAATAGCGGTGTGTCAAGCGGCGCTGATGATAGGGATTTGACCGTGGTATTAAATGCCAACACCAATTAACCAGTTGTTGCATAGATGACGATCGATCCGACATAGTGATAACTCCGACATAAATCCACGCTACGACGAGAACTGTTCAAAACAATTACCTGCTTAAATAATATACTTCAAATAAAGTCCCATTGAAGCACGGCAATCACATAGTTTGTTTACGATCAAATTAACGCGTTCAAGCAAGAAATAAAGCTAGAATGCCGCTCTTTATTGCACCGAACTAAACATCCTTGCAAGGAATTATATTTTTTAGCTATAAGTCTAATAAGGAATAAGAATTGACAAAAAAATAACCAAGCGTAATATGTACAACAAGTGATCAATTAGCGAATCAGGCTGAACTCCTAATAACAAGCACGTAACAACAAGCAGGTAACAACAAGCCATCAATTTGCTGTTTTATTTGGGCCATTTACGGAATACGATCATGGATTACGTTTTACCAGGGCGCTATTGGGGTTACCTTCTTATTATAAGTCTGTTGATTGCAGGCTTCATGGCATCCAAGCCAGCATCCAATTCTCCTGTGCTTCTACAAATCCCTGCACCAGGTTCTGTCGGTGCTGTTCCAGACAGCTTTATTGTCAAACTACCCGAAAGCAAAAGCGCCAGATTTCGCTTTATGCTTAATCATCACGATGTTACCGACTTTTTTCAGATTGACTATGAAGGTCTTCGCGCCATTGCACCCGGCGCCAAGTTATCTCCGTATTTACGCGACGGCCTAAACGCCTTCTCAAGCAACTCATCAGAAAGCGTCAGTTTCAGCATTGATAAGCTAGGCCCAGAACTACACATCACTGCGGTTGAAGAAAATAGGAAGCAGATATATCTACGGGGTTATCTGTCGGACCTCACCTCAGCAAGCTCACTGACCATTAATGGACAACAGACTGTTCTGGCAGAGAATAAGACACAACATACTGGCAATCGACAAACAAGTCATTTCGCAGAAAACACGTCCTCAAGGAAAATGCTGACGTTCGAAAGCCTGGATAACGCTGGTTTGCGCAATTCTGTCAGTATTCTGCGCGACGGTGAGGAAGTCTCTGACGCAGCGCACATTGAGCTTTCTTCAAAGGGTCTTCACGCCATGGCGCAATTGATTTCCCAACGACTGCAATCACTCGACAAAAACGCGCTTAAAGATTTTGGGTTGTCATCAGACGCCATTCTGACCTTGCCTTACAACGATACCGATTTAGCCGACATTTTTCTGGACTCCATCGAAACACAGGGACTTACTTTGAATTTGACTCCCACAGACCATGGGTACTTGCAGTTGTCGATGACAGCTCAGCAGCTTGATTACAAGTTACGCGTTGATACACCAACACAAAGCCAGCTAGTCAGCTGTAGCGGCCAATTACAGTTTCGGGCTAATGTAATACCGCTGAACAGGGGGGATCGCCTGGATATCACTATGCACGGTGCCAGTATAGATAACTCATCCATGATGCGCTGCTCTGACTTGGCAATACCCCTTGCGATCAACTCAGCGCATCTTAGCTCACTCTTGCAGGTCCTGCTGGTGCAGCCCGTGCAGGAAAATCTGGTCATCGGCGCTCTTATCAGTGAATTGAACAGCTTGGCCAATCCGGCGAAAAACCGGCCACTCGCCCTATCCATCGCTCCACGCTTTCAATCAATCACTGTTGACCGCTCAGGATTACGACTGTCCCTGGCACAAACAATCAGTCATCCCAGGAAAGACAATGTTAATCCATCTTTCGGGTCACGCTATCAGCATGTCAATACAGCACCACAAGACAAAGACACCGATTCAGCACACTCACTTCCCGATACATACAACGTCACCTTGTCGATAAATTTTATTAACCAAGCGCTTCTGGCCGCTTATAACGCGGGGCAATCCACGATTCATCAAGATTACGCGCGCAACGATGGCACCCTGCGTGTATCCGTTGAACCACTCAGTCCGGCCTTTCTTGATCTATCAAGTGAAAACAGTAAAGCCACACTCAATCTATATGATGCCCAAGTCCATATTGCTTTCAAGCCCAGTCTAGCTACCGATTTCAAACCACAATTTTCAGCGCTGATGGATTTTCAACAAACCTTGAGCCCAACACAAACTCCCGACATGCAACCCGTACTGCAGCTTGCTAACGATAAACCCATTGTTCGATTTAAAAACCGACGCCACACGCCCACACAAGATAGTTCAGCAGTCCAACTAAAATCACTCGAAGCTCTGGTAGAAACCGCTCTACAGGGTAATATTGATAGATTTATATCCCCTCTGTCACAACTTTCTGCTTTTAGAAATAATGTTCAAATCAAACAAATTCGAATTGCCCGCGACGGTTTTCTAAACCTGAGCGGAGACTTCTGTGATTCTCTCACCAGCTGCGACTACAAACATGTCGGTGGTTGAATCCACCTTCCTTGGTAGTTTACATAACGTCAGGATCGGAAAATACAAATTGCCCTAAATTTACCGTTATCTCAACGATAGAAAAAGCGGTGCCATAAGCATAGACTTCGACACTGCCCACACCGCTGTTATTTACACATATAGGTATCATGTAAATAGTCAATAATCTCAGCCGACTCGCCTATCTCCTCCCCCGTATTGGGATCAACAAGATAGGGCACGGTAACATTGCCATATCGTTCCATCAGCGCCTTTCGATTTCTGCTGTCCGGCTTGTACTCCTGCAACAAACAATCACGCATACCGGGTAACAGATAATCCTGCCACTGCGTTCTGCCCACGTTACGAAGTATGTAGGGAATCTGTGTTTCACACAGCTTTTCACGCACCAGACGAGCGTAGGGGCTGGATTCAAAACTATACAGCTCCAGTAATTTTTCTGGTTGAACGGAAGGTTTGACTTTTATCCCTGCAACCAGGCGCGCACTGCTAATTGCCATGGCGGCAGGCGTTCGCAGCCACTTTACTTCCAATTGCGAGGGAACACGGCCATTACCGTAGCTGTCCATCAAATAGGCAATAATTTCTGTCGATTCATATAAACTAGTATCATTGTTGGGATCGACTAAAAACGGAAACTGCTGTTTGCCACCAAGGTCCTTCGCAATTGATCGGAAGCGATCACCCTGTTTAGGACACGGATAGATAATGACATCCAGATCCAGATAAGTCATCACCTCGCGTACAACTCTGCAGTAAGGGCAATTTTCAATATCATAGAGTTCCAGCAGTTTTTCAGGCTGCTCGCTTGATTTGCTAGCAGCTATTCCTCTGCCTTGTGCCAGAAAAGTGCCTAGCAGTGAACTGGCGAAACTAACGCGACTCAACATGTTGTGAATTCTCCTTGATGTAATTGATAAGATCATCTCTGCTTTATTAAGTCGCTACAATTTGTTGGGTACTGGCAGCGACACACACTGCTCAAACCGAAAAAAGAAAAGCTGTCACATCATCAAAGTGTTTTGCAAAATGAACCTTTAGGCCAGTTTTCAAATAATCTGGCAGTTCATCGTAATCCCCTTTATTGGCATCGGGCATAATAATCTCTTTGGTGTTAGTGCGCCGCGCCGCAATGATTTTCTCCTGTATGCCACCCACCGCAAATACATGCCCGGTCAAAGTCAGCTCGCCCGTCATTGCCAGCGGTCGGTTTATGCGTTTTTGAGTAGCCAGTGACAATAGTGCAGCAGCCATGGTAACGCCCGCGCTTGGTCCATCCTTGGGAGTAGCCCCCTCGGGTACATGAAGATGCACAAACGCCTTTTCAAAATAGTCCGTCTTAACACCATAGCGCACAGCATTGGCCACGACATAACTGTAAGCAATCTCAGAAGACTCACGCATCACGTCGCCCAGTTGACCGGTCTGTTTAAAACCCCGACCATGGTGATGCACACAGCTCGCCTCTATTGGCAGCGTTGCACCACCCATTGCAGTCCAGGCTAAACCCGTGACCACACCGACACCACGAATCGATCTTTCTTTTTTAAAGGGAGGAGAACCCAGATAATCATTTAGATCATCTACAGTGACTGTCACTTTCGGTGTCTTGGTTTCCAGAATGTTAACGACAGCTTTACGAATAATACGTTGCAGCTGTTTTTCCAAACTACGCACACCGGCCTCACGCGCATAGCCTTCTATCAACGCTTTTAATGCACGATGATGAACACTGATTTGAGACTTTTTAAGCCCAGCACGTTCACGCAGCTTTGGCCATAGATGGTTTTTTGCAATCGCTAGTTTTTCCTGCGCAATGTAACCCGACAGTCGTATAAGATCCATACGATCCAGCAACGGTGAGGGAATTGTATCGAGTTGATTGGCGGTACAAATAAACAATACTTTCGACAGATCGACCCGTAAATCCAAATAATGATCAAGAAAATCGCTATTCTGTTCTGGGTCCAGCACTTCCAGTAGCGCAGAAGCCGGATCACCGCGAAATGATGTGCCAATTTTATCAATTTCATCCAGCATTATCACCGGGTTTGCCACTTGCACCTCTTTTAATGCCTGAACAAATTTTCCCGGCATGGCACCAATATACGTTCGCCGATGCCCCTTGATTTCTGCCTCATCACGCATCCCTCCCAAGCTAAATCGATAAAATTGACGGCCCAATGCATCGGCTATCGATTTACCAATAGAGGTTTTACCCACGCCAGGTGGTCCCACCAGCAGCATAATGGAACCTGCAATCTCCTGTTTAAACGCTCCCACAGCTAAAAATTCAATCACCCGCTGCTTTACGTCCGTCAGCCCATCATGGTCACGGTCCAATACTTCACGGGCTTGCGTCAGATCTAGCTTGTCTTCAGAGTAATATCCCCAAGGCACCGAGGTTGCCCAATCAATATAGTTTCGAGTAACACCGTATTCAGGTGAGCCTGTCTCTAACAATGAAAGCTTTTTGAATTCTTCATCCAAACGTTTCTGCACTTGCGCAGGAATAACCAGGCCCTCCAATCGTTGACGAAACGTATCAATATCGGATGTTTTATCATCCTTGGTAATGCCTAGTTCTTCTTGAATCGTTTTTAATTGTTCTCTGAGAAAAAAATCCCGCTGCTGCTTGGTAATGCGTTTATTGACCTCTTCAGAAATCTCACTGTGCAGTTTGACAACCTCCAATTCTTTGTGCAGTAGAGGCAATACACATTTCATCCGTTCAAGAACCGGGAGCGTTTCCAGAATCTCCTGCAGCTGCGGCCCTTTAGCCGTGGTCAGCGCTGCCGAGAAGTCACACAGAGGTGAAGGTTCATTGGGACTAAAATACTTCAAATACTGCTTTAACTCCTCACCATACAATGGATTTAACGGCACCAGTTCTTTGATCACTTCGATGACTGCCATTGCGTAGGCTCTAATCTCATCAGAGTTTTGTTTTGGTTCCAGCGGATACTGCACCTCAGCCAGATAAGGCGTTTTGCGATTGACCCAACTCACAATCTGAAAACGCTGAATGCCCTGTGCGATAAACTGAATGTTATCCCCAACCTGAGTGATACGGTGCAAACGCACCAACGTACCCACATGTGCAATATTATCAATCTGCTCCGCTTTTGCGGCGTTCTCATCAACAAAACACAGACCAATACTTTGATGATGGGTGTCGCTTACACGTCGAATGGTATCGCCCCATTGCTCAGCATCGACCACCAACGGTTGAATTTGACCTGGAAAATAGGGCCTATTGGGTACGGGCAAAATAATCAACTGAGAAGGTAGCACCTGATTTGCAGCGACTATATTGCTATGAGGATTTTCCGCACCTCCGTTTCCCAATAGATCTGCTGGATTTTCTGTGTCACTCATAATATGTATCATTCATTGAAAACAGAAATTATATGGGGATAATGCTTCTGTGAATCAAGGCTCTTTGTCTCCTCTAAGCAACTTAGGGCATCGGGAAAAACATCATCCAGCACTTGTTTTACTCTTTGTAATAGCCTGCAGCATACCCATTCCTGCCAATCTTGTTGATAAGCTTCTTGGCAAAAAACGCAACAAGCAAATAAACGCCCGGTTATGCCACCCCGGAATCACTATCGCCCGCCTACCCAACGCTTTCAAAGCGATATCAGCAACTGCAGCCGGTTGCATAATGCCCATCAACTGCTCACGACTGATACCTTGCAATATCGGCGCCTGTGTATCTGTCGAACCCGGAGATAGCACCAGAATATCAATACCATAGGCTTTGTATTCATGCCATAAACCATTGGCCAAACTATGAATAAATGCTTTGCTGGCAGCATAAGCCGCCGAATACGGAAATGGTGTCTCTCCCTCAATAGATCCAGTAAAGATGACACCACCGCGTCCACGCTGCTGCAAACGTGGCAATAATTCATAAACCAATCGTAGCGGAGCAAGAGAATTCAGCAATACCATTTTTTCAATGCTACCACGGTCGTGGCTGGTAAATTCACCTTTTAGCCCATACCCGGCATTGCAAATTAATAGTCCTACATCTCGTAGTTTCATCGCATGAATCGCTGAATCAACACCGTTATTCTCACTCAAATCAGCACAAACAATATCAACTTCTACCCCCTGAGAAACCTGTAAAGATTGGCGTAAATCCTCCAATAACTCGGCTCTCCTGGCAATCAATATTAGATGAAATCCTTGCTCTGCTAGCAAGCGTGCAAATTGCTCACCAATACCCGATGAGGCACCCGTCACAAGAGCCCAAGGCCCATATTTTTCAATATCTCCAGCTTTCATTTCTATATCCTTGCATTTCAATTGAAATAATCCTAAAAAACTCAGCACTGTCGTTACGCTTCAGATCCACCGCCTGACTGTCATCCAGCAGTGCTTGTACTGATCACCAAATAGCTTTTGCAACGCTTTTTCCTTTAACCTTTCATTAGATTTTTCTTCATGGACACATACTCCGAATATGACGCAGAATGCGCAAAACACTAAAGCAGAGGCTGAATCACAGAAATGGCTTTATCCAAAACCTTCGCAGGATTCTTTTGTGAAATGGAATGTACAGACACATTTTGTAGTGAAGAATAATAAGATACCAACTCTTTAGTAATCAGTTTTGCATGGCCGCACCAACGGTATTCAAGTGCAATTAGATGCACCTCATCGTTACAATAAAGTTGTTCAATAATTTCCCTTGAATTATTCGCCGCCTCTTTCGTCGGACAAAAAGCTGATATGAGCTGTTTCGGATAAATGCTTTTATTTTTCAATGCGAGCAGCCTGTCTTTGACATCTCTTTCGTATGCTTTTCGACCCACATCATCGTTTGACAATGGTTGCACACAAAATTCATGCCCAGACAATTGATATGTTCGATCTTTGTAAAACCGATGACTATTAAACAATTCCTTAATCAGGGCTGTCTTCCCCCAGTTGTTATAGCCTGTAATTAAAAATACTTTTTTCATCGGCTTTCTCCTCTGTCACTGACTTATACTACGATAGCTTCCAGAATTGCCTTATTGGAGAACTATTTTGACTCAAAATTAGCCCGCAAGTTTCCGATCTCCATACATAATATAGCCCCATACCACATTAATACGCCAGAGGATCGATCCCGAATCGGGTTGATCCGCGCCAACTCGAATAGCGCATGTTGTCCCACAAGCTCAATTCCCATTTGTACAAAGGCTTTGATTACGGCCGCTTATGTAAGCGTGAACCTGCCAACAGAAATCGGCTCTTCTTGTGCTTCTCGCCAGAAAACAATACTGCGATTATCCGGGCCACAAGGATATCCGACACTTTGCAAGCCCACAGCTTGTCGAGTAGACTTCTCACTAAACTGACACTCGTATCGATTGACCAGCTAAAAAGAAACACAATCCGGCAGCCCATTTTTATGTATGTCCATCGAGCTCTTTTATTAATATTTCTTGTGCTCTACATTTTTACCCCCACTATCCAAGCCTGGGTGGTAGAAGGCGGATCGGCCTGGTATCGCCCTTTTATCGCCTGGGCGGTCATTATCTTTATTGTCTACTGCATCCAACGCCGGGGCCGAAAAAATAGCTATGAAGTTTGATCTAAGCTTGCTATTTGTCGCTGGGCTGGGCTATCTGACGCTGCTACTGGGCATTGCTTATGCTAGCGAAAAAGGCTGGTTTAGCGAAAAACTCGCACGCCACCCCATTGTGTTTATCCTCTCCTTGGGCGTTTATACTGGGGCCTGGGCTTTCTTTGGCACCTTGGAGCTCGCCTATCAGTATGGCTACGGATTTCTGGCTTATTATCTGGGTACCGCCTCACTGTTTCTCTTTGCCCCATTAATAATGGTGCCATTGCTTCGACTGTGCCGCCTATATCAACTCAGCTCTTTGGCTGATCTGCTGGCATTTCGCTATCGCAGTCAAGCAGCCGGTGTCATCGTCACAATCACCATGCTACTGGCGCTTATGCCTTTGCTGGCGCTGCAGATTCAAGCCGTATCTGATGCTATTCATTTACTCAGCGATGACCATCTCGATTTTATCGTCAGTAACGAGCAACCCAAGGGTGTCGCTTTCATTTTTTGTGTTGTCATTGCGATATTTGCCTTGCTGTTCGGTGCCAGACAAACGTCATCTCAGGCAAGTAACAACGGACTTGTCGTTGCCGTTGCGGTCAATTCCCTAGTTAAATTACTCGTTCTTATAACGCTTGGATTGGCTTCCGTTTATGGTGTTTTTGGTGGCTTCGCGGGCATGGAACAATGGCTGCTGGATCATTCAACTCACTTACACCGACTTCACTCCCCCATGCAGGCTGGCGCAACACGCACTTTATTGTTGATATTTTTTTCATCCGCAATCGTTCTGCCTCATATGTTTCATATGGTGTTTGCGGAAAATCCGCGTTCTGATGCCCTGCAAACCGCCAGCTGGGGTTTCCCCCTGTTTCTACTCTTAATCGCCCTACCTATACTGCCTATGCTCTGGGCAGGGTTAGAACTGCAACCCCAAGTATCTGCTCAGTATTACCCTCTACTATTAGGTGCTTCATTGGAGACACCCTGGCTCAGTGCACTTGCTTATGTGGGAAGCGTATCGGCAGCATCGGGTACCATTATTGTTATTACCTTGGCATTGGCGTCCATGTGTCTTAACCACTTGGTATTACCTATTTACCAACCAGGAACCCAACTCAACATCTACCACTGGCTGCTTTGGGTAAAGCGCATACTGGTCACAGCCATCATTACTGCAGCCTATCTTTTTTTTCATTTCCTGGAAGAAAACAGCGACCTCTCCGGCTTAGGGTTTGCTGCCTTTAGCGCCAGCCTGCAATTTTTACCCGGATTAATGGCTGTCCTTTATTGGGCTCCTGCCAATCGTATCGGCTTCATCTGCGGCCTTTCTGCAGGGTATCTCATCTGGTTTGTGACCCTATTGCTACCTATTCTGAGCGATTCCATACCGTCATATTTACCCCTGTTAAACAATCTGTTGGGGGCCAATAGTGACAATTTTTGGAGCCTTGCAACCTTGTTCTCACTGGGTGTTAACTTATGCATTTTTGGCTTAGTATCATTTTTTACACCCACCAGCGCTGAAGAACGCAATGCGGCTGAATTATGCTCGCAGGATGATTTAAACCGCCCGATGCGCCAGGAACTCGGCTTACACTCACCTCAGGAGATGAAAGAGCAGCTTGCCAAGGCATTAGGCAACGTGACGGCAAAGCAAGAGATGGATCGTGCACTGAGTGACTTAAGGCTGGATGAGAGCGAAATCCGACCCTATGCCCTGAGACGACTACGCGACCGCATCGAGGCCAATTTGTCGGGTCTATTAGGCCCATCAGTGGCCATTGAACTGGTAGACCGCCACCTTCCCTACGTGTCTGATGGATCGATCAGCACAAACGAAGATATTCACTTGATCGAAAACCGCCTGGAAAAATACCAGGACCACCTCACCGGTTTAGCGGCAGAATTAGATAATCTGCGTCGTTTTCATCGCCAGACCTTACAAAACCTACCTGTTGGTGTGTGCTCCTTTGGTTCTGATAAGGAACTGCTTATGTGGAACCATGAAATGGAGAGACTCACCCAAATTCCCGGTGAGCAAGTGGTCGGCTCACACCTCAATAGCCTGCCAGAGCCTTGGAACGAGCTGATCAGTACTTTTCTCGATAATCAGGAAGCTGACCTACACAAAAACAAGGTCATCATTAATCAACAACCACGCTGGATTAGTTTGCACAAAACAATCCTTGGAGATCAACATTCACGACAAGATGCCCAGGTAATTCTGCTTGAGGACCTGACAGAAACACAAATGCTGGAGCAAGAACTCATCCACAGTGAACGCCTGGCCTCCATAGGTCGCCTGGCAGCGGGTGTAGCACATGAAATCGGCAATCCGGTCACGGGGATTGCCTGTCTGGCACAAAATCTGAAATACGATACTGACAACCCCATTATTCATGAAGCGGGCCAGGATATTCTAACGCAAACCGAGAGGGTCACACGTATTGTGCAATCTTTGGTTAACTTCGCGCACAGCGGTAACCATGCACAGCAACATGGTGCCGAGCCAGTTGACTTATACAATTGCGCTGACGAAGCAATCAATCTGCTACGTTTAGGTAAAGACTATCAGGAAGTCACTTTTGACAATCAAATCAATTCCAAGCACATCGCACTGGGTGATAGCCAGCGTATCCTGCAGGTGTTTATCAATTTGCTGAGTAACGCCCGTGATGCCAGTCCAGCAAATGGCCTGGTCATACTGCATAGTCAAATAGACGGTGAAACCGTGAATTTTACGGTGACAGACCACGGCGGCGGGATCAGCAAAGAACATCAAGAAACCGTGTTTGAGCCTTTTTTCACCACAAAAGACCCTGGGCGAGGCACAGGCCTTGGACTTGCTCTGGTCTACAGCATTATTGAAGATCATCAAGGACACATTGCTATTGAAAGCCCATTAGGTGGAAACATCAGTTACGGCACCCGCATTACCGTTCAATTACCTCTCTATATGGAACCCGGAGAAATCGACAGCGACTCTGAAATCGGCTGATTTTCTGCCAACTCCCGCGCATTGACTGGAGACTTGATGCCGAAAAATTCAATCGGATAGCCCCCCTCAAATTCAATATGCACAGTCTCGTCAAACGGTGTCGAGAAAATACGCTCTAGAAAAACATCCTCAAAAAGGGTATCGTGGGTTAATAAGTAACAGCTGATGGCACAAGTCGTCCACATTGATACGTCTACGGTCAGTATTAAATGAAGCATATATTAACAGTCGAAGACGAACCGGTAATTCGCGCAGCCCTCAAGCGCCTGCTGGAAAGAAACAACTATAAAGTGAGCGAGGCAGCCTCTGTACAGGAAGCTACCAGCAATTATGAACTCAATAATTTCGACTTGATAATCAGCGACTTAAGACTTCCTGGCGCCCCGGGAACAGACCTTATTGGCAAAGCAGGCAAGATACCTGTTCTTATAATGACCAGTTACGCAAGCCTTCGATCTGCTGTCGATTCCATGAAGATGGGCGCCGTTGACTATATCGCCAAACCCTTTGATCACGAAGAGATGCTGGCCGCCATAGAGCGCATTACAGATAATTATATACAAGAAAACAAACTGGCCTCCCTGCAAAGCTCAAGTACTAGCAACAAAACGCTGGAGGGCATGGTGGGCAACTGCCCCGAAATGCTTAAGCTGTATAGCTATATTCAAAAAACGGCTCCTACCAACAGCACCGTTCTGATACTTGGCGAAACAGGCACGGGCAAAGAACTCGTTGCAAAAGCTATCCATTGCAAAAGTAAAAGAGCCAGTCAACCCATGATTAGCGTCAACTGCGCAGCAATACCCGAAACGCTTATTGAATCAGAATTATTTGGCTATGAAAAAGGCGCGTTTACCGGTGCCAACACTAACCGAGTGGGATTGATTGAGGCAGCAGAAGGCGGAACCTTATTTCTTGATGAAATCGGCGAATTGCCACTTGAAGCCCAGGCGCGCCTGTTACGCTTTATCCAAGAAGGTGAAATTCGCCGCATTGGCTCTGTTCAATCCAGAAAAGTCGATGTTCGCCTCATGACCGCCACGCACCGCGATTTGAAAAAACTCAGCGATAACGGCAAGTTCCGCCAGGACCTCTACTACCGCATCAATGTAATGCAACTGGTTCTCCCACCATTACGAGAACGAGGCAAAGATATTCTGGAAATTGCTGAATCGCTGCTAAGCGGCTTCTGCAGCTCCCTTGACAAACGACCCAAACATTTTAGCCCCAAGGCTATTCAAGCACTGACAACCTACACCTGGCCCGGTAATATCAGGGAAATGGAGAATGTCGTTGAGCGAGCTGTCATTTTGAGTGACTCGGATGAAATCGATCATAATCTACTGGAAATTGATCTTGAGCTAGTCAACGTCGAACAAGTCCGTGGTGATGAACCACAAGCAAATCTGCCGAGCCACCCTCAACAAACCACCTCTGATCCGGCTGAAGGACTCTCTTTGGAGGATTATTTCCAACGTTTTGTTCTGGAGCATCAGGACACTATGAGCGAGACTGAACTTGCCCAAAAATTAGGCGTCAGCAGAAAGTGTCTATGGGAGCGCAGGCAGCGACTGGGTATTCCCCGAAACAAGAGCAGCAAATCTCCCAAAACTGCTCAACACTCCGATTCCGCATCAAATTAGATCCCCATTCTGCCTTTGCTCCATTTTGAAGTAAAATAGGCTAATCAGCTTTCGAGTCACCCCAAACCTAGAATACTCAATCTATTCTCGAACAGACTTCAAATTGTGTTACTTCGCCGGTATTGGCGTAACAGTCGCATGGAAATTCTGTAACATTTTTTCGACTATCAAACCCAATTTCAATAGCTTAAACATATAACCCATTGTTTTATATACCCATACGATTCTTGGCACGAAGCATGCGTTATAAAGGAAAACAATAACAACAAATAAAAACAACTAGATTGATTATAAGAAAAACAACAACGGCAGACCTAGACGGGGGGGGTTACCGCTTCCCCTTAATTTATCCCAATAAAACCGTCAATTCACCGCCATCCGCATACATTGTTACCCACATGCAGCCGTGTTACCGGATTGCACGACGATCCAAGCATGATTTCACTGTTACCTTTTCAACTACTGCTACAACAATACGTGCACATAGGTAACACTTCTGTCTGCCTGGACCGCTCCAAATGCTTTAAATATATTGTAACCATCTGATAGCATTAAAGATTAATGTATTGGCATGCAGCATGCATTTAATAACGAGCGATAATAATAAAATTTCATTTAATATTAGAATAATAGCATCAAGCATAAGACCTGGAAGGGGAGCATCAAACCTCCCCAAAAACTTTCCCAACCCTTACCTCAAAATACAAGCACGCTGAAAATGTGGTCATATTGCGTGTCTGCGTTGGCGCCAGCGAAACACTTCTGCAAATAAAATCTAACAACCACTTCCGATTTTGAGCAAACATCACACCGGACAACCGATTGATTTCCATGCGAAAGCAGGCCAGATAATACACACAAGCCGCATATTAGACCATCCCCCCATAGCTACGCTATCCCACGCATTCGTTACGACATGAAACAATACATGTAACAAAAATACAAAGCGTCACCCATCAAATGCTAAACCACCCGCACTCAAGGTGTGGTCTCTTGTTACTGAGAACAATCCTTCTTCAGACTAAGCGAGTGACTTCGTAACAATCCGCACTGTCAACTTTTCGACATCACGTCAATTTGAAATATAACAGACTGTTTTTATTGAATTTCCTCAAAATGGCACAAGGTATGCTACGCACTTGTGAACAATAATAATAAAAACGCATTGAATAATAACAAATAGTCAGCAAGCTATAGACCTGGATGGGAAAAGATGGATCTTTTCCCGTCAGCATTTATACACTCCCCGCCCGTTCATTTTTTCTGAACCAGCTTACCACTGTGCTAAACTTCACATATTTCCCGTCCCCAGACTGGAAAAAGAACTATTCTTTACAGACAGAATGAAGAATGACCGACATCTGTTTAATTAACAGTCAAACTACTAAGGACTCTCCCTCTTTCATGCTTAACTGGTTGAAAAACCTACCGCCCGGTATCGCAGTCAAGCGCACCAACCAAGACCTTGAAGCTGAACTGCTGGATGCAACTATTATCCCTCGGGATCTTCATCCAATTTCAAGAAAATATATCAGCGATAATGCATTAAAAGTGATGTATCGTCTTAATAAGGCCGGTTTTGACGCCCATCTTGTTGGTGGCTGCTTACGGGATTTGTTATTGGGTGGACACCCAAAAGACTTTGATATTGCCACTGATGCCACGCCTGACGAAGTACGATCCCTGTTCAAAAACTCACGCATCATCGGACGACGATTTCAAATCGTGCATGTGCGATTTGGTAGAGACATCGTCGAAGTGACCACTTACCGTGGACACCACAACAAAACGGCAAAATCAAAAGGACATAATCATCAATCCGCTCAAAACGATGAAGGCATGCTTCTGCGGGACAATGTCTATGGCTCGATTAAGGAAGATGCCTGTCGGCGCGATATCACTGTAAACGCCCTGTATTATTCAGTGAAGGATTTTGCAGTCCATGACTATTGCGGCGGCATTCATGACCTACGCCATCGTGTAATCCGAATTATCGGTGACCCTGAGCAACGCTATCGTGAAGACCCTGTCAGAATGCTAAGGGTCATTCGGTTTGCAGCAAAACTCGGCTTCGAAATTGATCAGGCAAGCAGCACTCCGCTACTCTCACTAGGGGAACTACTTCTATCCATCCCTTCGGCCCGATTGTTTGATGAAGTGCTAAAACTGTTTATGGCCGGTCACGCTAACAATACTTATCACCTCCTGTGTGATTACCAGCTTTTCGATAAACTGTTTCCTCTTAGTGATACTTTAAGAACTCGGGATGACAACGTCGAAAGATTATTTACCCAAGCTTTTATCAACACCGACACGCGCATTTCACAGGACAAACCCGTGACGCCGGCCTTTATCTTTGCCGCCTTGCTATGGCCGGTCGTACATCAAAAAATGCGCCATATACTGGAAAGCGACTTACCAGACGAATATCAGTCAACTGAAATGGCTGCCCTCCACGCCGCTGCTACCGATGTTATTCAGCAGCAAGTTCAACACACCGCCATACCCAGGCGATTTCAAATGTCCATGCGGGAAATCTGGGAGTTACAACTACGCCTACCAAAACACAATGGAAAACGCGCTCAAAAGCTAGTCGAACACCCCCGATTTCGAGCCGCCTATGATTTTCTGCTTCTCAGGGAACATTCAGGTGAAATTTCAGCAGGACTCGGCCAGTGGTGGACAGACTATCAGGAGCAGAACCCCAAAGATCGCCCAGACGGCCAATCTGCGCTACATCCGACGCGTAAAACACACATCAACAGCACACGACACCGACACAACAAGCGCAAGCCTCGCAAACACTCATGAGCACCTGTTTTCTCGCACTGGGGAGCAATCTTGTCAACCCGCTGCAACAAGTCACACAAGCCAGCAGCAGTATTGCTGGCCTACCAGCCACCGAGTTTATAGCCTTATCCCCATGGTATCGCAGCCAGGCGATAGGCCCCGGCAAACAAGCCGATTATATAAATGGCGCCTGTCAGATAGACACCCAATTAACTCCCGAAGACCTGCTCTCTCAACTGCAAGAAATTGAGCTACAACAAGGACGCACTAGAGCAATACGCTGGGGAGCTAGAATCCTTGATATCGACATCCTTCTCATTGACCATCAAATTATCAATACCCCATCACTGCAAGTACCACATCCGCGGATGTTCGAGCGAAATTTTGTTTTGTACCCTTTACATGATATTGCACCCAACCTTACCCTGCCTGATGGTCGAAAATTGAAGGACCTTACCTTTGCATGCCTGAAAACAGGGTTAGAAAAAGTAGGCGAATACAGTTAAGCTTGGACCGCCGTCTAATACCAGGAGACAAGGGTGGGTAATCAATTATATTTTGATCAGCTCAAATTGCAGGATCGAAATATCCCTAACTATATTGCCGTTGAAGGCCCCATCGGTGCGGGCAAAACAACACTAGCCAAACGCCTTGCCGAAACCTTTAACTATCAGATATTATTGGAAAAAGCAGAAGAGAACCCTTTTCTGGAGCGCTTTTACCGCAACCGCAGGCAGGCAGCGCTTGCCACCCAACTGTTCTTTTTGTTTCAGCGCGCACATCAGTTGCAGGATCTGCGCCAAAATGACCTTTTCGAGCCCGTTAGAATTGCCGACTTCCTCATTGAAAAAGACCACATGTTCGCACAGGTGAATCTGGATAATGACGAACTAGAACTCTACAACTCAGTCTATGAACAGCTGGCCATCGACGCACCGGCACCCGACCTGGTCATTTACTTGCAGGCGCCGGTCGATACATTGCTTCAACGCATACAATCACGAGGAATTCTCGCAGAACAGCATATTGATACGGAATATTTGCATCAACTCAATGAAACCTACAGCGAATTTTTTCATTATTATGATAAAGCACCGCTATTAATCGTTAACGCCGCCCAGATCGACCTGGTGAGCAATGATGAACAGTACCTGCAATTGGTCGACTACCTGCTGAACATCAATACCGGACGACACTATTTCAACCCCAGTTTTTTTTCCTAGCTTTGCCAGGTTTGTATTATGAAATCCATCACCGTAAACACCCTATTGTCGTATAAGTCCGAGGGAAAAAAATTTAGCTGCCTGACAGCTTATGATGCCACATTCGCTCGCCTGATCAGCTTAGCTGGCGTTGAGACCATCTTAGTAGGCGACTCTCTCGGCATGGTTTTACAGGGGCACGACAGCACACTACCCGTGAGCAGCAATGATATTGCCTACCACACTGCTGCCGTTTCAAAGGGCAATCAAGGCTCATTGATTATCGCCGATATGCCTTTTATGTCCTACGCCGAAACCAATCAGGCGCTGCTAAACGCCAGGCAACTGATGCAGGCTGGCGCCCATATGATCAAAATGGAAGGTGGCGAATGGCTGGCAGAAACCATCAACAAGCTGGTTCGTTGTGGAATCCCCGTCTGCGGCCATCTTGGCCTCACACCTCAATCGGTCAACACTTTGGGCGGTTACAAAGTACAGGGAAGGGCCGCTCAGAGCGCCCAGCAGATTGAAAAAGATGCGCTAGTTCTGCAAAATGCCGGGGCTCAATTGCTTGTGTTGGAGTGTGTGCCAAGGCAGCTAGCCAAAACCATCACAGAAAATGTAGACATTCCCGTGATTGGCATTGGAGCAGGCCCGGATACAAACGCACAAGTACTCGTCTTACACGATATGCTGGGCCTAAACCCAAAACCTGCACGCTTTGTGAAAGATTTTATGGCAGAAAACCACTCCATACCCAAGGCATTACAAGCCTACTCAGATGAAGTGCAGCAGGGTGTGTTTCCAGGCGACGCCCACTGTTTTGAATAAGGTGAATCCACACTATGCAAACTTTGTCCACAATTGAACAAGTTAGAACAATATTAAACAGCGAGCGCCAAGCACAGCGACGCATCGCTTTTGTCCCCACCATGGGAAATTTGCATGAAGGTCACTTAACCTTAGTTCGCGAAGCACAGAAAACGGGTGACCGGGTCGTTGTCAGTATCTTTGTCAATCCCATGCAATTTGGCGCCAATGAAGATCTTGACAACTATCCCCGTACACTGACAGAAGATACGGAAAAATTGCTGGCGGAGGGCACCCATTACCTATTTACACCCACAGCAAAGGAGATGTACCCCAACGGGATGGCATCACAGAGCCAACTGAGCGTCCCTCAGCTGAGCGAAACCCTGTGCGGGGCCAGCCGTCCAGGGCATTTTACCGGCGTCGCCACCGTAGTCAGTAAATTATTTAATATTGTACAAGCCGATGTTGCCTTGTTTGGAGAGAAGGATTATCAACAATTGGCCGTCATCCGCAAAATGGTCCAGGATATGTGCTTGCCCATAGAAATTATCGGAGTACCAACCTGCCGGGATGACGACGGATTAGCTTTAAGTTCGCGCAATGGCTATCTTTCCAGCAAGGAACGCGCTGTGGCACCCATACTCTATAAAACTCTTTGTCATTGCAGGCAGCAGCTATTGGAGGGTAGGCGGGATTTCACGGCTCTCCAAAAACAATCAGTGGCCGCATTACAGGAAAAAGGTTTCAATCCTGATTATTTCGCTTTGTGCGATGCAGCAACGCTATCAAATGCCGATTTGTCCACAAATGAGTTAGTCATACTCGCTGCCGCTTCTTTAGGTAACACTCGATTAATAGATAATGTTACCTTATCATTGAACCAAGCGAGCATTTAGTGCATACTTGCCCGCCACTGATGAATACTGGTCAGTTTGTGTGCTATTTGATCAAACTATTGATTATATTGACTGCCTTGGATAAAGGCATAAGTTATTAACAACAAAGGTCAAGTGACTATGCAATCAACAATGCTAAAGGCAAAATTGCATCAGATTCGAGTTACCCACGCAGTACTGGAATACGAAGGATCCTGCGCTATAGACGGCAATTTGCTGGATATGGCGGGTATTCGCGAATACGAACAGATACAAATCTATAACATTGACAATGGCGAGCGCTTTACTACTTACACTATTCGCGGCGAAGAAGGCAGCGGTATGGCTTCCATCAATGGCGCAGCGGCCCACAAGGCCGGTGTTGGTGATCGCGTAATCATATGTGCTTACGCCGATTACAGCCAAGCGGAGTTGATCAATTTCAAACCGCGCCTAATCTATATGAAGGATGGCAACACTGTCAGCCATTCCTGCAACGCCATTCCTGTTCAAGTCGCCTGAATACCGTTAACACTCACTTCGAGCCCGTACCCGCCACGTGAAAATATTCACGTGGCCGTTCCCGTTTTCCCTTTCGTTCCTGCACCAACACTCCACTAAATCAAAAAAATGCCTTAAATGCTACGCGGGTGTACCCGAATATTCATGAAAGGTATGATTGGCATTGAAATCTACTTGCAGCGCTACTAAGAATAAGAAAACAATCTGACAACCCCAAATCAAAAAAGGATATTTTTATGCTGGATACACAGTCACACCCAGTACCCGACCACTGGCGACGCTCAGCGCATATTAGTAATGACCGCTACCTTGAGCTTTATCAGGCATCCATTGACAGGCCAGACGAGTTTTGGGCTGAACAGGCGGAAAAATTTATTAGCTGGGAAAGCAAATGGGACTGCATCGCTGATTGTAATCTTGCTACGGGAAGCGCGAAATGGTTCTGCAATGGCAAACTCAATGTCAGCGTCAACTGCATCGATCGCCATTTGGAAAAAAGAGCCAAACAGACCGCCATCATTTGGGAGGGTGATGACCCCGCAGACGATCAAAAAATTACTTACCAGGAACTTCATGATCAGGTTTGCCGACTAGCCAATGCGCTAAAAGCACGCGGTGTTAACAAAGGAGACCGTGTCTGCATCTATATGCCGATGATTCCACAGGCCGCCTATGCCATGTTGGCCTGCACGCGCATTGGCGCTATTCATTCCGTTGTTTTTGGCGGCTTTTCTCCTGAGGCACTTAAAGATCGCATACTGGACTCTGATTGCCAAACCCTGATCACTGCTGACGAAGGTGTTCGCGGAGGCAAGCGGGTGCCTCTGAAGGCAAACGCCGATCAAGCACTAAAGCAATGCCCTAACGTACATACCTGCCTGGTCGTTCAGCGCACCGGAGAGCAGATTGAATGGCATCAAGACCGCGACGTCTGGTATCACGATTTGGTCGATGCGCAAGCTGATGAATGCGAACCCGAAATCATGGATTCCGAAGATCCGCTTTTTATTCTTTACACATCGGGCTCGACGGGCAAACCCAAGGGCGTTCTGCACACCACAGCAGGTTACCTCCTGATCGCCAGCATGACCCATAAATATGTGTTTGATTATCAGGAAGGCGATATATATTGGTGTACTGCCGATGTTGGCTGGGTCACAGGTCATTCCTATATTGTCTACGGCCCTCTCGCCAACGGGGCTACCACCCTGATGTTTGAAGGAGTTCCCACCTATCCTGATGCATCACGTTGCTGGCAGGTAGTGGACAAGCATCAGGTAAATATTTTTTATACTGCCCCCACAGCGCTACGCGCTTTGATGGGCCGGGGTGACGACCCAGTGAAAAAAACCTCGCGTCAATCGCTTAAACTGTTGGGGACTGTGGGAGAACCCATCAATCCCGAAGCCTGGGGATGGTACCACCGGGTGGTTGGTGAGTTGCGCTGTCCCATTGTAGACACTTGGTGGCAAACCGAAACTGGCGGCATCATGATAACACCACTTCCGGGCGCAACCGAGCTCAAACCGGGTTCTGCAACACGTCCGTTTTTTGGTGTGCAACTCGCATTGATAGATCCCGAGGGCAATGAACTGAGTGGCGAAGCAGAAGGTAACCTGGTAATCACTACATCCTGGCCAAGTCAGATCCGCACTGTCTATGGCGATCATCAGCGGATGATCGATACCTATTTCAGTGCCTATCCAGGTTATTACTTTACAGGTGATGGCGCTCGCAGGGACAGTGATGGCTACTACTGGATCACTGGGCGTGTGGACGACGTCCTTAATGTTTCAGGACATCGCCTGGGTACTGCCGAAGTCGAAAGCGCCTTGGTGTTACACGATGCCGTAGCGGAGGCCGCTGTAGTGGGTTATCCCCACCCAATAAAGGGACAAGGTATCTACGCCTATGTCACGCTGATGCACGACGTAGAGCCCAGCGATACGCTCAGAGCAGAGCTACTGGCTTTAACCACCCAGGAAATCGGCGCTATAGCCAAACCGGATGTCATCCAATGGGCGCCCAACCTGCCAAAGACTCGATCAGGTAAAATAATGCGTCGTATTCTGCGAAAAGTTGCTGCCAACGAACTCGACAGCTTGGGTGATACTTCCACCCTGGCCGATCCTGGCGTCGTAAACCACCTGGTTGATAATCGTCTGAATAAGTAATTCAGAAAATTTATCATCAGACACAAACAAAAAAAGAGGGCTAACCGCCCTCTTTCTTATTTTCTTAACCCTAAACACCCCAAGGCGAAGATTCGAGATTAAGAGGACTCATCTTCCTTGGCATTATCGCTCGGCACTTCTTTCATACTGAGTTTAATACGACCCCGCGCATCTATATCCAGCACTTTCACCTGAACGTCTTGCCCTTCTTTCAGATAGTCACTAACGTTTTCTACCCGCTCATTGGCAATCTGTGAGATATGTACCAGTCCATCTTTGCCCGGCAAAATTGTCACGAAAGCACCAAAATCCACAATACGCGCGACTTTCCCCGTATAGACTTTATCAACCTCAGCTTCTGCCGTAATCGCTTCAATCCGGAACAAGGCATCATCCAGCGCTTCCTGATTAGGCCCGTAAATACGAATGGTTCCATCGTCATCAATATCAATTTCTGCGCCGGTTTCCTCCGTTAAGGAGCGAATCGTTGCACCGCCTTTACCAATCACATCACGGATTTTATCCGAGTCAATCTTGATCTTGGCCATGCTGGGGGCATTTTCTGACACTTTACCGCGAGATTTAGAAATCACTCGACTCATCTCAGCCAGGATATGCAGCCGGGCTTCAAGTGCCTGCTGTAAAGCGATCTCCATGATCTCTTCAGTAATACCTTCAATCTTGATATCCATTTGTAAAGCGGTGATACCTTCGGAGGTTCCAGCTACTTTGAAGTCCATATCACCAAGATGATCTTCATCACCAAGAATATCGGTAAGAACAGCAAATTGATCCGCTTCTTTCACCAGCCCCATCGCAATACCGGCAACTGGCGCCTTGATCGGAACACCCGCATCCATCAAGGACAACGATCCCACACACACGCTCGCCATAGAGGATGAACCATTGGATTCGGTAATCTCACTCACCACGCGCATCGTATAAGGAAAGTCGTCGGCAGTGGGCAGCATTGCAGCAATACCCCGGCGTGCCAAGCGTCCATGTCCAACTTCACGGCGACCTACACCCATCATACGTCCACACTCGCCAACCGAATACGGAGGGAAATTGTAGTGCAACATGAAGTTATCTTCTCGCTTACCATCAAGCGCATCAATCAACTGTGCATCACGCGTAGTACCCAGCGTCGTCACACCAATGGCCTGGGTTTCACCACGAGTAAAAAGTGCAGAACCATGGGCGCTAGGTAAAACACCCACTTCAACAGCTATATCTCTGACGGTTTTACTATCCCGTCCATCGATTCGAGGCGCACCACTGATAATTCGGCTGCGGACTGTTTTCTTCTCCAGCGCTGAAAATGCCTGACTGACTTCCTTGTCGCTGAACTCCGACTCTTCACCGCCTGCCAACTGAGTCACTGCTTGCTCTTTCAATTCACCCACGCGCTCATAGCGCTGTGCTTTCTCCGTGATTTGATAGGCTTCAGAGATCAACTCGCCAAACTGGGCACTTAACGCTTCCTGCAAACTGACATTTTCCGCTTCCGCTTGCCAGTCCCAACGTGGCTTACCCGCGTCAGCAACCAGTGAATTAATGGCCTGAATAGCAGCCTGCATTTCCTGATGAGCAAACAAAACCGCACCCAGCATTTGATCTTCGGTCAGTTCATTGGCTTCGGATTCAACCATCAATACAGCATCCTGCGTTCCCGCAACCACCATATTGAGATCACACTCAGTCAGCTGAGAATATGTCGGGTTAAGCAGATAACCCTCTTCTGCCGTGTAACCCACTCGGGCACCACCAATAGGGCCATTAAATGGAATACCTGAAATAGCCAATGCTGCCGAGGTGCCAAGCATCGCCGCGATATCGGGATCCACATCTTTATTGGCCGACATCACCGTGCAAATCACCTGCACTTCATTTTTAAATCCGTTAGGAAATAAGGGACGAATAGGTCGATCGATCAATCGGGAGGTCAGGGTTTCTTTTTCTGACGGACGCCCTTCACGCTTTAAGAAACCACCGGGAATCTTCCCTGCAGCATAGGTTTTTTCTTGATAATGAACAGACAGTGGAAAAAAGGGTAAATTTTCCTTTACCGTTTTACTACCAACCACCGTGCATAACACAGCGGTGTTGTCGATGGTGACCAATACGGCGCCAGTTGCCTGACGCGCGATACGTCCCGTTTCCAGGGTGACAGTCTGATTACCGTACTCAAATTTTTTAATGACAGGATTCACAAATATTCCTCCATAGGATCAGCGATCCAAAATATGTGTTTTGGACCGCTGGAAATAACTGTTTAACGGCGCAAACCAAGGCTTTTAATTAATTGCGTATATCGGTTGCTATCTTTTGACTTTAAGTAATCAAGCAGCTTACGGCGCTGATTAACCATACGAATCAATCCACGACGCGAGTGATGATCTTTTCGGTGGGATTCAAAATGACCCTGCAATTTTTGAATATTATGCGTCAGCAACGCAACCTGAACTTCAGGTGATCCTGTGTCGCCCTCCCCTGTTTGGTACTCTCCAACAATCTTTGCTTTTTCAACCGCATTTAATGACATAGTTTTAACCTCATAGTTAATATGCTCTATATATAAACGTTGCTTACGTTTTTCAAATGAGCCTATCCGTGCATATTTACAGATAGGTTCACACCGGCATTATCCGGCGATCAAACGACGCGGCGCCACGCGCCCATCGTCCAATATTTCTCCTACTCCAATAAATTCACCACCTTCCATTGCAATGCGTACCATGCCATCCATGGGCATTTTTGGAACCAATACGGGTTGCCCCTGGCGCATATAGAATCCAGCCGATTCGGTTAATTCAACCTGAGGTAGATGTGACAGGGCCGAACTAAGCGGTAATAGCAGATCATCCATGGCCGTGAACTCGCGATTGTCGCGTAATGTTTGTATCGTTTCCATCGGTATGGCCTGATCAAGCACATAGGGGCCTACCTCAATGCGTCGTAGAACTTTTACATGGCCACCACAGTTTAGCAGTTCTCCCAAATCCTCTGCCAAGGAACGAATATAGGTCCCTTTACTACAGCGAATTAACAAGTCAATTTCTGCCACACTACCCGGCCTGAAGTCAAGAAGCTCCAATTGATATATCGTTAAATCACGTGCTTCACGCTCTATTTCTTTACCTTGGCGCGCCAGTTTATATAACGGCTCACCATTGACCTTGATGGCCGAAAACATGGAAGGAATCTGTTGTATGGGCCCTCTGAACTGCGGCAACAACTCTTCGATTTTTTCACGACATAAATCGGAAGCATCACTTTGACTGATAACAGTGCCATCTGCATCGCCAGTATCCGTTTTGACACCTAACAGAACCGTTGTGCGATAACCCTTGTCAGAATCCAGCAAAAACTGTGAAAATTTTGTTGCCTCTCCAAAACAAATGGGCAACACGCCCGTTGCCAATGGATCAAGACTGCCTGTATGGCCGGCTTTTGCCGCATAATAAAGACTTTTAACTGTCTGGAGTGCCGCGTTTGAGGTCTGTTCCGCTGGTTTATCCAGCACCAAAATACCGTCAAGCGCACGCCCACGCCGCCTTTTTGCCACCTTATTGTTACTCCTCTGCCGGGTCGTCATTTTTATGAAATTTGTCATCTGCTGCCAACGCATCTTCAATTAATGTTGACAGATGACGGCCCCGCGAAATACTGCTATCAAAGTAAAAGCGCAATTTAGGTGTTGAACGCATATCAGACCCAGCGGCAACTCTCGATCGCAAAAAACCACTTGCCTTGTTTAAGATTTCCAACTGCTGAGAAGCTTCCGCTTCAGATTCCTGCCCTAAAAACGTGACGAACACTTTCGCGTGCGCAAGATCCCTACTGACATCCACAGCATTAACATTCACCATGCCAATACGTGGATCACGGATCTCTTGTTGAATGAGTTGCGCCAATTCGCGCTTTAAAAAGTCGGCCACACGTTGAGGCCGAGCATATTCACGTGCCATCTGATAACCACTTCAAAGCGTTCGTGCAATCTCTTTCATATCGTATACTTCTATCTTATCGCCGGCTTTGACATCCTGATAATTCTTCACGCCGATACCACATTCAATACCATTACGTACGTCCTGCACATCGTCTTTAAAACGTCGTAACGATTCGAGTTCACCTTCGTAGATGACCACATTATCACGTAATACTCGAATAGGTTTATTGCGGAAAATTGTCCCTTCAATCACCATAGAACCCGCAATAAGACCGTACTTGGGCGACTTGAAGGCCTCTCGAACTTCCGCTACACCCACAATCTCTTCACGCAGCTCTGGCGATAACATGCCGGTCAACGCCTGTTTAACGTCATCGATCAGATCATAGATAACACTGTAATAACGCAGGTCGAGACCTTCCTGCTCTGTAACGACTCGTGCGGCGGTATCGGCCCTCACATTGAATCCGAAAATCACTGCACTTGATGTCAAAGCAAGGTTAACATCTGTTTCTGCAATACCACCCACACCTGCAGAAACGATGTTGACTTCAACTTCATCATTACCCAAATCCAGCAGTGCTGACTGAATCGCTTCCAATGAACCGCGAACATCGGCCTTTATCACAATATTGAGTGATTGCTTAGCCGCATTGGCCATGTTCTCAAACAGATTCTCTAACTTCGAGGCCTGCTGGCGAGCAAGACGTGTTTCCCGATACTTAGTCTGACGGGAAAGGGCCACTTCACGGGCTCGCTTCTCACTTTCAACCACGACAAAATCTTCACCTGCTTCCGGCGTCCCATCCAGCCCTAGAATCTCAATCGGAATTGATGGGCCGGCTTCTGAAATCGGCAGGCCGTTTTCATCCAGCATGGCGCGTGCACGACCATAATGTAAGCCAGCCAACACGATATCACCCTGACGCAGAGTACCGTTTTGCACTAAAATGGTCGCGACCACACCGCGGCCCTTATCAAGTCGTGACTCAACAACAAGCCCTCGCCCAGGCACATCCACCGCCGCTCTAAGTTCAAGTAGCTCCGCTTGTAATAAAACGGCATCCAGCAGCTCATCAATACCTTGCCCGCTGTGAGCAGAAACATTGACGAATTGCACGTCACCACCCCAATCTTCGGGTATGACATCTTTCGCGGACAATTCATTTTTAACCCTATCGGGATCAGCACCTTCTTTATCCATTTTATTGATAGCGACAACAATAGGCACTTCTGCAGCACGCGCATGCGCGATAGCTTCTTCCGTTTGCGGCATGACGCCGTCATCCGCCGCGACAACTAATATGACAACATCTGTACTTTTTGCACCTCTGGCACGCATGGCTGTAAATGCTGCATGTCCTGGTGTATCCAGAAATGTAATCATCCCGTGACCTGTTTCTACATGATAGGCCCCAATATGCTGGGTAATGCCTCCAGCCTCTCCAGAAGCAACACGGGTTTTGCGGATATAATCCAGTAACGAGGTTTTACCGTGATCGACATGCCCCATAACGGTGACTACTGGAGCACGTGAATCCAATGTCCCCTCTTGCTGACCCAGGATATCCTTCAGCGCTTCTTCCAACGCATCTCCACTCACCAGCTTAACTTTATGCCCCATTTCTTCGACCACAATGGTAGCAGTTTCCTGATCAATCGCTTGATTAATCGTTGCCATAGTCCCGAGCTTCATCAACACCTTGATCACTTCGGAGGCTTTAACGCTCATCTTCTGGGCCAATTCAGTAACGGTGATGGCATCTGAAATCGGTACTTCATGCACAATAGACATAGTTGGCTTGGCAAAGCCGTGTTTTTTCTGCTCTGCCGTCTTATTCAGTTTGACTTTACGCCTTCGAGGTCGTTTCCCCCCAGGCAGTTCTTCGAGATTACCTTCCAGATCCAGCGACTGAACCCGTGGTTTTGCTCGTGATGCAGCGGACTTACCCGCTGGTTTTTTGTGCCTCGGTTTTTCGTCATCAAAATTCTTCTCTGATGGCGTATCATGCTTTTTCAGCTTGGCCGGCTTCTTAGCTGGAGCATCCGCAGCTTTTTTGACTCCCTCACTCGCCTGCACCTTTGCAACTTCGGCCTGTTTACGCGCCTCCCCTTGCAAGCGCTCTGTTTCAGCCCTCGCTTCTACCACCGCCTGCCGTTCAGCCTGTTCTTGAGCTTCGCGCTCCAGACGTTTTGCGGCTGCCTGCTGGCGAAGAATCTCTGGATCAATATCTTTTCTGTCGGTAATTTCAGTAACAGCTTCAGGCTGAGGTTTCTCCTGCTCGACTTGCGCTTCCTTAGCGGCTTCACTTCCCGGTAATACCGCTGAAGCTTCCTCAATTGGCTGACTTTGAGTCTCTACACTTTCCGGGATATCCTGCTGTAATTCATCAGTGGCTACATCCGCCTCTGACGACACTGCACTCTGATCAGCTACTAACTCTTCCACTTCAGCAGCCTGCTCCTCAAACTGCTGTTTATTTGCCTCTGCAGCAAGTTCTGCCGGATCTCTTTTTACATAAGTTCGTTTTTTACGCACTTCCACATTGACCGTCTTGCGGCCTTGCCCGGAAGACGATTTCAATGTGCTGACGGTCTTGCGTTTAAGAGTGATTTTACGCGGTGCGGCATTATCCATAGCGCCGTGCGTATTTTTTAAAAATGACAACAGCGTTTTTTTATCTTCTTCCGACACATTGTCTTTCGCATCGGTTTGCGTCAATCCCGCTTTTTGCATTTGTTTCAACAAACGATCAACGGGGGTTCCCACCGTTTCCGCCAATTGATTAACTGTCACTTCTGACATTCGCGATTCTCCTGTTAGTCACGTGCCTGATGCTTACTGTCCGCCTTCCTCTTCACTCTCAGCAAACCATGGTGCTCTCGCAGTCATAATAAGCTCTCCTGCACGCTTCTCGTCCATGTCATCAATATCCATCAAATCTTCGATTGCCTGTTCAGCCAGATCTTCCATTGTCACAATACCCATACTCGCTAGCTGAAAAGCGAGTTGTCGATCCATTCCATCCATCTCAAGCAAATCTGCTGCCGGCTCATTCTTGTCCAGTTTTTCTTCTGAGGCAATTGCTTGAGTTAGCAAGGCGTCTTTTGCTCGCGAACGCAATTCCTCAGCAATTTCCTGATCAAAACCGTCAATGGCTAACATCTCTTCCAAAGGAACATAGGCAACCTCTTCCAGGCTCGTAAACCCTTCTTCCACCAATACTTCTGCAACATCCTCATCAACATCCAGATGATGCATGAAACTCTCTATAATAACGCCCGATTCAGCCTCATTTTTATCATTGGCATCTTCAGTGCTCATGACATTGATGGTCCAACCTGTCAGTTCGCCTGCCAATCTTACGTTTTGCCCACTGCGACCAATCGCTTGAGCCAGATTTTCCCCAGCAACGGCCACATCCATTGAGACAGCATCCTCATCAACAACAATGGATTCAACTTCCGCAGGCGCCATCGCGTTTATCACCATTTGTGCCGGGTTTTCATCCCACAAAATGATATCTATTCTCTCGTTGCCAAGTTCACCCGATACTGCCTGCACCCGAGAACCACGCATACCTACACAGGCACCTACCGGATCAATGCGACCATCATTGGTTTTGACAGCAATTTTCGCCCTTGATCCCGGATCACGTGCTGCACTGCGAATTTCAATCACTTGTTCAGCAATTTCAGGCACTTCGATTTTAAACAGTTCAATCAGCATTTCGGAGCAGGTGCGACTTAAAAAAAGCTGGGGGCCTCGCGCTTCTGGACGAACTTCATAAAGGATGGCACGAATTCGATCACCCATACGAAACGCTTCGCGCGGTATCAACTGATCTCGCTGCAATAGCCCTTCAGCGTTATTGCCCAAATCCACAATAACATTATCCCGTGTGGTTTTCTTAACCGTCCCGCTAACCAGCTCGCCAAGTCGATCGCGATATTCATCAACAACCTGCGCTCTTTCCGCCTCGCGAACCTTTTGTACGATAACCTGCTTTGCAGTCTGTGCAGCAATTCGGCCAAACCCCACATTTTCAACTTGTTCCTGATGCACATCACCAGCGCCGAGCGTTGTATCCTGCTCATGCGCCTCCTCCAGGGTAAATTCAGTCCCCAAGGCTGCCAACTCATCATCGGAAACAACCAGCCAGCGCCGATAAGTCTCGTAATCACCGGTTTCCCGATCAATACTGACCTGTATATCAGCGTCCTCGTCATAACGTTTCTTGGTAGCGGTTGCCAACGCTAATTCTATCGCTTCAAAAATAATATCCCGAGAAACACCTTTCTCATTTGAAACGGCTTCTGCCACCAACAAAATTTCTTTGCTCATTTCAAGCCTCGCCTAAAACCTTTCCAGACTAACGACTAGCCTTCCCTAATAATCCCACAACAAAAACCCAATAATCAAATCGTCACAACTTTGCCAGAATATGTGCTTTCTCAACGGCTTCAATAGGGAAAATAAACTCATGGTCCTCAACATGCAGAACCACTTCATCGTTTTCCACCGCCTTCAACACACCAGAAAAATTTCGACGCCCGTCAAAGGGCATTCTGGTGCGCACTTTTAACGTCTCACCCACATATTGCTGATACTGTTCAACCGTAAACAAGGGTCTATCCGTACCTGGGGAAGAGACTTCCAGTATATATTCCCCACTGATTGGATTCTCAACATCTAACAATCCACTCAGCTGATGACTCACTCTAGCGCAATCATCCACATTGATGCCGTCTTCACTATCAATATAGACGCGCAATAAACTTCTTCTATCATGGGACAATAACTCAATACCCCATAACTGATATCCCAAGGCTTTTACCGAAGGTTCTATCAATTGCTGAAGCCTATCTTGTTTAGCCGGCATCAATTTCAACCTCCGCACCCATACGGTGCCTGTTTTCTCATCGGCCTAACCCAGACAATATTCTCAATTCCTAGGCCTGATATGACACCAACAAAAAATGGGCACAAGGCCCACTTCAACAACTCCATTCCAGCAGCTACTAATAAAAAGCCCCTGAAAAGGGGCTTTTTATTAGTAGGCGTCCACTTAGGATGCCCACAACATGGCATCCTCAGCACAACTTCTATTTGGTAGCGGGGGCCGGATTTGAACCAACGACCTTCGGGTTATGAGCCCGACGAGCTACCAGACTGCTCCACCCCGCATCAACATCCCTAAACCCCTTAGGGCCTAGCAAACAAGCCGCGAATTATAGGTACATGACTGGCGGCAGTCAAGCAAAAGACATCAATGTTAAAGAACAAAAAGGGTTTCAGCGCTGAAACCCTTTTTGTTCTTTAACATTGATGTCACTAAAGACCGAACGCGCACCCAAATCCACAAATTTATCAACCACCGCAGGGAAATAAGACCCAGAAACTTTCCTCTACCTGCAACTCTCACAGGATTTTCACATATCAGGGCCGCGGAAATAAAAGGAGAGGACTGGCTCTCTGGAAAATGAGTTTGCACGTTATGGTAATTCCTGAATTTGTCGCTCTATCCATTCAATATTGGGAATACGCGCCAACTCACCATTTACATTAACTGCCAACTGCTCAGCCACACCGGCGCTAACTGAAGAGTCTATTATAATCTCCTGGGCTGAGACGCGCATCAATCGGGGAGTTCCCTGTGTCACCAAGCCCCAAAAGGGTAGGCGATCACTATCAGTGATGCCGTTTAGAATCGAGATACGGGTACTGTCACTTTTGGAAAAAAAAGGCTGGTCATTTATGGCCTCAAAGCAAATCAGTGGTACTTGGATGGTACGCCAGTTCAACAACCCCATATACCATGTAGGCACGTCATCTACCGGTTTCGGATCTGAAAAATCGAGGATTTCCGCCACCGAAACATTAGGCACAATCAGATGACTTCCCTCTATAGGAATCAGCAGAGTTGCCAATTCGCTAGCATTATTATCTGTCAGAAGCTGTTTGCTCATTATTTACCAAGACTCCTGGGAAGACTGATCATTTTCACATACCAATCCACTGTTGAATAGTTCCATTGACTGATATTGGCATGCTCCTTGTTATTCTGTACTTCTTGATCGTAAGCACTCGTTTTTCTGTCCGTTTTCACAACAACTCTTTGTTTTAAACATGAAAACCTGCCCGAGAACAGACTCCCAGCGCAATGACTAGCTGTACACCACGCTAATGCTCACCTTTGGCCAACACGTACTCGCTGGCGTATTTTTCCATCAACGCCTGGGCTAGCTCCTCCGGCGTTCCGGTAAAACTCACACTACCGGTTGCCAATGCGGAATCCGGCATTGAACTACAGATGCAACTGGCCGGACTCTGCGCCCAGACGGTGCCTCCCAGCTCCTTCATAGCATTAGCACCAGCTGCTCCATCATTACTCATACCACTAAAAACAATGGTTCCACTGTATTGTTTATATAATGTAGCCACTTCAACTATCACCCGATCTATACAAGGTGAAAAAGGCCCATCCCAAATATCCGGCAAATTATGGATCTTGCCCAGAGGCATCAGCCGAATCATATGATCCGTTGGCACAATGGTTACCTGGCCATGTCTGAGGGCATGACCTTGCATACAGGTACTCATACGTAAGCTATTGTTCCGACCCATAACCTGAACCAGCAGATCATCACAATCATCATCAATATGTTGTGCGTAGACAAAAGCCACCGGCATATTGACTGGCAAGGCATCAAGAAATACTTTAACGGCTTCAGGCCCCCCCATTGAGGCCGCCAATACCCACACATGGGTTGGCGCATCATCACCACTGGCCACCCGGTGAGCCTGTTGAATAATGGGATTAACTTCATCATCTACCGACCCAACCAATCCAGCACATTCAACTCTTGCCAACTTCTCTTTCAGACGAACTTGCCACCGCCGATGTGCCTCTGGCTCAGTTTGTGGCGGCACTCCATCTCCCATCAATATGGGTACCGTTTCGATATCATAGAGCAAGTCAAATACGGCATCGTTGTCGAGCTCCTTCTCCAGCTCTACTATCCATACATCAACTTGGTGCTTTGCCAAATAGTCTTTATCAAGCCGATCAACATCCGTTGCTGTCACAATTTTATAGCCGGCTGTATGCAGCGTACTCTGCAACAAATGTAGATTTAAATCACTGTCGGCTATGATACCAATGCGAGGTACATTCAACGCCGCACTGCTACTCTGAGACATCAGATAAATTCTTTACCGGTAAGCTCACCAATGGTTTCCAGCAGTTCAACCTCTTGATAGGGCTTGCCAAGATATTCATTCACACCCAGAGACAAGGCTCTTTCACGGTGTTTTTCACCCGTTCTGGAGGTAATCATAATGATCGGTATCTCCTTTAAGCGCTCAGTGTGCCGAACTCTGCTAGCCACTTCAAATCCATCCATTCTCGGCATTTCTATATCCAGCAACATCACATCAGGCAATATTTCCAACTCCTGCAGCTTAGCCATGGCATCAACACCGTCTTTAGCCAATATAACATCCATACCCTGACGCTCCAGAAAACGAGACGCCACTTTTCTTACGGTTACAGAATCATCAACCACCATAACCAACGTATTACTTTCAATTTCCGCTTCTTTTTCAGCCTCTTCAAGATAGCCCATGCCCGATCCCACTCTGGACATATCAGCACGAATCATTGCCATCAAATCAAGAATAACCACAACGCTACCATCACCAAGCACCGTGGCGCCCGACAATCCTTCGACCATACTAAATTGCGGACCCAAGGTTTTAACCACAATCTCACGGCTACCTAACAAGCGATCGACCTGCACAGCGATAGAGTGCTCACCTCCTCTTACCAATACAACAGGCAAGGGCATGCTTTGTCCTTCCAGCCGGGGCCGTTCCGTGCTATGCAACAAGGAACCCATATAGCGCAAGCGATAGGATTGACCTGCGTATTCAAACGCGGGAGCATCCGGCTGATAATAAGCTTCAAGCTCATAGGGACTGACACGCACAATACCTTCAATAGTATTCAAGGGAATCGCATAGGTATCACTGCCAATACATACCATTAGTGCGCGGTTCACAGAGACCGTAAAGGGCAAGCGCACGGTAAAGGTCGAACCGTGACCCCTGACGGACTGAATATCCATCGAACCACCCAGCTGTTTGATCTCGCTGTGCACCACATCCATACCAACACCGCGCCCGGAAATCTGGGTGACCTGCTTGGCAGTACTAAAACCGGCATTGAGAATGAATTGAAGTATTTCATGGCTGGACAAATCCGCTCCGGCATCAATCAAGCCTCGTTCAGTTGCCTTGGCTTTAACTGCATCAAGATCGATACCTGCGCCATCATCACGCAAGGTCAGCACGACCTCGCCTCCCTCTCGCGCCAAACCCAGTGCGATAATACCCTCTGCTGCTTTACCGTTTGAACGACGGTTTTCAACGGTTTCAATGCCGTGATCCACCGCATTACGCAACATATGTTCTAGCGGAGCGACCATGCGCTCTAGTACAGTACGATCCAATTCGCCTTCGATATTGTCAAATCGAAGATCAACTTGTTTTCCAAGTTCACCACTCACCTGTCGCACAATACGTCTCAGGCGAGGCACCATCCTGGAGAATGGCACCATCTGCGAGCGCATCAAACCTTCCTGTAATTCGGTATTAATACGAGATTGTTGCAATAACAGTGTTTCAAGATCCCGGATCTTGTCACTGAACGTTTCTTTTACATCCTGTATATCCGATGCCGATTCAACCAAGGACTTGGCCAGTTGTTGCAAATGCGAGTAGCGATCCATTTCCAATGGATCAAAAGTCTCGATTCCTTCACTCTCAACCTGCTCCTGGCGAAACAGTATTTGTGCTTCCGTTTCAATTTCCAGGCGGCGCAATTGGCCTTTAATCCTGTCAATGGTCGCATCCATCTCTTCGATGGCATGGCCCATTTCGCTAATCTGCTCTTCGAGCCGGCCCCGTGAAATACTGGTTTCACCCGCCAGGTTGACCAGGTCCTCCAATAACTGGGCGGAAACCTTGACGACCTCCTGCGGACCTTTGCTCTTGGTCTGTCCTTTTTCAAAGTTATCGATAAAGGTGCGCGTGGCTTCAACTGCCGCTGGCGGTACAGCAATACTGGGCAGTGCTGGTGCAACATCACGTCCGACAGGAGCAAATGGCACTACATTGTCTTCCACTTCCAGCGCTGATGCGGCATGCTCATCAACACCTTCTGTAACAGGTTCAGCAGCTTTTTCCTGCATATCCACGCCGGTGTCCGGCACATGCTGTAGATGGGATACGATTTCGTCCATCATTGCCGCCAGCTGGTCTTGGTAGATTTGGATACTATCGAAGAAACTGCTTTCTCCAATTTGCTGGCGCTGCTCACTGTTAATTAAAAATGTTTCAAAATTGTGACTGAGATTACCTAAAGATGTCATGCCAGCTAAACGCGCTCCTCCCTTAAGCGTGTGTAGCAATCTCTTCAAATCCTCTAGCTGGCTTAAATCATCCCGGTCATCCATCCATATATATATACATCCATCAATAGACTCCTGCAGGTCCCGAGCTTCCTCCAGAAATATTTCAATAATTTCGTCATCAACAGCGTCATCGCCAACGACAGCCTCTGCACCAACGACAGATGCAGCTTCAGAAACTCCAACAACTTGAACCGGCTGATTGATTTCCACGCCCATAAGCAGATCAATCATGCCATGCAAGCGATCCTGAAAACGTTGCAGCTGCGCGAAAAAGGCATCGTCAATCTGATTGTCTTGTTCAATAAATGTTTCGTAGGCGTGACTTAAATCACCTAAAGGAATAACACCCGTCAGTCGCGCTCCACCTTTTAGCGTATGAAGCAGTCGCTTTAACTCATCAACCGGCTCAACTGCAGAGGGATCACGCAGCCAGGATTCAAGCGACTCTTCTATGCCTTCCAGCAAATCGCCTGCTTCCTCCATGAATATTTCCAGCATTTCTTCATCAAGATCTGGGAGCAGCCCTGCTAAAGCCTGCATATCTTCGGCTTCGGCTTCGGCTTCGGCTTCGGCTTCAGGCATTGGCTTGTCAAATTCTTCTACAGTTTCTTGTGCAACTTCCAACACAGGCTCTTGCGCACCAGCGCTGATAGATGCATCAAGTTCGCCAATCAATGCCTGATCTGCTCGCACAGCCTGCCCTGCCGCCACAACATCCATCATATCAATCAGCTTTTCATGGCTACGCTGTATTAAATCGAAAAAAGACGCATCCGTTTCAATCCGATCATCTTTGACATATTGATAGACCTGCACCAAACGACCCGCAATATCAGCAATTGCATCGTATTCGGTGTCAATCGCAATTTGATGCACATCCTGTAATTCTTCAATAACACTATCGACTGTCTCTGATACTTGTTCCTGCTCAATCCATACAAAAATTCTATCGGCTGATTGCAGCAGTTTTTCTATACCTTCAACCATCAAACTGGATGATTTCTGTTCTCCCTCTACCTGTTCGTCCTGTTCGGCAAAGGCCGCTAATCGCTGTTGATGCAGTTGCTGAACAACTTCAATAAACTCTTGATCGCCGGGCAAAACTTGCTGCGGTGTACTATATAGCTGCTCCAAACCGGCCTCTAAAAATTCTGTCGCCTTCTCCAGCAAGTTAACTACATCTTCATCTGCCTTTAAGTGGCAGCCTCGCAATTCCTTCACTGCGCGCTCTACTGGCGTGACAATATCCGCAATGGGCTTGATTTCAGCCATATGAGCACTGCCTTTTAAGGTGTGCAGTGCCCGCTGCAAATCTTCCTCCAGCTCCCTCTCTTCTCCACCCTGCCTTGCATGATTAACAAACGACTTGATTACTTCAAGATGAGCCGCAGCCTCACCAGCAAATATTTCCAACAAAGTAGTATCAATTTCTGTCTCGGTTGCAAGCGTTTCTGCTACCGGAAACACTTCAGGCTCCTCAACCCGCGACAGCTCATTGATGCCCAGCTGTTCACCATCGGCTAATCTATTGGCAATCGCCGTCATTTGTTCTGCTGAACTGAGATCTACTATCTGTCGAGCCTCAAATGCCTCAACCAGTTGTGGTGCAATTTGCAAAACTTGTTGAACTACATACTGATGCGTCTCACTGCTCGCCTGCGATCCGTCAATCACGCGGTTGAGCATATTCTCAATCGACCAGGCAAGCTCACCCACATCGGTTGCACCTACCATGCGACCACTGCCTTTCAATGTATGGAAGGCTCTTCTAATTTCTGTTAATGCGTCTGCATTCTCCCGATTCTCCACCCACTGTGGCATGTACTCACTGATGGCTTCCAAAACTTCTGTAGCTTCTTCAACAAAAATTTCGATGATTTCTTCGTCAACCAAATCGTCGTCATCTTCCCCAAGCAAAGGAGCAGTCGTTTGAGTTTCGCTAACACTTTCTTCTGATGCAGCCGCTTCCTGAATAACGGGCTCATTTCTTGTTCCTTCCACCGGCACATCAGCTTCTGAACTTTTACCACTCACCAAGTCACTTGCCTGCTGCATCAACAATTGTGAGGCGCTGGCATCTATTTTACTTCCTGACTCAAAGGCTTCCACCATAGCAGGTATGCATTGAGCCGCGTCCTTCACCAACTGCAGATGCACCGGTGTAACAGCACGAGCACCCTCAATTATGCGGTTCAGCACATTCTCGACCGACCAGGCAAGCTCACCAATGTCGGTCGCACCGACCATGCGACCACTTCCTTTCAAGGTATGAAAGGCCCGACGAATTTCATCTAAAGCATCTTCGCCACTGCTATTTTCCTGCCACTGAGGCAAATAACTGTCGATGGTTTCAAGCACTTCAGCAGCTTCTTCAATGAAGATCTCAATGACTTCTTCGTCAATAATATCTTCATCTTCGTCACTATCATCCCAATTGAACTGCACATCTTCCTCAGCCGGTAGCTCCTCATGTGGTAGCTCCTCATGTGGTAGCTCCTCATGTAGTAGCTCCTCGGGGACTTCCTCATGTCGCTGCTGGTGCGCCTGCAAGTCAATCACATTTGCGGTCGGTGACGGCTCCTGACCCACTGACTCGACCTTCACATCAACAGAAGATCCTTCAACCGGATAGCCTAGCAAAGCTGCGCTTTCTTCCGCTACAGCAAGTATTGAATCAAGTTCGGCTCCTGTATCTCCCAGCAAACAATCCAAATAAAATTCAACGCTTGTAATCGCATCTGCCAACGTATCCAACATCTGCCACTCAGGAACATCCCGACTATTTAGCAAACGTTCCTGAACATACTGCTCACAACTTTCCAAAACATTTGCAGAGGCATGAAGCGGCACCATGTTCAGGCCACCACGGATACCTTGCAGCAATTTTGGAACCGCGACCAATGGCTCTGTATCCCATTGCGAAGCCACAAACTCAACGATAGCCTCTTTGATTTGATCCAGCCCATGACGCGCTTCTCGAATAACACTTTCGTGCGCCTGATCAATCTGACCGCTTTCAATATTAAGCTGCCGTGTATCTGCAATCGTTTTGCTTCGATCCAGCGAGTCTTGCACCGACACCAACTGCGCGGCAATCTCTTCCAATTCATCATTTGTGAAATCTGTGCCTTTTGCAATAATTTCACTGACTCTTTGCTGTTGTTCACGAACAACTGTCAACGCATCAACGGCACCCAACACCGACAGCGTATTAATGACTCGCTGAAATGCTGGTCCTAGAGTTGCAATATCGTATTCAGGGCTGTGCTCACCACGTGCGTAAAGATCCAGGACATCCTGAATTGCACTGATTTCTTCATTCAATGCCCCTATCACCGAACGAATCGCATCGGAGTCAGGTAGGGCAATATTGTCCGTAGCATCTAATTCAGGCAATGCTTCTTTCAAACGATAGGACTGTTGCACTTCCCGTATCAGCTCAGTGTCAGGCTGGACGCGCGCTACCGTGTATAGCAGGCTTTTCAGAAGCGCTGAATCTGCATGTTTTTCCAGTGCATCACGCCCATAATCCTGCAGCTTCTTGATTTCGTTATCGATTTGACGCAATACAGTCTTAATGCCTGCACTTGCTGGCTCTGCGCTTAAGGATAGACTTTCAATAACCGCATGGGATATTTTCCAAAGACTTTCGCTGGCAGTATTCGCACTTACCTTATGTAGTCGTGCACATACCTTCAGCATTAGTTCATAATTTTTTTCAACTTCAAGATCACGTACGATCCCGACCATCGCCGCCTGATAATACTGCCTGAGTTTTCGAATCAACTCATTAAATTCATCCCTCTTAATCGTTGGCTTGACGACATTATCACTGCTGACTGCCTCAACGTCCGGATTAAAAACGGCTGCTTCCGACAGCGCATCTTCACCTCTTGCAGCACGCAGCTCATTAAGTGTAGGTAACAGTTTGGCGGGTTGATCCTGGCGCGTAGTACTTATTCGATGAACATAGGCAGACAAATGCAAAAAACCGGCCATGAGAGATTCAAGCGCATCACCCGTATCTTCTATCTGACCTTCAACAAGAGCATGCGCTAGTTGCTCAATTTCAGTCGCCAGCAACGCTGCCCCATGCAATTCCACCATTTTCAGGCTTCCGTGAACCTGATGTGCATAGGTCAAACAAAATCTTAGCTTGGTAAAATCCTCGCGATCTGACACATAATCTTCCAGCGAGCTCCTTGCCTGCTGCAAGGTTTCCTCTATCTCGCTAGTCACCCAGTCAAGCGCAATATAATTACGTCGCTCAGCCATATACCCGCCAGCCCCTGCTCACACTATTCATTATTATCGCCAGCTTATACACGCACATAGGCCTGTACTTTCTCCTCGGAGACTCGACACAATTGCGGATGTTCCCAATCAATTGCTTCGCCTATTCCAACAATTAACAATCCGCCCGGTTTCAACCGCCTCATTAAATTATTCAGCACCTCTTTTTGCCGCCAACGCCTAAAGTAGATAAGAACATTCTGGCAAAAAATAACATCCATATTACCAATTGGCATTTGCAGCATGTCGATAAGATTGAGCTGAGCAAAACACACTCTCTGCTTTAACCAAGGCTCAATCGCATACTGATTATCATCCTGACAATTCAAGTACCTGTCGCACAGCGATGGATCCATATTTTTCAGCTTCCTGCTGTGAAAAACACCATTACGTGCTTCTGCCAATGCGGACAAGCAAATATCACTTGCAGTCACTCCAAAATACACGTCCAGCCCTAACCCTTCAATACAGTCATTGGCAATCATCGCCAGTGAATAGGCTTCCTCTCCCGTCGAACAACCCACACTCCAGAGTTCTACGGAGCTCTCACCACCCATTTCTCCACTGAGTAAACGGTTAAACAGATGTTTTCGCACATAATCAAAAGACTCCTCATGACGAAAAAAACTGGTCTCCTTTACTGTTAGAGTATTGAGCAATGCTGTCCATTCAATGGCATTGCCAGTACCAACGGTTAGCTGCCGGTAGTACTGCTCATAATCAAGACATTCTATTTCTCGCATTCGCTTGATTAATCCTGCTTGCAGAATCGATTTGTGATGCGAAAAAAATATGCCTGTACGCTCCTCCAAAACATACTGCCAACGGGCAAACTGTTCTTCAGATAAATCAGGTAAAGTGCGATACGTCCAGGCCATGACCAAAAACTCACTTCGAGCTACCCTGCCGCTATTCTATAGTCGTTGCGCTATACGTTAGGCCGCAACATCACTCCCTTCGATTTCTTCCGGCAAGGTGAAACCTGCCACAGAGCTACGCAAATCGGTCGCCATATCTGCCAGATTTCCGATAGACCGCGCTGTTGCCGTAGTACCAGCCGATGTTTGCGATGTTATTTCCTGAATAACGTTCATAGTATTGGATATGTGACCGGCAGAAGATGCCTGTTGCCGCGCAGCGTTAGAGATATTCTGAATCAATTCCGCCAATTCCTGGGATACTTTCTCGATTTCTTCCAAGGCATAGCCCGCGTCCTGCGCCAAGCGTGCTCCACGCACCACTTCAGCTGTTGTTTGCTCCATCGAGATGACGGCCTCGTTGGTATCGGACTGAATCGTCTTAACCAACGCTTCGATCTGCTTGGTCGCCGCCGATGATCTTTCAGCAAGACGCTGTACTTCGTCCGCAACCACCGCAAAACCCCGACCAGCATCACCGGCCATCGACGCCTGAATGGCGGCGTTCAGAGCCAGTATGTTGGTTTGATCGGCAATGTCATTGATAAGCGATACAATGTCCCCGATTTCCTGGGAGGATTCACCCAATCGCTTGATACGTTTTGCTGTATCCTGAATCTGCTCACGAATAGTGTCCATCCCGTGAATCGTATTTTGTACAACCTCGGCACCACGATTGGCGATTTCCACCGAACGTTCCGCCACCTGGGCTGATTCAGCAGCGTTTGTCGATACCTGATCGATCGTGACGGCCATCTCATTCACCGCCGCAGAGGCACCGGCAATTTCTTGTGCCTGATGCTCTGACGCTTCGGCCAAGTGCAAGGCCGTACTTTGCGTTTCTTCCGCTGCCTGAGAAACCTTCATGGAGGTATCATTGATCTGCGATACCAGGATACGCAATTGATCGATCGTGAAATTGATAGAGTCCGCAATGGCTCCGGTAAAGTCCTCGGTTACTGTTGCCGTGGTAGTCAAGTCACCGTCGGCCAGATCGGCCAATTCATCAAGCAGCCGCAGAATCGCCTGCTGGTTTCGTTCATTCGTTGCCGCTGTTTCGGACAAACGAAAACGTGTGTTTGAAAACGCCTGCACGCCAATCAGTATCAGCATGACAATACTGACACCACCCATGATAAATGCCGACTTAATGGTGATGGCCCGCTCGTTTCCGAGATTATTAATATGCTCGGCCAAACCAGTCGTTTGACCCATAATCAATGGCGAATCCACCAGAATACTATTGGCGGCCTGGCGCACTTTCAACAAATCAGGAGAGGCCTGAAAAATGTCGTCCACCGATCCGGTCACGAATTCAAACAGTTTGGCAATTTCGCTCAAACTCTTTATGGCCTCAGCATCTCGAACCCGGCTAATTCGCATAGCTGCATTGCCTTCCAACATACCGGTCAACACACTACCGAAGATACTGGCATCCAGATTGAACTGGTCCGCTGCATCGTTGGAACCTTCACCACCCTCTAACATCTTGTCAACGTTACGCGCAATACGTTCAGCCAGCCAGGATTGCTTTTGCGCCAACGCCACCTGATCTGATGGTGCGCTCGTTTCTATTAATATTTCAACAACGGTATTATATTCCTGCTGAAGCTCTGGGATGGAGGCATTTAATGTTCTCGCCACTTCATGAAGAAAAAGAATCCGCTCTTTGTTTCCAACAATAGTCTGGGAACCCACATCAACGTTTTTCCATATTTTCTCCAAACTTGCCAATTCATCACCAAGGTACTGCTGAGGCGAGGGCAAATTGGCATTCCCGTTTTTCAAGATGCCAAATACTTGCTGGAAAGATTTTCGGGCTTTTTCTAATTTATCGAATGCCTCTGACTGGCCTTCCGTTGCCTCCCTGGAGTGAGTTGCAATTTGTTGTGACAATACCCTTAACTCACCAGTATGCTCTAAATACTTGGCATCATGGCCCGCATCGGTAAATACGATAACGACATTACCGACCGCCAGTATTGCGAATACAACCACAATCACAACCAACAACATAATGTTTCTGTTGGAAGGCAACTTTGAGATTACACTGTTAGACGTAGCGCTCATGCCTCAGACTCCTACCCGAGTAAAATATTTAACGATTAATTGGCTCTAAAAAAATCTATTTTCATCAAACATGCTTAAAGATGCATAAGGTAGTTATACCTTGGTCATGCAGCTGCTGCATTAAAGAAACTGGGATCTCTTGCTAAATTAAAGGGGCTAAATACAGCCCAAGTCATATCCATCTGAACATAAGATCCACTGAAATAGGCTTTTAGTTCCTGCAGTGAATCCGAGATAGTGTCGGTAAATGTATCAATGGGGAAATGCTGCATCCCGTAAACTTCGTTTACCAACAATCCGCTATAGATCTCACCCATTTCCAATACCAGGACTCGCCGCCTTTTTTGAACACTCGGAGCTTGTGTACCAAAATAATGCTCCAGATCGAAAAGTGGCAGCAAGCGACCACGTACATTCGCTACACCCAGAACCCAGGGTTGCACGCCGGGTAGTCGCGTATAACTTGGCACTCTCAACATCTCGACAACTTCTCCCATAGGAGCCACCATACGATGCCCCAAAAGGTTAAAGCCAATCCCGCTCCAATGAGGTGTTATATCGACCTGAGCGGGCAAGCCTTTAGCAGAATTTCGACTAAGAGACTCAAGTTCTAACAAAAGCGCATAGGGATCATTAAGATCAGTCATGAAGTCATTGGCTATCCTTAGGCGGATAGCACATCCTCAATTGTTTTAATCAGTACTTTTTCATCGACAGGTTTGGTCAGATAACCCTTGGCACCCTGGCGCTTTCCCCAAAGTTTATCTGTTTCCTGGTCTTTGGTTGTAACAATAATCACAGGAATTTTGCTGGTCGGTCCATTTTTAGTCAGCTGCCGTGTCGCTTGAAATCCATTGATGCCCGGCATAACAATATCCATTAATACCAAATCTGGCAGTTCTTTCTTTGCCAACGCAACACCTTCTTCACCACTTTCCGCCGCTAGCACTTCGTAGCCATTACGACTCAACATATCAGTTATCTTATACGTTTCCGTGGGCGAATCATCCACGATTAACACTCGAGCCATACTGCCTCCACGCTATTTGTCATGCTCTGCATGCATCTGGCTTGACTAAGATTCAGTTTTAATGTGCGTTTCAATAGCCCCTAGCAATTCATTCTTGCTAAAAGGCTTGGTCAAATATTGATCTGAACCAACTATTCGTCCCTTGGCTTTGTCGAATAAGCCATCCTTACTGGATAACATAATCACTGGCGTTGACTTAAACTCTGTGTTGTTCTTAATCAATGCACAGGTTTGATAACCGTCCAATCTGGGCATCATGATATCGACAAAGATAATATCGGGATTGCTGTCAGCAATTTTCGCCAATGCATCAAATCCATCGGTAGCAGTAATAACAGTACAGCCGACTTTTTTTAGCAATGTTTCAGCAGTCCGACGAATCGTCTTACTGTCGTCGATAACCATGACTTTCAGATCTTCAAAATTGACATCCATTCTGCTGACCTTGAATTTAGTTGATATGATACGCCTTTTCGCGGCACTATTTATTATGTAACAATTCTAGCTTAACAAGCTTACTTGTTGATTTTAAACGGCGCTTTTTAGCACAAAATGTGACGTAATCACTATGCTATGGAACAACCGGCCAACTATCGACTACAAACCAAACAGTTTTTCTATCCATATATAAAAAACTGCTGAAACACGCTCCGTTTTCAACAAGTTAAAGTAATAGTATAGAAATCACTAAAAATAAAGGAAGTATGATCGCTAATAGCGAGCAGAGGCTCAAATGACAATAAAACTGGGGGTCGTGATGGACCCCATTCAATCCATCAATTATAAAAAAGATAGCACTCTGTCCATGTTATGGGCAGCTCAGGGAAAAGGTTGGGCCATTTACTACATGGAGCAAGCTGATTTATTTATAGAAAATAGTCAGGCTAAAGCCACTGTAAAGTCCTTAAGTGTATTTCATGATCCCGAACGCTGGTATGAATTTAATTCAAACCAAACGATAGCTTTGGGTGATTTGGATGTCATTTTAATGCGCAAAGACCCTCCCTTTGATAATGAATACATTTATAGCACTTATATCTTAGAAATGGCTGAACGTGATGGCTGTCTTATCGTCAACAAACCACAAAGTTTACGCGACTGTAATGAAAAAGTATTTGCCACTCAATTTGCCCACTGCTGCCCACCACTGATGGTAACTGCCGATGCCAATCGTTTACGAACATTTCACCAAGAACAGCAGGATGTTATCTTAAAACCACTCAACGGAATGGGAGGAAGTGCCATATTTCGGGTCAAAGATAACGACCCTAATCTCAATGTCATTATTGAAACGCTGACGGAACACGGTCGTACTAGTATTATGGCGCAACGGTATATTCCTGAAATAACAAAAGGTGATAAACGCATCTTAATGGTTGATGGCGAACCCATCCCATATGCGCTGGCCCGTATTCCCGCACAAGGTGAAACCCGTGGGAATCTGGCAGCAGGCGGCAGCGGTGAAGCCAGACCGCTAACGGAGCGTGATCGCTGGATTTGTCAACAGGTCGCCCCCACTCTAAAAGAAAAAGGACTTTTATTTGTAGGCCTTGATGTCATTGGTGACTATCTGACAGAAATTAATGTCACCAGCCCTACATGCATTCGTGAACTTGATACTGCCTATAACCTTGATATTGCATCGCAACTCATGGACCGCATTGCCGATCTACTTAATTAACATGACTATCGTAAAATGATCGCTATATACTCATGATACAGACATCCGCGCCAACAATAACAAGTCATGACCGCCTGGGCTTTACCCTCTGTATGGCCCTTGCTGTGCATGCCCTCATTATTCTTGGTGTGGGATTTGCGCCACTGGATCCAGCAGATAATACAGGCATCTCTCGTCTGGAAATCACCCTCGCTCAACACAGCAGTAAACAAGCTGTTGAACAGGCTGATTACATAGCAGAAACCAACCAGCAAGCCAGCGGTACAGAAAATAAAAAACGTGAACTAACGAGCACAGAACTAGCGGAATTTGTTGATCCCCGCATTCATGAGACTTCACAGCAATCCACACCTGCCAGTTCAAAAAGCTCGCAACAACAAAAGATCCCGCAAATCACAACACAGCGAAGCCAGTTTCTTGTATCCAACACCTTGGTGTCCGAAGAGAAGACAAGCAAACGATCCGATTCAATCCTGGACGAACGTCAACAGCAAATCGCAAGTTTGCAGGCAAAGCTTGATCAACAAGAACAGATGCTGGCAAAAAAACCTCGCATACACCGACTTACCTCTCTATCAACCAAAGCCTCTGCCGATGCAGCATACCTTTACCGCTGGCAGTCACGCATCGAACATATCGGCAATCAATACTATCCAGAGGAGGCCCGGCGGCGAAAACTGTACGGTAGTTTACGCCTACTGGTTGCTGTCAACAGCGATGGGCGCATTGTAAATCTCAAGATTTTACAATCCTCCGGCCAACAAATTCTAGACGATGCGGCGATCCGAATAGTGCGACTGGCTGAACCCTTTCCTCCATTCAGCCGTGAATTGCGCGAAACCACCGACATACTGGAAATTATCCGAACCTGGCGCTTCGAAAAAAATCAGTTAAGTTCAAGCAGTTAAAGAAGCTCACGATCAAAACTTGTCATTCTTGCAGTTCACCCCAATAATGAGAAGTATGGACACGACAAAAGACCAGACATACCTGAAAGATAATTTCTTAATCGCCATGCCGAGCTTGAGCGATTCTATGTTTGCAAATACGATCACCTATCTTTGCGAACATACCTCACAAGGCGCAATGGGTATAGTGATCAATCACCCACTGGACATGTGCTTTGATGAAGTCTTTGAATATCTCAAGATTACAAACCCGTGCGAATCACACAATGAACCCGTGATGGCAGGTGGCCCAGTTGAAATGAATCGCGGTTTCGTTTTACATCGCCAGAATGACAGCCCTTGGGAATCCTCATTGTGTATTTCCAACGATATTAGCTTAACAACGTCGCTGGACGTACTTGAAGCCATCGCTCATAACAAAGGCCCCAAAGACAATCTGATTGCCCTGGGTTATGCCGGTTGGGGAGCAGGTCAGTTAGAGCAGGAGCTGGCCAATAATGCCTGGCTAACCCTGCCTGCAGACGCTGATATCATTTTTAATATTCCAATTGAGCAACGACTTAAAGTCGCCACCAGTCAACTCGGCATAGATTGGCAACTGATTTCTCCAACTGCAGGCCATGCCTGAAAAAAAACCAAGCTTCCTATCACCGCACACTGCGCTGGCATTTGATTACGGCACCCAGTCCATTGGTGTCGCAGTTGGACAATCAATCACCGGCACTGCAACGCCCTTAAAATGCCTGCCAGCTCGCGACGGCATACCTAATTGGGACAACATTAAGGAACTGCTGACAGAATGGAAACCCGACACTCTAATTGTTGGCTTACCATTGAATATGGATGGTAGTGACAGCGAACTATGTCAGCGCGCAAGAAAGTTTTCACGACGATTGAAAGGCCGTTTTGGTATTGCCTGCAAACTGTGTGATGAACGGCTCAGTACCCGCGAAGCCAAAGAACTGACAGGGCAATATGGCAATTTTCGGAACAAGCCAGTCGACAGCATCGCTGCAGTGTTAATTCTGGAAACCTGGTTTAAAGAATAGTGAGTTAACCGCCGATGCGGGTTGTAACATGCACACCCGACTTAAAAACGACTACCGTTGCCCTCATCGTCATAATCATCCTGGAGCTGCAAACCTTGAGAAGCCTCATCCAGCGCATCATCTTCAGAATCCAGCTTAATCATCAAACGCAGGTCATTGGCAGAATCTGCATGTGACAAGGCATCTTCATAGGTGATTTCCCCCGTTTTATACAGCTCATACAGGGCCTGATCAAAGGTCTGCATACCAATTTCATTCGATTTTGCCATCAGCGGTTTCAAGGCGGGCACATCGCCCTTGCGAATCAGATCTTGCGCCAACGGCGAGTTGAGCAACACCTCTATCACCGCCCGCCTGCCCTTACCATCAGGCGTCGGTATCAATTGTTGTGCAACAATCCCCCTTAGATTCAATGACAAGTCCATCCACAATTGTGTGTGCCGTTCAGCAGGGAAAAAGTGCAAAATGCGATCAAGCGCCTGGTTTGCATTATTCGCATGCAGCGTACAAAGACACAGATGACCGGTTTCTGCAAAGGTGATGGCATGCTGCATTGTTTCCAGACTTCTTACCTCACCGATCAAAATAACATCCGGCGCCTGGCGTAACATGTTTTTTAGCGCAACTTCAAAACTGTCAGTGTCTATTCCAACTTCTCGCTGAGTGACAATACATCCGGCATGCTGATGAATAAATTCGATGGGATCCTCAACACTAATAATATGGCCTTTGCTATTACGATTGCGATGCCCGATCATGGCAGCAAGCGATGTGGATTTACCTGTACCGGTTGCCCCAACAAAAATGACCAAGCCCCGTTTAGTCATAGACAAATCTTTGATAATTTCCGGTAAGCCCAAGTCATCAACTTGAGGAATATTCACTTCAATTCGACGCAATACCATACCGGCCAGATTACGCTGATAAAATGCACTGACTCGAAAACGGCCAACACCACGAGCACTGATGGCAAAATTGAGTTCCTTATCCCGAATAAACTCCTTACGCTGCGTTTCGGTCATCACACTCAACACGGTTTCGCGGGTTTTTTCTGGCGTCAGCTTGGTCGTTGTCACCGGCAGCACCCGTCCATGCACTTTTATGCTGGGCGCAACGCCAGCTGTGATGAAAAGGTCTGAGGCACCTTTTTCCACCATGACTTTTAATAACCGATCCACATCCACTTTGCTATCCTTAAAAAATAGTCTGATTTGTTCCTAAACTAGCATCGCCTGAATACACCGCACCCACCTACCACGGCAATCACTAGAAGTTGTCTGGTATTTTCGCCTTCTCTCTAGCTGCATCCCGGGAAATGACGCGCTTGTCCACCATGTCCTGTAAGCATTGGTCCATGGTCTGCATGCCTACATTGGCGCCTGTCTGAATGGCTGAATACATCTGCGCCACTTTATCCTCGCGAACCAGGTTTCGAATAGCAGGCGTACCAATCATGATTTCATGAGCTGCCACTCGACCGCCCTGAGCCCGCTTGATTAATGTCTGAGAAACAACCGCCTGCAGGGATTCTGACAACATGGAACGCACCATGGATTTTTCATTCGCAGGAAATACATCAATAATCCGGTCAATGGTTTTAGCCGCTGACGTGGTATGCAATGTGCCAAATACCAAGTGGCCTGTTTCTGCCGCCGTTAACGCAAGGCGGATAGTCTCCAGGTCTCGCAGCTCACCGACTAGAATAATGTCTGGATCCTCACGCAATGCTGAACGTAATGCTTCATTAAAACCGTGTGTATCACGATGAACCTCGCGCTGGTTGACCAGGCACTTTTTACTTTCGTGCACAAATTCAATCGGGTCCTCAATGGTTAGAATATGTTCATATTTGCTGTCATTGATAAAGTCGACCATGGCCGCGAGCGTTGTGCTTTTTCCTGACCCCGTCGGCCCCGTTACCAGACAAAGTCCCCTCGGATTCATCGATATATCGCGAAAGACCTGCCCCATGCCAAGGTCTTCCATGGTCAATACCTTGGACGGGATTGTACGAAACACCCCACCGGCGCCCCGATTGTGATTGAAGGCATTCACCCGAAAGCGCGCAACACCGGGCACTTCAAAAGAAAAATCGGTTTCCAGAAATTCCTCAAAGTCCTTGCGCTGCCTATCATTCATGATTTCGTAGATAAGACCGTGAACTTCTTTATGTTCCATGGGTGGCAGATTAATACGGCGGACATCACCATCTACCCGTATCATTGGCGGCAACCCTGCGGAGAGGTGTAGATCAGACGCATTCTGTTTTGCACTAAAGGCCAATAATTCTGTTATATCCATGCTTATCCTCAATACTGGCAATCGGGTTGTCGCGGAATCACATCCGACCAGGTAACTACTTACTTCTACCACGACTTGTGTTTGTTAACCCCGAAGACGTAAATTCGGGTTAAAATAGGTCAGCTTTGACGTCAATACCCAGGTTCAAAGACTGTAATTAATCGAGATGGAATCTTAGCGTACCGCGAAATCGTTTATGTCAAACCTAGAACACACTATAGCAAAGCTACGCAAACGCATTGCCAAGTCGCTCGAAAAAAGTAATCGAGGAACAAATTCTGTGCTTTTGTTGGCAGTTTCTAAAGGTCGGTCTGCCGCTGAATTACGCACTGCCCATAAGCTGGGTTTAGACCACTTTGGAGAAAGCTATCTTCAGGAAGCGATTGAAAAAATCTCAGCATTAGCCGATCTGCCGCTTTGTTGGCATTTTATTGGAGCCCTGCAAGCCAATAAGACACGTCTTGTTGCGGCACACTTTGACTGGGCACACAGCATTGATCGATTAAAAATTGCACAGCGACTAAGCGCTCAACGTCCAGCGAATCTGCCTTCGCTAAACGTCTGCCTCCAGGTTAATATCGACAATGAAACAAACAAAGCGGGCGTTAGTCCAGGCGAGGCCCAATTGCTTGCCAAGCAAATTCAGGCATTGCCCAATCTTAATCTGCGAGGACTGATGGCCATCCCCAAAGCCGATGCCAATCAAAGCACTGGGCATCAGAGTTATGCTCATATGGCCGAACTATTGAAACAGCTGCAGCAATCACCGGAGCTTGCAGGATCACAGTTAGATACTTTGTCGATGGGCATGTCATCTGATCTGGAAGCTGCCATCGAAGAAGGCGCAAGCATTGTACGCGTAGGTACAGCGCTGTTTGGTCCTCGCAAGCCCAAAACTCATCAATAAGGAAACCACCGTGGAAGATCCCAAAATAGCATTTATTGGTGCCGGTAATATGGCTTCTGCCATGATCGGCGGTTTAGTGGCTAACAACTACCCGCCTGATCATATTTTCGCCTCCGATCCTATACCGGACAACCTGATCCGACTAAAACAACAATATGACGTGATCACTTGCGAAAATAACGATGCCGCCATTGCAACAGCCGATGTCGTAATTCTGGCAGTAAAACCCCAGGTCATGGGACAACTTACCACTCAAATCAAAGATAAACTGGCCGTGCGCAACCCTTTGCTGGTTTCCATTGCCGCTGGCATCACTCTCAGCTGCCTGGCCCGCTGGCTGGGCAAAGATCGACCTATTGTGCGCTGTATGCCCAACACGCCTGCACTGGTACAGGCGGGAATAACCGGCATGTATGCCAATGAACGGGTGAATGAGACACACAAGCAGTGGACCGATCGTCTGCTGGCCTCAATAGGTGTCGCGCTATGGGTTGATCAGGAATCCCAACTCGATGCGGTGACAGCCGTATCGGGTAGCGGTCCTGCCTATTTCTTTCTGGTGATGGAAGCCATGATGAAAGCAGGACAAAGTTTAGGCTTAAGTAGTGAGATAGCAGAAAAACTAACCCTGCAAACCGCGCTGGGTGCAGCTAAAATGGCTATGGAGAGTGATGTTGACGCAGGCGAATTGCGACGCCGTGTAACCTCCCCCGGCGGCACCACAGCAGCTGCACTGACGGTTTTCGAACAGGGACAACTGTTAAGCTTGTTTGAACGCGCCTTGCAGGCAGCCAATGACAGATCCAGCAGTCTTGCCAGTGAGTTGGATAACTAGAAGCCTGACCCGAGTAAAGTGTTGAGTATATTGTGTCTATTTAAGGATTTTTATCGGAAAATCTGGCCAAAATGGATTTTCCTCTGTAGGTTTTCTATCTCTCAAACAGGTTCTTAGCATCTTGAAACATGATAATGTCATCCTATTAATATATCCTGAGCTGCGTTATTCAGAACGAGCTCAGAGAACCATTCATTTATCCGCATTTTTTGGAGCATAATATGGCGCCATTCGTTGAGGCCATCACCTTAATCATCCATACCTTGCTTTACCTTTATCTGTTGATCGTACTACTACGATTTTTGCTGCAGGTTGCACGAGCTGATTTTTATAATCCAATCTCACAGTTTATTGTCAAAGCAACCAACCCATTAATCAAACCCCTTCGCAAGCTCATCCCTGGCCTTGCCGGGCTCGATCTGGCCTCACTAACGCTGGCCATTGTTATCCAGCTGATATCTATCTGGTCGGTGGCCGCATTGCACGGAGCTGGCTTTTTTGATCCCCTCACCGCTATCTTATGGGCAGCCGTTGGGACCGTGTCATTTATAATCAACATCTACTTCTTTGGCCTGATCATCATGGTCATCGCCAGCTGGATAGCACCGGGCAGTTACCATCCAGCCCTGATTCTCGTCAATCAGCTGATAGAACCCCTAATGAAGCCTATTCGTCGCGTTATCCCGCCGTTGGGTGGAATCGACTTATCGCCCATTTTTGCATTTTTACTACTTCAGATTTTCCGAATCTTTATTAACTACGTTCCTGTTGATCCACGTTTGGTATTAGGTGCATAGCACACATCGCACAAACCATGAGCAAAACCTTCTTCCACTGGCAGGGTGATACGCTGATTTTATTCTGTCATGTGCAGCCCGGTGCCAGTAAAAATGAACTCACCGGACTGCACGGCGAACGCCTAAAAATTCGTCTACAAGCACCCGCGACCGAGGGCAAAGCAAATAAGCAACTCACTAAATACCTTGCCACGCGCTTTGGCGTCAGCGCTCAAGCGGTGGAGATTTCCAGCGGAACATCCAGCAGGCAGAAAACAGTCCGCATACACCAGCCCCAGAAAATACCTGATGAAGTTGATATTGAACCCTAACGTTGCCTAAGCCACTTGCACAGCCCGGCCGCTGTTATTAGACTGCTCCACCGGAATAACGACTTAGCACGACACCAATGTTAGTACTACCCCAATGACAGAAACCATAGATCCAGATTCAGTTGGTATTGTCACACCACAAACTTATCAGTTCGATACACCGCTGGAAATGTCCTGTGGTCGTGTTTTACAGAACTATGAATTGGTGGTGGAAACCTATGGTGAACTCAATGCAGACCGCTCTAATGCCGTATTGATTTGTCATGCACTCAGCGGCAGCCATCACGCTGCCGGATTTCACAGTAAGGATGACCGCAAAGCAGGCTGGTGGGATGCGTATATTGGTCCGGGCAAGGCAATAGATACCCAACGTTTTTTTGTTGCGTGCGCAAATAATTTGGGAGGCTGCCATGGCAGCACCGGCCCCAACAGCATAAACCCAGACACCAACAAACCCTGGGGGCCGGATTTTCCCCGTTTAGGCGTGCAAGACTGGGTGCATAGCCAGCATGCCTTGATGGAAAAACTGGGTATCAATTGCTGGGCAGCCATTATAGGCGGCAGTCTTGGCGGCATGCAGGCCATGCGCTGGGCACTGGAATACCCTGACGAAATACGACATTGCATCGTCATCGCTGGCGCCACAAAACTCAGTGCCCAAAATATCGCCTTTAATGAAGTCGCCCGCCAAGCCATTCTATCTGATCGCGATTTTCACGGCGGCCGTTATCTCGAACACGACTGCATTCCCAAAAAGGGCCTGGCGTTGGCCCGTATGGTTGGACATATCACGTATTTATCCGATGACGCAATGGCAGACAAATTCGGTCGCGACCTGCGTAGCGGCTCATTTCAGAAAGGAACCAGTGAACAGGTGGAGTTCCAGGTTGAAAGCTATTTACGCTATCAGGGCGATGCCTTTTCGGATGCATTCGATGCAAATACCTACCTCTTGATGACAAAGGCACTGGACTATTTTGATCTGGCTCGCGAATACAACGATGACCCGGTGACCGCTTTTAGTCATGCACAATGCGCTTTCATGATTATCGCATTTACCAGCGATTGGCGTTTTCCACCGCGTCGTTCCAAAGAAATTGTGAATGCGCTGATTGGTGCAAACAAACCAACCTGCTATGCTGAAATCGAATCTCGCTTTGGTCATGATGCCTTTTTATTACCAAATTTACGCTACCAGCAAGTCATAAGCGCCTATATGCAGCGAATTATGCAGGAAGAAAGCTAATGCGTGTCGATCTGGATATTATTCAAAGCTGGGTCCACCCCGACAGTCGTGTATTGGATCTGGGCTGCGGTGACGGCTCTTTGCTCGAAATGCTCACCGTCAATAAGCAAATATACGGCCTCGGCCTTGAACTTGATCCCTTTAACATTACACAAAGTATCGAACGCGGGCTGAATGTGATCGAACAGGATCTTGACCAGGGTCTTACTAATTTTCAGACACACAGTTTCGATACGGTTATCATGACGCAAACATTGCAGGCCGTACGATTCCCGCATCTTATTCTTGATGAGATGCTGCGCATCGGCAAGGAATGCATTATTGGCTTTCCCAATTTCGGCCATTGGCGGGCGCGGCTCCATTTGTCATCCAAAGGTAAAATGCCCGTCTCGAAATTTATGCCCTACACCTGGTACGACACCCCAAATATTCACTTCTGCACGGTGAAGGATTTTGAAGAACTTTGCCGAAAAAAGAATATTGATATTGTGCATCGTGCCGTAGTCGATCAGAACAATGAAAATTCAGCTGCCGCCAACCGATGGCCAAACCTTTTTTGCGCTACTGCGATTTATCATGTCACTCGATAACTTTTTCATTCCAACCGAAAAACTCTAATTCATTATTTTACATACACTATGTCGACAAAATCCATGAACCAAATTGTGCTAGCCAGCAATAACAAAGGCAAATTGAAGGAATTCGAACAATTATTCCAAAATCAACCCTTCGAATTCACATCGCAGTCCGAGTTTGATGTCGACGATGTGGAGGAAACCGGGCTTAGTTTTGTAGAAAATGCCATTTTAAAAGCACGCCACGCGGCACAAGTCTCAGGCTTGCCAGCTATCGCCGATGATTCCGGGTTGGAAGTTGATGCATTGAATGGACAACCCGGTATTTATTCTGCACGCTTTAGCGGCGAAGATGCCACCGACCAAAGAAATAATGCCAAGCTATTGTCGCTACTGGCTGACATCCCACAGGAGAGGCGCACAGCCAGGTTTCGCTGCCTGCTCGTGTATATGCGCCATTCATCCGACCCCACACCATCCATTTTCCAGGGCAGCTGGGAAGGACAGATTCTCTTTGAACCCCGCGGAGAAAACGGGTTTGGCTATGATCCTCTCTTCTACGTGCCAGAGCATCAATGCTCTGGCGCAGAATTATCCGCAGAGATAAAAAATGGAATCAGTCATCGAGGACAGGCCATCGCAAAACTATTCTCTGCTTTTAATAAATAAAGCAAACAGAGACCTATGTGAATCAAAAAGCGCCTTTTTATCCTCTCCCTCCACTGAGTCTTTATGTCCATATTCCCTGGTGCATAAGAAAGTGTCCTTATTGTGATTTTAATTCCCACACAGGTCTCGATGCGGAAAAAGAAAAGGCCTATGTCACCGCACTGGCAAAAGACCTTGAACAAGACCTAAGTTATGTTCAAAACCGCAAATTGTCCTCCATTTTTTTTGGCGGCGGCACACCCAGTCTTTTTTCTGCCAATACATTTGAACAACTCATCGATTTGGCCAGCAATGCCATTGGTTTTGAAGACCGGATTGAAATCACCCTGGAAGCCAATCCTGGCACCTTTGAGCATGTGAATTTTTCCGATTTCAAATCAGCCGGTATCAATCGCTTATCGATTGGCATTCAAAGTTTTTCCAACCAAAACCTAGAGACGCTTGGTAGAATTCACCAGCAAAGCGAAGCCATTGCTGCGGCGAATAGCGCCCGACAACAGGGGCTTAATGTCAATCTGGATATCATGCATGGCCTGCCGGGACAGAGCGTTGATGGCGCAATCGCCGATATTGACACAGCGCTTGAACTTTCGCCCGACCATATCTCCTGGTACCAACTCACGATTGAAAAAAATACTGAGTTTTACCGTGCACCGCCTGAACTGCCAAACGAAACAATCCTGGATGCAATTCAAACCAACGGACTCCAACGATTACAACACGCTGGATTTGGGCAATATGAAATTTCTGCGTTTGCAAAACCTGGCAAACAATCAAAACACAATCTGAATTACTGGCAGTTTGGCGACTACATCGGCATTGGCGCTGGCGCACACGGCAAGATCACCTGTCAATCGACACAGCAAATTTTTCGCACTCAGAAAACACGCCAACCGGATCATTACCTTAATAAAGAAGCAGCTCTACTTTCGCACACCAACCCCCTATCCAGTCAAGAACTACCTCTTGAATTTATGATGAACGCACTACGCCTAATTGAGGGGGTGCCAGCCATTCTTTATGAACAACGCACCGGTCTTCCTTTATTACATCTGGAAAAAACGCTTGAAGACCTGACCCAACATGGTTTGATGAAAGCTGACAAAGAACGTTTGTGCGTTACACCTTTAGGCGGTCGCTTTTTAAATGATGTATTAAACCGCTTTGATTAATTAGCTAAGGGCCGCATTCAAGCTCAACAAACGAGTCGCATTCTACGCTCCCTACTGGGGAATGGCGCTGTAATGGGTTGGTAAATTGACAGCCCTGTCAGGCAAAACTTTCGTGTAATGCCAATGAAAACAGGCCTAAGCAACACATCAAACCGAACACAAACGCACCCACCCGCAGCTTTGCCCAATTTGCCATATAAGCAAAAAAATAAATTAATCGAATTACAACAAATACCACAGATAAGGTGCTTACATATTGTATTGGCACCTCAGCGAGAACTGTTGAAAATAGTGCTACGGCGAAAAGAATTAGCGCCTCCCAGCAGTTTAATTGCAAGTGCTGTGCTCGCTCACCAGCACCCTCTAATTGGGACGCTTGGCGCCTTGGATTTACAATGTCGTAGTTTCCTTTTTGCCTAACTCGATAATAGCCACCCACGGTGGAAGCCATATAGGGCATAAACCCGATAAACATTAGGCAAAAAATAGTGATAAACACTCAGTACTTTCTCCGATTTGATTATCCTAGAAAACTCATGCGCCTGAAAATCCTTCGGTGTTTTTCAGGGTGTCGTGCAGATTCTTGTTACACAAGACCTTGTATCATGTTTATTTTTCTTTGATTCCGTATACCACTATCATAATAATTCCATTCTGGACGTGTAAGGTCAAACTTCGCTCTGTCGGTTTCAATCGATTGTTATAAAATTACTAGCGCGCATCTTTGATATACATTGCTTTACCGTCATTTCTCATTTCGACATCAAATAATTCAGTCGCTCTTATTAGATCACCAAGTTTTTTGTAACCATAATTTATGGCTGAAAAAGAGCTGTTGTTAGATATGTAGTGACCGACATTGCTCATGTGAGCCCAGCCATCATCTTCTAATGTTTGTTCAACAGAAGTTCTAAGCAATCTAACCAGTGATGTATTACTTCTTAGACTTTTCCTATTTGTCTTAGTCGGTTTTTTTGGAATGCTAGACATTTCTTCTTCGTCAAACACGAGATTTTCTGTGTAAATGAACGGTGAGCAAGCATCTACGAATGGTTGGGGTGTTTTCTTTTCTCCAAATCCATAAACAGGTAAACCGCTTTCAAGAATTCTGAGTACGAGAGGGGTGAAGTCGCTGTCGCTTGTCATTAATGCAAATGCATCAACACTTTTACTGTAAAGCAAATCCATTGCATCAATTATCATTGCTGCATCTGTGGCATTCTTTCCCTTTGTATAGGCAAATTGCTGCATAGGCCTTATTGCATAAGGGTGCAATCTATCTATCCAGCCAGATAAAGATGGATTATTCCAGTCTCCATGTGCATGACGAACGTTTACCATTCCATATTTTGCCAATTCTTCTAGCACACCTTCAATCGAATTATGACTCACATTGTCGCAATCAATGAGAAGGGCAATTTTTATCCTTTCTGACACAAATATCCCCTGGATTTATAACGCTTGCACCTGTGGTTTGGGTAAGCTGTCGATTTTTTTGCTCCGAAAAAAGTTGACAGCTTACCCAAATCCACAGCATGCATTTGATGTGATTTACGCATTGTATAAAGTAAAGGCACCGATACCAATAAAACCAACACCGGCGATATAGTGTAGGTATTTTTCGTTGATGTACTCTGACATCAAGCTACCTGCTAAGACACCAATTGCTGAAGCAACTATTAGCGCTGCAGACGCAGCAAAAAACACAGTGTATTTGCTTACCTCTTTATCGGCGGCAAACAGCATGGTGGCGAGTTGCGTTTTATCACCTAGCTCAGCTATAAACACTGATCCGAAGATCACAAAAAATATTTTCCACTCCATACTACATACCTGCCATTATTGTCACTGTTCTGCCTTACATAACGCCTGCGTAATTGTCCAAGCGTCAACGAGGGACAGCCCACGAAGTGGGCGATGGTTGATGCATTTGTTAGGCAATTTCTTTGGATTTCTTCCTGCCTAGCAACTTAGCTTATAGTAACTCTATGTATAATTCGGCAAATATAACACAACCTTTTGATTTGTCTATGTATTTTACAGAATCAGCATCGACACCAACCAAAACACGGCATTTGTTTTTTTCGATAACGCTTATGACTTTTTTCGGCGGCTTTTTCAGTTGGCATGCCGTAACGTTGCTGTGATTGAACAGCGCGTTGTTTGGTTTGCTCATCCAGCATGTTTTTATGCTCCAACCGGTCATGCCGCAGAATTAAAACAAATTGATTCAAAAAGAATCGCTGGCGGCGAGGAAGAGTTAATACAAACCGTAAAAAATGCGCCTTTTGAAAAGTAAATTTTTCATCCGTAAAATTTCTTATATCGACAGAGACTGCTCCCATTGCTTTTGGTAGCCGATATTCTAAGGAAAACCCTGAATACCAGAAACTGTCCTTCACCATATCTTTATCCATATTGTTGAGTGAATCAAAGTAAGTCTTTTGGTGTACGTAGGTGCTGGTCACTTCGACATTAAACACGCGGTTACACCGATACTTTATGCCTATTGGCAGCTCAACGGGCTCTAAGGACTGCGTTAACGGCAAGTACCTCGCTACATCGGAGAAGGCAGCGGCATTGACGTGGAGATCTTTCGCATGCCAGGAAATTCCCAGCTTTGGATTTATCTTGCTTATCGAGCGATGCAGAACATACTCATCTTCAATATCAACATAGGAAAATCCAATGCTTGAATACAAAGTCTCTGAGTGCGGTATTGTCCAATAGTTATAGATATTGGAATAGTGAATTTTTCCCTCCATGTCATTGCGTTCGTTCTGCTCTACCGGCAAGGGGGCGGGAATATTCGACGGGGCACCAGGAGGCAAGGGAATAAACACCTCCGTCCCTATCGCTTGAAGCTCAAGCTCTTTCATCCGCCCGTCGCCTTCTATGCTGGTGTCCATGTGGATATTGGTAGGAGGAAACCCGGGGATGCCCGACGGACTAAGGATACTCACATGCGGGCTGGTAGATGGATTTGTTATTGAAACCAGCGATCCTCTGAGTAATACAAAATCGCCATGTCAAAAACTGATATGTATATGTCGGATACCTATATATTGCAGTCATTTATTTCGCACCGAAAATACACATGTTAGCAGTAGCTTGGTGTTGTAACGGCGCAAGCAGCAGCAACGCTTTTTGTTATCCGCTTGCTTGGCTATGACTGAATATATTCTTGTTTTAATTTTGGACGGTAGCTCTTTACTATTAAAACAAATTTTTCACTACGTTTTATTTTATGTGATTTCCGGGGGGTCTGATTATTAAATAATCAGCATGAAGGATTTTTCAATCCCTCCGGCCACTTTTCTTGGTTTGTAATGGGTCTGGATAAGCCGTCCCATTTTTGCAAAAATCCGCAAAAAGGGTCGCTTACCCAAAGACCAATTTACAGCTTTGTTAAGTGTTATCAGCCCAATGGATGAGGATGATTAAGTGTGATTCTTAGAAAAGAATTATTTGAATTTACTTGAAACAAAAATATGGTGCCGAAGGCCGGACTTGAACCGGCACGGGCATTGCCCACTACCCCCTCAAGATAGCGTGTCTACCAATTCCACCACTTCGGCATAGTTCATATCTATTACTCAATAATCGGTACATCATCAGCAGATCCGTCAGCTTGCTCTGCCGACGTTTCTATTTCCGGTATATCGCCGCCGCCAGTACTTTGATCGGAAACCTGCGCTTCAACTCTATTTTCAATCGCCGCCGGCACAGGTATACCCACCTCACCAGCCAAATCAGCTTGGCGATTTGCGTAGATTGCCAGCCCCAGGCTGGTTAAAAAAAAGAGAGCTGATAACACAGCCGTGCTTTTGGATAGAATATTACCGCTGCCCTGTGCACCAAATACTGTGCTTGATGAACCGCTACCAAAGGAGGCACCCATATCAGCGCCTTTCCCTTGTTGTAATAATATGAGTGCGACAATAGAGATTGCCGTCAGCACATGCATAACAATAATAACTTTTTCCAACATCACTCTATTCCGCCGCTCGACATATTGCTGCAAAATCGGCAGCTTTTAACGATGCGCCACCCACAAGGGCGCCATCAATATCCGGTTTAGCAAAAAGCTGCGCCGCATTCTCCGCCTTAACACTACCACCATAAAGCAGACTCATATTATCAGCGATAAGCTCGTCTTTCTTCGCCAGAACACTACGAATATGCGCATGCACTTCCTGCGCTTGTTCAGGGCTGGCGGTTCTACCCGTACCTATTGCCCAAATGGGTTCGTAGGCAATCACAGCCTTTTCAAAAGCCTCTATACCAACCTTATCCAGCACCGCTAGTATCTGCTGTTCAACAAAAGCCAGGGTCTCGCCGGCTTCGCGCTGCTCCAGGTTTTCTCCAACACACAAAATTGGCTCTAGCCCAGTACTTTGTGCGTTAATAAATTTTTCGGCTACTAAATCATCAGTGTCATGATAGTAGGTACGACGCTCAGAATGCCCCACGATCACGTATCGACACTTCATATCCACCAGCATTGACGCAGATACTTCCCCGGTAAACGCCCCCTCGGCAGCAGAATTTGCGCAGAGGTTCTGAGCACCCCAGGCGATGCCTGTATCAGCCAACAGTGCCTGAGCAAACCCTATGTAGGGAAAGGGTGGACAGACAGCCACACCAGCCTTAGCTGGCAGCTCTTCTTTGCATAAACCTTCAAGTAAGGAGCGCACATCGTCCGTGCATCCATACATTTTCCAATTCCCAACAACTAGAGGACTGCGCATAACTCCTCCCACCATCTCAAAAAAACGGGCGCTAATCTTACCTAAACGCCACAGAACATACAAGAACAACCGTCATTTGCCATAATTCCAGGGGGGGTTGCCCCACCTGGAAAAGAGTTGTCAGTAAAGACCACTTAATGCATAACCAACAGATCAGGGTTTTCTTGGTGCGCATGGCACACCCTACATGTGTCACCCTTAGAGTTACCGATCACTCATCAGTCATTTGCGACTCGACAACACGCGCGAGCTCTTGGGTTAGCTCGTCGACCAGCGTTTTGTCCTCACCTTCAACCATTACCCTGATAACCGGCTCAGTGCCCGATGGTCTTAGCAATACGCGCCCGCGTCCTGCCAGTTGAGTTTCGGCCTCTTTCACTGCCCGGTTAACCGCCTCATTGTCTGCGATATTTTGCTGCTGCGCGACACGCACATTGATCATTTGTTGGGGAAAGCGACTCATATGTTTTCTTAATTCATGCAGGGTACTGCCACTGGCCCTGATTGAGAACAGGACTTTCAAGGCAGACACCACGCCATCACCCGTTGTCGTGACATCCGCACAGATAATATGCCCGGATGACTCACCACCTAAAATCCAGCCTTTCTCCTGCATCAGCTCTTTCACGTATCGATCACCCACCTTTGCGCGAGCAAAAGGAATATCCAGCTCCTTTAACGCTAGCTCAAAACCAAGATTGCTCATCAATGTACCGACAACACCTTTACAGCTGCCTTCTGTGCGTTGTTGGTCTCGCGCAATCACGTACAACAGCTCATCACCATCGACCAGTTCACCCGCATGATCCACAAACAGCACCCGGTCTCCATCGCCGTCAAAGGCGATGCCTAAATCTGCTTTCTCACGGCGCACGGACTCTATCAATTTGTTGGGTGACGTTGAGCCCACGTAATCGTTTATATTTAAACCATTGGGATGTGCACCTATGGCGACAACGTCAGCCCCCAATTCGTCAAATACGCTGGGAGCAACATGGTAATTCGCCCCGTGTGCGCAATCGACGACAAGCTTTACGCCCCTGAGATTAAATGAACTGGGCACAGTGCTTTTACAAAATTCTATGTATCGGCCCGCCGCATCATTGATTCTTACCACTTTACCCAAGTGGCTGGAATCCACTGTTGTCATGGGTACATCGATCTGTTTTTCAATTTCCAGCTCCACCTCATCGGGTAGCTTCGTGCCTTCAGCAGAAAAGAATTTGATGCCATTATCATGATAGGGATTATGAGATGCACTGATCACAATGCCCGCTTGCGCGTGAAAAGTGCGTGTTAGATAGGCAATTGCAGGCGTGGGCATTGGCCCGATAAGCGCCACATCAACACCCGCTGCAACCAAACCGGCCTCCAGTGCCGACTCAAACATATAACCGGATATTCTCGTGTCCTTACCAATAATAATCTTCCCGCGTCCACTGTCACATTGACGGGCAAAATAACGTCCAGCAGCCCATCCCAGCTTCAACATAAATTCCGGTGTAATGGAACCGGCGCCCACTCGTCCCCGAATGCCGTCAGTGCCAAAATATTTTTTTGTCGTCATATCATTTCCCTCTTTACCGCAGTGGCCATAGCGACTGCGTCTACTGATTCTTTTACATCATGCACTCGAATAATATCTGCTCCGCGTTCTACCGCAATAGTGGCAAGTGCCAAACTACCCGCTAAACGCTCATCCACACTACGCCCCGTCACTGCAGCAATCATGGATTTTCGAGACATTCCAACCATGATCGGTTTTTTCAACTGTTGAAACTGTTGCAGTTGATTTAACAGCGTCAGGTTGTTTTCCAGCGTTTTACCAAAACCGAACCCAGGATCAATGATGATGTTCTGTGGGGCTATGCCTGCGGCCTCACAGACCCTTATCCTGGCCCGCAAAAACGCCATTACTTCTTCTAAGACATTGCGATACTGCGGATCACTTTGCATAGAGTCCGGCTCACCTTGCATATGCATCAGACAGATTGGCAAACCGGTCTCTTTGACTGCCTGCACCGCACCTTCTTTTTGCAATGCCCTCACGTCATTAATCAAACCTGCGCCCGCCTTGGCGGACTCACGCATCACTTCAGGTGTGCTGGTATCGACCGAAATATAAACAGGCAATTGTGCAGCAAGCCTCTCAACCACAGACACAACACGATCCAGCTCTTGCTGGACACTGATGGGTTTGGCACCAGGCCGGGTTGATTCACCACCCACATCAATAATGGCCGCACCATCATCAAGCATTTTTTTGGCCGTTTGTAGAACCACAGAATAGTCTAGTCGATTATTGACAAACAGACGTCCGCCATCGGAAAAAGAGTCAGGTGTGACGTTCAAGATTCCCATGACCATCGGTTTGTCTACACCAGACCATGGCTTACTACTGTGTAGGGGCTCGTCTCTTTTCATCGTTTTTAGCTTTTAACGAAAAACCGCTGCAAAAAGCAGCGGCTAACAAGATAACAAATGAACGAAAAACTAATGTTGTTTGGCTGCACCACCAATGGTGCCTGCTGAATCAGATTCTGACGTCTTAGCTCCATCATTCGTTGCATCTGAATCTGACGGGCCATCTGACCAATCCGAAGGATCGCCAGGATCACGCCCCTCCATAATATTGTTGATTTGTTCAGCATCTATCGTTTCATACTTCATTAATGCGTCAGACATCGCCACCAGCTTGTCTTTGTTTTCCTCAAGAGTTCGCTGTGCGCTTGCATAGCACTCATCGACTATGTATCGAACTTCTTCATCAATTTTAGCCCGTGTCGCACCGGATATTGAAGCGCCTCCACCTCCGGTCGCTGCCGTACGGCCCAGAAACACTTCTTCTTCACTATCGTCATACAGCAGAGGTCCGAGTTTTTCTGACAAGCCCCACTTGGTCACCATATTGCGGGCAATTTCAGTTGCACGCTTGATATCGTTAGATGCACCGGTTGTAACACCGTCGGGGCCGTTAATCATCTCTTCAGCGACTCGCCCACCAAAAAGGCTGCATATCTGACTGATAATACGGCGTTTACTGTGACTATATCGATCTTCCTCAGGCAAAAACATCGTGACACCCAGGGCTCGACCACGAGGGATAATACTCACTTTATAAACCGGATCATGCTCGGGCATTAAGCGGCCAACAACCGCATGACCTGCTTCATGATAAGCCGTATTTGTTTTTTCATCGACAGACATCACCATGGATTTGCGCTCAGCACCCATCATGATTTTGTCTTTGGCCAGCTCAAATTGCTCCATGGCTACTGTACGAACACCTGTACGAGCCGCAAACAATGCGGCCTCATTGACCAAATTCGCTAAATCAGCACCAGAAAACCCCGGTGTACCACGAGCAATCACCGCCGGTTCTACATTGTCTGAAAGGGGTACTTTTCGCATATGTACTTTGAGAATCTGCTCTCTACCCCGGATGTCAGGCAAACTAACAACCACTTGACGGTCAAAACGCCCGGGGCGCAATAAGGCAGGATCCAACACATCCGGTCGGTTTGTAGCTGCAATGACAATAACGCCGTCATTGACTTCAAAACCATCCATTTCGACTAACAGCTGGTTCAGTGTTTGCTCACGTTCGTCATGACCACCGCCCAATCCAGCACCACGGTGGCGTCCAACCGCATCAATTTCATCAATGAAGATGATACAAGGTGCCTGTTTTTTAGCTTGCTCAAACATGTCGCGTACCCGCGAAGCGCCTACACCAACAAACATTTCAACAAAATCTGATCCAGAAATGGAAAAGAACGGTACTTTTGCTTCGCCTGCAATCGCCCTTGCAAGCAGCGTTTTTCCGGTACCGGGGGCGCCTACCATGAGTATTCCACGAGGAATCTTGCCACCCAAGCACTGAAATCTGCTGGGGTCTCGCAGAAATTCAACGAGCTCCTGCACATCCTCTTTGGCTTCGTCACAACCAGCAACATCTGCAAAATTGGTTTTGATTTGATCTTCACCCAGCAATCGGGCTTTGCTCTTACCAAAGGCCATTGGCCCACCGCGACCACCGCCACCGCCTTGCATCTGGCGCATAAAAAACATAAAGACAGCAATAATGATCAGTATCGGGAAACAGGCGACCAGTAATTGTGTCCAAAGGCTTTGTTGTTCGGGTTGAACACCCTCTATTTTTACGCGGTGATCTAGCAGATCACCAATCAGGCCATTATCCAGGGCCTGTGGTCTGACGGTTTCAAAATCTTCACCTGTGGTGTAGGTGCCTTCAATAATCAGGCCATCAATTTGGACCTGCTCAACCTGCTCACTCTGCACTGCCTCAATAAACTGTGAGTAGCTGAGCCGCTCCTTAGGCGATTGCTGATTAAAGTTTTGGAAAACCGTTAACAATACCGCTGCAATAATCAACCATAACAGCAGGTTTTTTACCATATCGTTCAAGGAAACATCCTCTTTAACATCATACTAGTTACCTTCTCTTCCCTTAAGCATAGCCGCTCTTTGGGCTCCCACAGGGCAAACTGCACTTTACACTACTTTAACAGCTGCCACCATGAGCGATAGCAAACCACATTACCCTTTAAAACCACGCGCCAACTGGTATACCTCTCGTGATCTTGCTCTTGATGCCTGGGGTTTGCGCGTCTGTACCTTATTGAATTGCTTGCGCATTTCCTGTAAAAGCACATCAAACCCTTCCCCATGAAACACTTTGGCCAGAAAGCCACCTCCGGGCTTGAGGACTTGAGTGGCCAAATCCAGTGCAAGCTCACCCAAATACATGGCTTTGGGTTGGTCTACATCCTTCATTCCACTCATGTTTGGGGCCATATCAGAAATTACAAGATCCACTTTCTCTCCATCCAGCAAATCCAGCAGCTTCTCCATCACTTCCAAGTCAGTAAAATCACCTTGTACAAACTCAACATCTGCCAAAGCATCCATCGGTAAAATATCTGAGGCAATAACACGGCCATTAGATCCAATAATATCTGCGGCAACCTGCGACCACCCTCCAGGTGCGGCTCCCAGGTCAAGAATCGTCATTCCCGGCTTGATGATCTTGTCTTTCTCCTGAATTTCCAACAACTTAAAACAGGCTCGTGATCGCATGCCCAGCTGCTGTGCCTTTTTCACATAGGGATCATCAAAGTGTTCTCGCAGCCAACCTTTACTACTTTTTGATTTCGCCATTGCATTAATAGCCTGAGTTAGTAGTGACATCCGATCAGTTAAAGTACAATGTTCGCTCCTGGACGATATGTCAATTTCTAACAATCGCACTTCCCTAAAAGCATACTTTATATGAACTTATCCCAAGCCGAAAAAAAACGTTTCAGAACCATCGGGCACAAATTAAAGCCCGTGGTTTCAATTGCCGGTAAAGGCTTGTCTGAAAGCGTTTGCAATGAACTTAACCGCGCCTTAGATGATCACGAACTGATTAAAGTTAAACTGGCAAACGAAGACCGAGAACAGAAGAAGCTGTTGGTTAAACAACTATGCACGCAACTGGCAGCTGAACAGATTCAAATGATTGGTAATATTGCGCTGATTTTTAGAGCCGCTGAAAAACCCAAGCCTCATTTATCAAACTTATTACGCTCCTATAAGCCTGTCTGAGAAACCCGCGCGAGACAATCCCGCACTTGAAAATTTCACAGGTGCTGGATTTCGCCTATCTCATACTCTGTAATACCTGATGGAGTGCGAACCGCTACGACTTCACCCGGCTCTTTGCCAATCAGCGCTCGAGCTATGGGTGAATTGACCGATATTTTGTTCGCCTTCACATCCGCCTCATCATCACCAACAATCTGATAAGACAATTCTTCATCGGTTTCTACATTGATAATGCCGACCGTTACGCCAAAAATCACTTTATCTTGCGGTGTGATTTTTGTTACATCAATCACTTGAGCTTCAGACAGCTTGCCTTCAATTTCCTTGATCCGGCCTTCACAAAATCCTTGTTGCTCACGCGCAGCATGGTATTCGGCATTTTCTTTTAAATCACCGTGCGCACGCGCCTCTGCTATCGCCTGAATAATGCTCGGACGCTCGACTGATTTAAGTTGATTTAATTCTTCCCGGAGCCGCTTCTCGCCCTCAACAGTCATTGGTACTCGTTTCATGCTTGCTCTCTCCCATACAAATCCTGCAATCGACGCACTGTTTTTTCTTCACCATAGCGCAAAGCCTGGCAGACCGATTCAGCACCGGCCATCGTGGTCGTATAATAAACTTTTTTCGCCAACGCAGAACGACGAATTGTCGCTGAATCAGCTATAGCCTGCTTGCCTTCTGTGGTATTGACGATCAGCTGGATATCACCGTTTTTTATCTTGTCGACAATATGCGGCCGTCCTTCCATCACCTTATTTATCCGCTTAACGGGAAACCCGGCTTCGGCAATAACACGCTCAGTGCCCTCAGTAGCTATCAACTTAAAACCCAGCTCAATCAACTCTTGCGCCAATTCAGCCAAGCCTTCTTTATCGGCGTCTCTAACGCTGACAAAGGCATTTCCGCCCTTGGGCAAGACTTCCAGAGCACCCCACTGGCTCTTGGCAAAAGCCTCATCAAAATTCTCACCAACCCCCATTACTTCACCCGTGGACTTCATTTCTGGCCCGAGAATTGGATCAACACCAGGGAACTTATTGAAGGGGAACACGGCTTCTTTCACATGGTAGAAGCGCGAGAACCGTTCCTCTGTGAAACCTTGCTCTTTAAGACTCACACCGACCATACATCGCGCAGCGACTTTTGCTAATGACAGGCCAATACACTTGGAGACAAAGGGCACAGTTCTTGAGGCTCGCGGATTCACTTCTATCACGTAAATTTCATTATCCTGCAGCGCTAGCTGCACATTCATCAAACCACACACGCCCAGTTCCATCGCCATGCGCTTAACCATATCGCGCATTTTCTGCTGCACATCATCACTTAAGCTATAGGGTGGCAATGAACAAGCTGAATCACCCGAATGCACGCCGGCTTGTTCAATGTGTTGCATAATGGAGCCGATGACAACTTGTTTGCCATCAGATACCGCATCAATATCCACTTCAATGGCCGCATTAAGGAAATAATCCAGAAGCACGGGCGTTTCCTCTGAAACCTGAACCGCCTCATGCATATAACGATTCAATTCAGCTTCATTGTACACAATCTCCATCGCACGCCCACCCAACACATAAGAGGGTCGCACCACCAGCGGGTAACCAATCTTCTCAGCGGCAATAACCGCTTGCTGAACGCTACGGACTGTTGTGTTCGGCGGCTGCTTGAGCTTCAGGCGCTCAATCATTTGTTGAAAGCGTTCGCGATCCTCCGCCCGATCAATTGCCTCTGGGCTGGTGCCAATAACCGGCACACCGGCCGCCTCCAGCGCTATGGCCAGTTTTAAGGGTGTTTGGCCACCAAACTGGACGATAACCCCCTTGGGTTTTTCCAGATCTACAATTTCCAAAACATCTTCAAGCGTAACCGGCTCAAAATACAAGCGATCCGAGGTATCATAGTCGGTGGATACGGTTTCCGGATTACAGTTAACCATAATCGTTTCGTAGCCATCTTCTCGCATGGCCAATGCGGCATGCACGCAGCAATAATCAAACTCAATCCCCTGACCGATACGATTCGGACCACCGCCCAGCACCATGATTTTTTCACGATCAGAAACTGCCGCCTCACATTCTTCCTCATAAGTGGAATACATATACGCTGTTGCAGAGGCAAATTCTGCCGCGCAGGTATCAACGCGCTTATAGACCGGACGCACACCCAGTGCGTAACGATGCTTGCGTAACGCCTTTTCGGTCACCGCTAGCAAGGCAGCCAAGCGTGTATCGGAAAAGCCCTTACGCTTGAGCCGATACATCAATGCCTTATCAACATCAGACAGCGCCATCTCACTGAGCTGTCTTTCTTCTTCAATCAAATCCTGAATTTGCACTAAATACCAGGGATCAATCTCACTACCACTGGCAACCTGTTCAAGACTGAAACCCAGTCTGAATGCATCACCAAGATACCAAAGACGCTGAGCACTGGGATTTCGCAGCTCTCGCTTCACTCTCTCCTTGGCATCCCCACTGGAAAGATCCAGCTGGGATTCAAAACCTGCTGAATCCACTTCCAGCCCGCGCATGGCTTTTTGCAATGATTCCTGAAAGGTACGGCCAATGGCCATCACTTCACCCACAGACTTCATCTGTGTGGTCAGGCGTGCATCGGCAGCGGGAAATTTTTCAAACGTAAAACGCGGTATTTTAGTGACAACGTAGTCAATGGATGGCTCAAAAGAGGCGGGGGTCACGCCACCGGTAATATCATTTTCCAGCTCATCCAGGGTATAACCCACTGCCAGCTTGGCGGCCACTTTGGCAATGGGAAATCCCGTTGCCTTGGAGGCCAGCGCCGAGGAACGGCTGACCCTGGGATTCATCTCAATAACAACCAATTGGCCATCTTCTGGATTTAAGGCAAACTGCACGTTGGAGCCGCCGGTCTCAACGCCAATTTCACGCAATACCGCAATCGAGGCATTACGTAATATCTGGTATTCCTTGTCTGTCAGCGTCTGTGCCGGGGCCACCGTGATGGAATCGCCGGTATGCACACCCATGGCATCAACATTCTCAATCGAACAGACAATGATGCAGTTATCTTTTTTATCCCGCACCACTTCCATCTCATACTCTTTCCAACCAATCAGGGACTCATCAATCAACAGCTCATTGGTGGGAGAGAGATCCAGCCCTCGATGACAGATTTCCTCAAACTCTTCCCGATTGTAGGCAATACCACCGCCGCTACCACCCAGGGTAAAGGAGGGCCGGATAACGCTGGGAAAACCTACCAGATCCAGCACCTGCAGGGCTTCTTCCATACTGTGGGCAATGGCTGACCGTGGCGTTCCCAGATTAATGGCTTTCATCGCAACATCAAACTGTTGTCGATCTTCGGCCTTATCTATGGCTTCTTTGGTCGCGCCGATCATCTCAACGCCATGCGTCTCTAAGACACCTTCTCGTGCCAGATCTAATGCACAATTCAAAGCAGTCTGCCCACCCATTGTGGGCAACAGCGCATCGGGTTTTTCTTTTTCAATGATTTTTGCAACGGTCTGCCAACGAACCGGCTCGATATAGGTGGCATCCGCCATCGTAGGATCTGTCATGATGGTCGCTGGATTTGAATTAACCAGAATGACTCGATATCCCTCCTCTCGCAGTGCCTTGCACGCCTGGGCGCCAGAGTAATCAAACTCACATGCCTGGCCAATCACAATGGGACCCGCACCCAGAATCAGGATTGACTTGATATCAGTTCTTTTTGGCATAATTTCAAACCATCACATTTCAAACAGTTAGGGGGCCACGTATCGTGGCGTTATTCATTGCATTATCTACAGCACAATATCTACTGCGCAATTCAGGACACTGGCGCTTGTAAGCTGTGGACTTACAAGTTGCGGACAGCACTTGAGTGCAGCGCCTGGTTATGTCGCGCAAAGGTAAACTCGGAAAACCCGATCACTCAATGCGCTTTAAGCCTTATCGTGCAGCCATCAGCTCAATAAAATGATCAAACAACATAGCGACATCATGAGGTCCGGGACTGGCTTCCGGGTGCCCTTGAAAACTAAAAGCCGGTTTATCCAACATGTGAATACCTTGCAAGGATCCGTCAAACAAGGACTTATGGGTCACTTTCAGAGTACTAGGCAGACTTTTCTCATCAACCGCAAAACCATGGTTTTGACTGGTAATTAATACACTGCCTTCTTCGACATCTTGAACCGGATGATTGGCGCCGTGATGACCAAATTTCATCTTCACTGTCTTTGCACCGGTGGCCCGCGCCAGCAATTGGTGCCCCAGACAAATGCCAAACATCGGCAAGTCCGTTTCTAATAGTGCTTTAATCGCTTCAATCGCATAGTCACAAGGCTCTGGATCACCCGGACCATTGGACAGAAAAATACCCGCTGGATTCATCGCCAACACATCGGCGGCGGGCGTCTGCGCTGGCACCACCGTCACTCGGCAACCTCGATCCGCTAACATCCGTAATATATTGCGCTTAACGCCAAAGTCATAGGCGACTATATGGTAGGTAAAATCTGACTGCTGCTCGTGACCGACGCCCAGCTGCCAACTCTTTTCTGTCCATTCATATCGCTCGCTGCAGCTCACTTCCTTCGCCAGATCCATGCCTTTCAAGCCCGGAAAGTTTCTAGCCTGCTCAACTGCCTGCTCTGGGTCAATCGATTCATCTGCCCCATGGGCCGCGATAATGCAGCCGTTCTGAGCCCCTTTTTCACGCAGTATTCGAGTCAGGCGACGGGTATCAATTTCTGCAATACCGACAATTTGATGCTGTATCAAGTAATCACGGAGTGTCTGCTCACTGCGAAAACTGCTTGCCAGCAGTGGCAAATCACGTATAACCAATCCCGTTGCCCATATACTGGAGGATTCCTCATCCTCACTATTAATACCCGTATTTCCAATATGGGGATAAGTGAGCGTAACAATCTGGCGGGCATACGATGGGTCAGTTAAGATTTCCTGGTATCCCGTCATTGCAGTATTGAAAACAACCTCACCCACTGCCGCCCCGGCAAAGCCAATGGCTACACCGTGAAAAAGACTTCCATCTTCTAAGGCTAATAATGCTGGAACGGTCAAGAAAACCTCCTAAACTGAATTTTGCGATCTAACATTTATGATCAACAACAGGAGTATGGATGCGGGATTTCGACTCGAAAAAAAGCGAGATGAAGCATACCTCACCTCGCTTTATTCTGTGCTGCGGTTGCCTAGTCGCATTTACCAACCACCACAACCCATTCATACCTATTCTGGGGTGCGGATTTTACGCGAAAGAACTACTGACTGTCCATTGACTAAATATCGCAATATGTCATTTTATGATCTAGCCCGGATTTCTTAGCAGGGTCGCGATTTGTGAAGAATTTTGGATTCTTGGAATTTGCCCTCAAGAAAAGGCATTTGAGCAATCCTAGAAAACTCAGACAATATTTCTATGTCACAATCGAAGGGTGTTGCTATCCAGAGCGCTGTGATGCACACGAAGGATAATTAAATCCTCACCATCAAGCCGATAAATCACATTGATTTTTTCTACTGGAAACAAACATACGTCACCTCCTATACCTTCCCGGTGCGACCCCATTCCGGGATTGAGCCTCAATAACTCAAAGTGTGCGTACAAACGATCAAGTAGACTGCCGGCATATTCTGGATAGCTTTCTGTAGCAATATGAAACCAAAGTTCAGCCATTCCGTATTTTATGTGCCGGCCATATTCTCTTGTCAAGCCAAATGCATATAACGACTGATACTTTGTGGATTTGAAATAAAAACAAAATGAAACTCGTAACCATAAATATGCTCTTTCACTCGACAAGCATAGAGGTTAAATCTGCTTGAATGTTAGTGCGCGGTATCTAACGCAACGCCAATACATCCTGCATATCATACAGCCCAACCTCTTTGGGCATCAGCCAACTGGCCGCTCGCACTGCACCACGGGCAAAAGACATCCGGCTACTGGCCTTGTGCGTGATTTCCACACGCTCACCCTCAGCGGCAAACATCACGGTGTGATCACCCACAATATCACCCGCCCTGACCGTCGCAAATCCAATCGTTTCACGCGCTCGTGCACCCGTTTGGCCTTCTCGGCCATAGATGGCACAATCTTTTAAATCACGACCCAACGCATCCGCAACGACTTCACCCATTCTCAGTGCTGTACCAGAGGGCGCATCCACTTTATGGCGATGATGGGCTTCATAGACTTCAATATCCACATCATCACCCAAAGTTTTTGCTGCAACATCCAGCAATTTGAAACACAGGTTCACACCCACACTGAAATTAGCCGCCATGCAGATGGACATTGTCTGCTGCCTGGCGAGTAGCTCAGCCTTTTGCTGTTCATTAAAGCCCGTGGTACCAATGACTATTTTTTTCCCTGCTGCATCACAGGCCGCCGCATTTGCCAGGGTTGCCACGGGCACCGTGAAGTCGATCAGGATGTCAAAATCATTCAATACCGGCTGGATATCCCCGACAAGCTGAACACCGTTTTTTCCCACGCCAGCCAGTTCGCCTGCATCAGCGCCAATCAATGTGCTGTCAGGGCGCTCAATCGCCGCTGACAATACGGCGCCATCAGCGATTGTCACCGCCTCAATCAATGCCTTACCCATGCGCCCGGCAGCGCCTGTCACTGCGATTCGTGTATTCATACCCATTTTTAAACCTTCAGCTGGCCACTTGTCTGAGACAACCCTTAGAGTTTCATATCGTCAAAAAAATTCTTCACGCCATCAAACCAGTTTTTTTTACGTGGCGAGTGCTTGCTACCGAAATCATCAAGCGTATCTTGAAGCTCAGCCAGCAGCTCTTTCTGGTGTTTGGTGAGATTGATCGGTGTCTCCACAACAACCCGGCAAAGCAAATCACCCGTTGGGCCACCGCGAACCGGTGCTACGCCTTTGCCTCGCAGTCGAAACAGTTTGCCTGTCTGAGTTTCGAGCGGTACTTTTAATTTCACACGGCCATCAAGCGTCGGCACTTCCAGCTCACCACCCAGTGCGGCGTCAACAAAACTGATAGGCACTTCACAATATAAATGCTTGCCATCGCGTTCAAATAAGGCGTGATCACGAACGGCAATCTGCACAAAAAGATCACCCGCTGGCCCACCGTCTGGACCGGCCTCCCCTTCACCGGCAAGACGAATACGATCACCGTTGTCGACACCGGGGGGCACTTTCACAGACAGTGTTTTTTCCTCTTCAAGCCGACCGTGACCACGACATTTTCCACAAGGGTCAGAAATCATCTTACCCTTACCCCGACAATTCGGGCAGGTCTGTTGTACCGAAAAGAATCCCTGCTGCATGCGCACCTGACCGACACCACCACAGGTGGTACAGGTAACCGGACTGCTGCCTTTTTTCGCGCCACTACCTCCACATTCGACACAACTTACCAGGGTTGGCACTCGAATTTTTACCGTCGTGCCTTTTACCGCTTCTTCCAGATCGAGTTCAAGGGTATAACGTAAGTCGGAACCACGCTGCGGCCCTCCACGGCCACGACCACCACCGGCTCCGCCAAAAATATCACCGAACACATCACCAAAAATATCACTGAAGTTGCCGCCGCCACTGAATCCGCCACCAAAGCCACCGCCGGCACTGGGATCAACACCGGCATGCCCAAACTGGTCGTACGCGTTGCGCTTTTGACTATCGGATAGGATTTCGTAAGCTTCATTAGCTTCTTTAAATTTATCTTCAGCCGCTTTATCGCCCGGATTACGGTCTGGATGGGACTTCATCGCCACTCGGCGATAAGCTTTTTTGAGCTCTTTCTCTGATGCATCTTTTGGAACACCGAGAATCTCATAATAATCACGTTTTGACATGCTGGCTGTTGCGCCTGTTTCGATGATTTAAATACAAACGCGGGACCAGGCCCGCGTCATCTATCTTTTGCGTTTATTCTGCGGTGACGAAGTATAACGTCTTGTTGTCCGTTTTACCCGCAGGATGGCCCTACCAAACCATTTACTTGTCATCCTTAACTTCTTCAAATTCTGCATCTACGGCATCATCAGAGCCACCTTGTTCCGCACCAGCATCCGCTTGTGCATCGCCGCCTCCACAGCCACCTGCTCCTTGCTCTCCTTGCTGGGCCTGCTCCGCGTATAGACGCTGGGCCAATCCCGATGATGCTTCAGTCAACTCTTTGGTTGCAGCTTCAATAGCGTCCTTGTCATCGCTCTTCATCACTTCTTCAACCTTGCCGATGGCAGCCTCTATTGCTGTCTTTTCATCAGCAGTGGCTTTATCGCCAGCTTCTTCCAGTGTTTTCTTGGTTGCATGCACCAAACTGTCAGCTGTATTGCGCACCGAAATCAGTTCTTCGAATTTGCGATCCTCGTCCGCATGGGCCTCTGCCTCCTTGACCATATTTTCAATTTCATCATCGGACAAGCCTGAAGAGGCGGTAATACGTATGGATTGCTCCTTGCCGGTTGCCTTATCCTTGGCAGACACATTCAAAATGCCGTTAGCATCAATATCAAAGGTGACTTCAACCTGCGGCATACCACGCGGTGCGGGCGGGATATCCGCCAAGTCAAAACGCCCCAAGGATTTGTTTTGCGCAGCCTGTTTACGTTCACCCTGCACGACATGAATGGTCACTGCAGATTGATTGTCTTCCGCCGTGGAGAAAATCTGCGATTTCTTGGTCGGAATCGTGGTGTTTTTCTCGATCAACGATGTCGCCACACCACCCATGGTTTCGATGCCCAGTGTCAACGGAGTGACATCCAGTAAGAGCACATCTTTCACATCACCAGACAAAACCCCACCCTGAATTGCAGCGCCCACGGCAACCGCTTCGTCCGGATTGACATCCTTACGTGGCTCTTTGCCAAAAAAATCCGTGACAGTTTTTTGCACTAAGGGCATGCGAGTCTGACCACCGACCAGAATGACATCATCAATTTCAGACGCTGACAGATCGGCATCCTTTAACGCTATCTTCACAGGCCCTAATGAATTAACAACCAGATCCTCTACCAATGACTCGAGTTTTGCCCGGGTTAATTTCACGACCAAGTGCTTGGGACCCGTCGCATCTGCTGTAACATAGGGCAGATTGACTTCGGTTTGCTGACTGGAGGAAAGTTCAATTTTGGCTTTTTCAGCCGCCTCTTTCAGGCGCTGCATGGCCAGAGGATCGCCCTTAAGGTCGTTACCGTTTTCCTTCTTGAACTCCTCAGCCAGATAATTAATCAGGCGCATGTCAAAATCTTCACCACCAAGGAAAGTATCACCATTGGTTGAGAGCACTTCAAACTGGTGCTCACCATCAACCTCGGCAATCTCAATAATGGAGATATCAAAGGTGCCTCCACCGAGGTCATACACCGCAATGGTGTGATCCCCTTTGGATTTATCCATCCCATAGGCCAGCGCAGCGGCGGTCGGCTCGTTAATAATCCGTTTGACATCCAGACCTGCAATACGGCCCGCATCCTTGGTTGCCTGGCGTTGCGAGTCATTAAAATAAGCCGGCACAGTAATGACCGCTTCGCTGACAGTTTCACCGAGATATTCTTCCGCAGTTTTTTTCATTTTCTTCAGTGTTTCAGCAGACACCTGCGGAGGCGCCATTTTCTCACCCTTAGCCTCAACCCATGCGTCACCGTTATCCGCCGCCACTATTTTATAAGGCACCATCTCAATGTCTTTTTGTACTACCTTATCCTGAAAACGACGACCTATTAGGCGCTTCACCGCATAAAGCGTGTTATCCGGATTGGTTACTGCCTGGCGTTTTGCCGATTGCCCCACCAGCGTCTCGCCATCATCGGTGTAAGCAATGATGGAAGGAGTAGTACGCCCTCCTTCTGCATTCTCGATCACTTTTGGCTTATCGCCATCGAGTACAGCAACGCAGGAGTTAGTTGTACCCAAATCTATTCCAATAATCTTTCCCATTATTGCTCTCCAAATCTCTAATTCACGGCTCGCATTTCGCGACCTAGGTTATTGTAAACTGATTTCTAATATTGGCGCCCAACCGCTATTTTCAAGGGTTGCGGCAGATATTCGCTGGTGATCAGGCCTGTTCGTTAATTTTGGGCGCCGGCTTGGATATAACCACCATCGCGGCCCTGATCAGCCGCCCGTGCAAGGTATAACCTTTTTGCACCACATTCAGTACGCTGTTGGGTTCAGCATCTGGCGCCTCCACCATCGACATCGCCTCGTGAAACTGAGGGTCAAACGGCTCTCCCACAGGATCCAATTGCTCAACCTTGAATTTTTTCAAAACATCCAGGCAACTTTTTAGCGTTAATTCAACACCATCGCTAAAGGTTTTTAATGCTTCGTTGTTGCTGTCTGAGGCCTCAAGCGCCCGCTCCAGGTTATCCACAATAGGCAACAATTCCCTACAGAACTTTTCCAAGCTGTATTTATGTGCATTCTCCACATCCCGCTCAGAGCGACGGCGCACATTCTGAGTTTCCGCCTGTACACGCAATACCTGGTCTTTCAAATCTGTTGTCTCTTGTATTGCCTGGTCGAGCTGCTCCCGCAAAGCAATCAGATCGCTTGACTTATCTTCAATGGACTCCAGCTCTGGTTGAAGCTCAGCCTCTGGTGTTTCTAGTTCTGCCTGTTCTTGCTGAGGCTCTGTTTGATTGTTATCGTCGTCTGCCACTTTCATTCTCCGTTCAAACATACGTCTTAGGGCTGCGGAAAGAAAGAATTGTCCCGAGATTGTGGTTCAGCTTCAAGGCGTACAGCGTGCCCCGCGAAGCGTATTGGGTATCAAGAGGAGCAGGGTCCGCCCCGTGAAACGTCTTGGGCGTAGTGGGCCTATGTGACTCTTGATACAACGCAGAAGCTGGGGCAAAAAGCCCTGCAAGATGGGATGATTCTTTTTTTCCGCGGCACTTATACCTGGGTCACCCCAAAAACAGTGTTCAATATGGGGACAGCCCTCATTGATTCAAGGGGAATAGTTGGGAATTTATCCGATTGGCGTCTAATGAACGGGAGCTCAGATTTAGTTGGATTGATGCCCCATAGCGATACTAAGCAGTTTTGCAGTCAAATCGACCACGGGAATGACCCTCTCGTAGGCCATGCGGGTGGGGCCAATCACACCTAATACACCCACTCGCTCTCCGTCTGCGCTATACGGGGCAGTGACCACACTGTAATCGCCCAGCACCTGATAACCGGACTCTTCACCAATAAAAATATGAATCCCTTCCGCCTCAACACAGCGATCCATCAAGTGAAGGATATCTTCTTTATGTTGAAATGCCTCAAACAGCTCCCGTAGCGCATTAATGCTCTCGGGCTCAGCCGAATCAAGCAGGTTGGCCTGCCCAACCACGAGGCAATCATCAACTTTCTGCTCGCCAAAGGCCTGTGCACCCACATCAATACTGGCCTGCATTAAACTATCAAGCGCATCTTTATCATTCTGCATCGCTTGCAGCAGGCCGTTTCTGATCGTACCTAGAGACTGACCCTCATAGCGGTGGTTGATCATATTTGCTGCGCGCATCAGCTCTTCAGCGCTGTAGACACGACGGGTATGAATAACCCGGTTTTGCACTTCATGCTCATTTAACACTAAAATGACCAGCACTCTAGAGCCACTGAGAGGCAAAAACTCAACCTGGCGCAAGTAAACCAGATCACGTTTAGGCAAGGTGACAATGCCAGCCTGAGATGTGAGAGATGATAGCAATACCGAGGCGGACTCAATCAGCTCACTAGAGGACATATCAGGATGCATATGTGCATCGAGATTCTTTAGGTTCTTGTCATCAATTTGTTCGATAGTCAACAAACTATCGACAAACAGCCGATAACCCAGCGCCGTGGGAATTCGACCTGCGGAGGTATGAGGAGATGTGATATAGCCATATTCTTCCAAATCCGCCATTACATTACGTATGGTGGCGGGGCTAACAGCCATACCGCTCATTTCAGCAAGCGTCTTAGAACCTACTGGCTGGCCGTCTTGAATATATATCTGAACCAACGACTTAAGTAGATGTTGACTGCGATCTGACAATTGTTCTTGACTCATAGTAAACCAAATCGGGGCAAAGAATTATTTTTCAAGACCGCATCATTTTGCCATGATTTGTGCCCCTGCAACCACTAACCAAAACAAAATCGCATATTATAGTGCCCATTACTTTATGATTATCATCCAACATGGCACCTATTTTTGTTTGTCTAAATTCATTTTAGGAAGAACTAACCTTGCTGACACACCTATCCATCCGCCATTTTACCATTGCAGACCATATTGAACTGGAATTTCAACCAGGCATGACGGTTATCACCGGCGAAACCGGGGCTGGCAAGTCAATTTCATTGGATGCACTGGCGTTGACGCTTGGGGATAGAGCCGATAGCCGCACGATTAGCCATGGTGCACAGCGAGCCGAGATTGTGGCCACTTTTGACCTCACGCAGTTGCCTGATGCCCAAGAATGGCTGATAGATCACGATATGGAACAGGATAATGACTGCCTTTTGCGTCGTATTATTACTCGAGAAGGCCGTTCAAGAGCCTATATCAATGGCCAGCCATGCACCCTGCAGGAGTTGAAAGCCCTGGGTGAAATGCTCATTGATATCCACAGCCAGCACGAACATCAATCGCTCCTGCAGCGCGATTGTCAGCGTCGGTACCTTGATGCCTACTGCAATGCCAACGATTTGGCCCTAGAAGTGAAGAAAGCATGCACGCAATGGCAAAACTGCACCAATCGTCTTCGATCACTTCAAGCCAATGACGAAGAAAAAAATGCACGCCTGCAACTACTGAGCTACCAGGCGCAGGAACTCGATAGCCTGGCATTAGCGGAAAACGAACTTGCCAAGCTTGAAGAAGAGCACAAAATCCTATCCCATGCCGAGCAGACCATCCAGGACAGCCAGTTGGCGATGAATTTTCTTAGCAATGCCGACAGCGGCAGTGCAATTGAGAACCTGAATCAAGCCAGTCGATTGCTATCCAACATAGCCCAGCAAAATGACCGACTGTCGGAAATCAGCCAGTTAATTATCAGTGCACAGATACAAACCGAAGAAGCCTCGCGGGAACTGCAATACCATATCGATAACTTTGAAGCGGATCCACAGCGGCTGACAGAAGTAGAAACTCGCCTTAATGCCATTTATCAAATTGCCCGTAAACATCGAATTAAAGCCGAAGAGCTACCTGGTTTTTATCAGCAATTGAAAGAGGAACTGTCTGAACTGCAAAGTGGTGATGAGCAAATTGAAATTTTACAGCAACAACAGGAAGAACTGGCCAAGCAATACGATTTGCTCGCTAAGCGCTTAAGCAATAAAAGAGAGAAGGGCTCATCAAAGCTTAAGAAAGCGGTGACAAAGCAACTATCAAAATTGGGCATGGAAAATTGTCGATTTGAGATACATCTTCCTCAAAAGGAAACAGCCGCTCCCTCATTGAACGGGCTCGAATCCGTTGATTTTTTGATTTCAACCAACCCAGGCCAACCCGCCCAAGCCCTGAACAAAATAGCCTCTGGAGGCGAGTTATCCAGAATTAGTCTGGCAATTCAGGTCATTACGGCCCAAACAAGCTCTACGCCCACACTGATATTTGATGAAGTCGATGTCGGGATTGGTGGTGGCACAGCCGAGGTGGTGGGCAATCTATTACGCCTGCTAGGGAATAAAAATCAGGTTATCTGCGTCACCCATCAAGCCCAGGTTGCAGCCAAAGGCCACCATCATGTCAGAGTCAGCAAACAAATTGACAAGGACAAGACGTTGGTGGAAGCAGAAAATCTGCTTGAATCAAATAAGATAGATGAAATCGCCCGTATGCTGGGTGGTCTTGAGATTACCGAACGTACAATGGCTCATGCCAGGGAAATGCTGGAAACCACGGATTAACTGCGGGCTAGGAAACTACTCGAAAGACATTCTATTAACCAAAAGACAGTACCGACAACCCTTTATTTTTTTGTTGCCTTTTTCGGTTTCACATAAAGCACAAGACTGTGCTCAAGCAGCTCATAACCGTATTTATCTGCAATCTTACGCTGCAGTTTTTCAATATCTGGATCATAAAACTCAATCACCTGGTCAGTTTCTACGCAAAGCATATGGTCATGATGATCATCTTTGGCCATCTCAAAGACGGAGTGACCACTTTCAAAATTGTGTCGCGAAACCAAGCCGGCTGATTCAAACTGGGTGAGAACCCGATATACCGTAGCCAATCCTACGTCATCACCCGCATCCAGCAGTGCCTTGTATACATCTTCGGCACTCATATGGCGGCCTTTGTCTTCAACTCGCTCCAATATCTGCAATATCTTGACTCTAGGCAAAGTCACCTTTAACCCGGCTTTTTTTAGGTCCTGGTTTTCTGTAGACATTCGGCAACTACCCTTATCACTGGCGGCATATTTGGGTTATTATCCCATCTTTGACAAAGAATGAAAGTGGAAGTGGTTCGCAAATGCAAAGGTGGATGATATTCATTTGTATTATGGTGTGCGTTTCAGCCTGCACCAATTTTAATTTCCCGGGCGTTTACCGGATCAATATCAAACAGGGAAACATTATAGAAGCGGATATGATAGACCAGCTTAAAACTGGCATGAGCAGGGATCAGGTACGCTATGTAATGGGCTCCCCAATGATAGCCGACACCTTTCATCAGGAGCGTTGGGATTATATTTATCGTTTAAAACGCGGAAACGGTGATGTGCTGGAAAAACACGTCACTCTGATCTTTAGTGAAGACTTACTAGCTGAAATTCGACAAGAGACCCAAAAATCGAGACCCAGCAATGGACCTCTCGAAAAAAAGGGTGGTTAAGCTGGAAACCTTGGCCCTGAGTCATTTGCCCTCCCCCCTCTTTGCCATTTCCGCACGCTGTTTGCGTGCTTCTTTTGGATCAGCGATCAGAGGACGATAAATTTCAACCCTATCGCCTTCACGCAAGCCATACAGCTCGCCCGTTACAATTTTACCGAAAATGCCAACGCTGAGCTTCTGAAGATCTACCTCAGGAAACATCTGCTCTATGCCAGATAGCCGTACTGCTTGTTGGACGGTGGTGCCTTTTTCTACTTGGAGTTTGATAAACTGCTGCCTTTCACTCAAGGCGTAAGCCACTTCAACATTAATCACTTTATTATTTTCCATAACGCTGCTTCGCTCGCTGGCAGACCGCATCAACCAGATTATTACTCACTGTCTCAAATAGTTTTTTCGCCGCCAGACTCACCAACTTGTTGGTCATAGCAAACTGCAGGTCAAACATCACCTTGCAGCCTTCTCCGCCTAAATTCTGGAACGTCCAACGCCCATCAAAGGAGCTAAAGGGTCCATCAATTAATTCCATACGAATACTGCTGGGGAATGCCAAATGATTACGTGTCACAAATGTCTGCTGAATGCCTCTTTTGGCCAAATGAAATCTGATGTCAATAAATTGAGTTTCTCTCGCGAGTACATCTATAGCGACACAACCATCCATGTAGTGCGGATATGCCTCCACTTCATTAACCAAGTTGAACATTTGTGTATTTGAAAAGGGCAACAGAGCACTGCGCTTGATATGGGCCATTATCTCGAAAACCTAAACTACTTCTTCAACCTTCAGCCTAACATCATAGGCCAATCCACATAACGATCAGCAATTATAACTAATTTATCACCGAACTACATCGCGGCCGGCATTTCACTTCCTTACGAACGTTATACCAATCACTTGTGAAAGAAAGTATCCTTTTGCTTCGTCTTGATAATATAATGGCGCCGCCATGAACAAGAAGAAAAGCAAACAAGCCTCCAATACTATCATCATCAACAAGAAGGCCCGTTACGATTATCAGATTGAGGATCGTTTCGAAGCCGGTCTTGTGCTGCAGGGCTGGGAAGTCAAGAGCCTGCGTGCAGGAAAAGTGCAATTGACTGATTGCTATGTCACGTTTGTTCATGGTGAAGCTTGGCTGCTTGGTGCGCTAATAACACCATTGCCAACCGTTTCCACGCATTTTGTGATCGACCAGCAACGCACACGAAAACTACTTCTCACCAAACGAGAGCTGGCCAAGCTGATCATCGCTACACAGCAAAAAGGTTATACCTGCATATGCACAGGCCTCTACTGGAAACAACACCTTGTCAAGGCTGAAATTGCGCTCGCTATTGGTAAGCAAAAACACGATAAAAGAGCATCGGAAAAAGAGCGAGACTGGAATCGCGAAAAACAACGTATTATGCAGAAAAATGGATAATAATCAGCCTTCATACAACAAAATCTCATTGGCACTCTTCTACCAAAACAACGCATAATATATTGCGTGGATTACCGTAAAAAATCTTCTTCCTTCCAGAGGAAAGTGTGGGGGTCGCAGCCATAAATTATGGAATTCAATATCAAGGAGAGTAACGCGGCCCGCCAAGCAACTATCACTAGTTCTACTAATTTTTATTCATTAGGCATTAGGGGCGTGGAAACGTTAGGCAATTAAATCTGCAATACGATTCACTTCATCCTCATCTGCTGTAGTCGGTGCAAGAATCAACTCGTCACAACCTGTATCTTCAACCTGCTTTAATAAATCCTTAAATTGCTGAGCAGTTCCAGCAAAACCCGCACTGGGTATCATTGCTTCCGTCAAGTCCTGAGGAAACCAGTTAAGATAATGACGCAAATGCTTTTTCAACTGAGCATCGGCCTGCTCACCGACGGCATACCAAAAACTCGTAATCAATCGAGGGCCACTGTCCCGGTTTTGCGCCAGCCACGCATCGCGAGCCCACTGACAATGGGTTTTCATCTCCTCGACATCTGCATTGAAACTGAATCCACTTAATCCATCCGCCCAAGAGGCCGCACTGGCAATGGACTTTGAACCAATTGATCCAGCCAGGAATGACGGACCACCGTCCTGAAACGGTTTCGGTCCGATTGATCGATTCACTCCCTCCACAAGCTGTTCACCTGACCAGACTCTTCGTAAAATGGCCACTCTCGATTCCATTTCCTTAATGCGACGATGCTGCCAATCGGCACCCACCGCCAAATAATCCTCCTCACGCCCACCAATACCGACACCCACGGTTAATCTACCCTCCGACAGCACATCCACAGTAGCCAGTTGTTTAGCCAGCCACACTGGATTATGCATCGGAATCACTACTACTGTTGCTATAAGCTCAACCCGCCGCGTCCAGGCAGCAGCAGCGGCCAGTGTGGTAATAAACTCTGGGTTTGCAAACGCAATCCGCTCTCCTAAAGCCAAGCTCGAATAGGGGCCTTCATCAATCTGTTTACACCAATCATGTAAAATGCTTCGAGTTAAACCCGGCTCCATCACCGGTAATGTCATACCAATTTTCATCTTTCATCTCCCTCTCAATAACTGCATTATGACCACTACCGCAGGCAAATCATCCTCTAAAAGAATGATCATCAATAAGCTAGCTAAAGCTGCTTACTGACGGACGACAGCATTGCGCCTTTTCATCACAATTTCACCACTATAGGCGTTGCCAATTATCCGGGAAAGTTCTACACTCCCTCGTGGTTCTGACGACCTTTTGGGCAATAATCTGGCGTCTGTGCATAAGTACATAAAAATGTGAGCGCAACATCGTACAGCCATTACCTTTGAAGGCAACGGAACAAGCGTGATATCACGCCCTCAACGTTTTTAGCAACACAGGCATTATTTCGATGACAGACAAGCAAACTGGAACCGTTAAGTGGTTCAACGACAGCAAGGGATTCGGCTTTATTGAGCGTGAAAACGGCGCCGACCTCTTTGTACATTTTAGCCAAATTACTGGTGATGGCTTCCGCTCCCTACAAGAAGGCCAACAAGTCAGCTTCGTCGAAGGGGAAGGCCAGAAAGGACCACAAGCACAGGACGTGGCGCCAATCTAAGCACCTAAGTCCTAAGGATTGGAAGATTGACTCAGCGCTGTTATTTTTCAACTGCGCAGCTTTGGTTTTTGCACCAATGATTACGCAGCCGTGATTGTTTAGGTGATTGTTTAGGTGATTGTTTAGAATAACGATGAAAACAATTACCGGCCAACTAGTCTTCTTCCAATCTGCGCAACTGCCGATCATACTCTCCAAACCCAACCACATCCTGGAGATTTTTAAACGATAGGATTTGTTTTGGGTGCAGTTCGGTATGCAACTCAGACAACGCTTCCTGCATCGCTTTTATTGCTGCAGACAATAAAGTTAGTGGATACGCCGCCATTTTAAAACCCATTGCCGACAATTCTTCGGGAGGGATTAGGGGGGTGTGACCATCCTCAACCAGATTAGCCATTTTATGGCCTACAACCTCCTCACACACTTGTCGCAACTCCTGTTCGCTACAAGGCGCTTCAACAAACAATATATCAGCCCCTAATTCTGCAAACCGATTTGCTCTTTCAACGGCCTCCCCCATACCTTTGCTCGCTCTGGCATCGGTACGAGCAACAATCACCAAATCACTACCTGCTTCACGTATTTGATCTCTGGCCTCAATTGCTGCTCTCATCCTACGTAACGCAGACTCACGATCTACTACCTCCTTACCCTGTGTATGGCCACAACGTTTTGGCGCACGCTGATCCTCTATCATTACTCCGGCAAATCCGGCTGATGCGTATCCTCGCACAGTGCGCTGTACACTGACTTCATTACCATAACCTGTATCTCCGTCTCCAATAATCGGCAAATTTACTGCCGTACAGATCGTCTGCCCCTGAGCCTGCATTTCACCATAGGAAATTAACCCGGTATCAGGCAAGCCAAGACGAGAGGCTGATACAGCAAAACCACTCATAAAACTTAAGGGGTAACCCGCTTGCTCAATCAACTTTGCGCTGAGCGCATCAAAACAACAAGGCATCCGTATAAATTCATTGCCCTCCAATAAGCTTCGCAACTTTTTCGTCTTTTTCATTTGCATCAGCATGATCTTGTCAAACCTCTTCAGTAATTGCTCTAACTTTTGCGAATTTGACCGCCCTCACAGTTCTTCCGTGACATATACCAAACCACTGACGTGAACAACAATGCAACTCTTCAACCAGCTTAAAAATCCATCAAAAAAAGAGAACTGTGCATTTGTCAGCCCCAGCAGAGAAGACTATTTTTACTAATCAAAAGGTCCTGTCAACGTCCTGTGAACATAGATCCTGTCGTCGGTTAACTGAGGTGAAGTCATGTCTAGCGGGCAATCCGTATTACACGAAGAGATTTTAACGAATTTTTTTCCACTTAATACGATCGATAAGCAGTATTTCGATCAATTGAAGCAACAGGCGATAATATCGACTTGCAAAGCAGGTGAAATCGTTACTAAATGCGGGCTCGAAGGTAACCTGCACCATTATCTTATTAGCGGCGAAGTCGAAATTCGTCTCGCTTTCGATAATCGCTTCACACTGGCGGATGATGCAGAACAAGCCCAATTTCCACTCGAAGACAACATTAAAAAACAGGGGATAATCCGCGCAACTCAATCGTGCCAATTACTGATCATCAATATCGATATTGTTGATCAGCTTAAGGCATGGAGCCAAAGCCATAACTACGAGATCATACACCTGCACGAGTCTCATGATATTGGTGAAGACGGGCTAATTAATGACGATCTGAATGAGGACTGGAGCAACCTGTTTATTCAAACACCTCTGGCTTCAAATCTATCCGCTTGCGATCTACACAAACTTTTTACAGCCTTGGAAGAATTTGACGTCAAAGCAGGAGAAACCATTGTCCAATGCAACACAAACGGCGAGTATTTCTATATCGTCCAATCTGGCATGGCTGAGGTAATCACCGATCCCAATGGCGCCTACGCGGGCAAATCGTTTGAACTGAGTATGGGCGATTATTTTGGCGATGAAGCCCTGGTGGCTGACACGATGCGTAATGCATCGGTTGTTATGCGAAGCGATGGCCGTTTAGGCAAATTGCATCGCGAAGCGTTCAATAAAATCGTAAAAGAAGCCGTGGTCAAAACAAAGCTGAATCACAATGTGGACGGCGGGATGCATGACCTGTATCACTACCTTGACGTGCGATTACCATTGGAGTTTCGTACCGAACATCACCTGAAAAGTGAAAATGTCCCCATCAGCCATCTACGCATGCAACTTGATAACATGGACTACAGTAAAATTTACTTCATTACACCCGAAGGGGGTAGACGTAGCGAACTGGCAACCTATCTAATGCGCCAGGCAGGTTTTGAAGCGTATTGCATGGTAGGTTAAGAATCAATCCACACTAATCCTTCCACTCTGACCAGAATCTGTAATTTCAGGTCAGAGTCACCTCTGCTGGGAATGATAGCCGCTTTTTTATCACACTGCTTATTTGATCTGCATCAAATCAAATGCCTAATATAGGATCGCTAGTTGATTCTAAGCTGGGCAGATAAGCAACTAAGCACCTTAAATGTATGACAAATACAGCTTCACAACCCTCCGCCAGAGAGGCTGCTCTCACTGAACATGTTAAATTGCGCTTCTAACTCATTTATTTTAAACAACTGGACTGTTTTGGATTATCCTATAAATATCCGTTCGCAAGTTAAAAGATCTAATAAGTAAAATTGATATGACTTCCATCACCGATCGAAGACAACATGCTCGATATCCAGCCAAACTTCTTGAAGTGCTGGCTAGATCCAACAATGATGACAGCCAACCCTGGGCAGTAAGCGAAGTCGTTGCAGTAGATTTTAACCGATTTGGTATCGCGCTTGAATCCACCCAACAATTTGGCATGGATGAAATATTGTCACTGATTATTTACACTGATGATGGCATAGCGTCCAAAATTCAGGGTACAGTGCGCTATTGCAGTGATTGCGATGTTGGTTTTCGCTATGGCATTCATTTTACTTTCACCACTGAAGAAGAAAACGCACAAACCAAAGCAAACATGGCAAACATGGAACGGATTATTAATCCTCTTTGAGTCAGTAATTGAAATTTGTCACACATCGTTACGTTGCAACAAACTCATTTACGAAAAATATGCACAACCACAAACAACTCAACCCGGCTGGTGTGGTTGTGCACCCATAACCCAGAGGCTTCAGTCCTGGCTTGCTTTTATCGCCTGTTCAATATCAGCAATAATGTCATCGATATGCTCAACACCAACTGACAAGCGAACCATCTCTTCACTAACACCTGCTGATTCCATTTCAGTCTCGTTCAACTGCCGATGCGTTGTCGAAGCCGGGTGACAAGCTAGTGATTTGGAATCCCCGATATTAACCAATCGCAGTATCATTTGCAGAGCATCAATAAATTTCGCTCCCGCCTCACTACCGCCTTTAATGCCAAAACTTAAAATGCCGGAAGCATGCCCTCCCGTTATTTTCTGGCAAACAGCGTGATACTCACTCTCTGGCAAGCCAGCATAATTGATCCACTCGATCGCAGGATGATCAGTCAAATATTGCGCAACCGCAAGGGCGTTACTGCAATGACGCTCAATACGCAAACCCAGCGTTTCCAAGCCTTGCAACAACAAGAATGCGCTATGTGGCGACAAGGCTGATCCGGTATTACGCAATGGCACTACTCGACAACGGCCGATAAATGCCGCCTGCCCCAATGCCTCGGTATACACCACACCGTGATAGGAGGGATCCGGCTCATTTAACATAGGAAACCGGTCTTTATTGGCAGCCCAATCAAACTGTCCCGAATCAACAATCACACCCCCAATTGTCGTGCCGTGCCCACCGATATACTTAGTCATAGAGTGAACGACAATATCAGCACCAAATTCGAAGGGCCGACACAGATAGGGAGTTGCTACCGTATTGTCCACTATCAAAGGCACACCATGGCGATGCGCAAGCTCGGCCAATTTCTCCAGATCCACCACGTTTCCCGCAGGGTTGCCAATGGATTCACAAAATACCGCAACCGTTTTATCATCGATCAAGGCCTCAAGGCCCGCATAGTCATCATGAGCGGCAAAACGTACTTTCACACCCTGCTGAGGTAAGGTGTGAGCAAACAGATTATAGGTACCACCATACAATTGACTGGTGCTGACAACATTGCTGCCAACCTGTGATATCGCCTGTAACGCATAGGTAATCGCCGCCATACCGGACGCTACCGCCAAGGCACCAATACCCCCTTCCATTGAAGCCAGCCTTTGCTCGAGAACAGCCGTCGTTGGATTCATAATGCGGGTATAAATATTACCTTCTACCTTTAGATCAAACAGATCAGCACCGTGCTGTGTGTTGTCAAAGGTATAGGAAGTCGTCTGATATATCGGAGTGGTGGCCGCATTAGTCGTTGGTTCTGCGTCATAACCGGCATGCAAGGCAAGTGTTTCGAGTTTCATCGATATTATTCCTCCTGTTTATTGTGGATATTGTGTGGGCAAACGACAACCAGCGGCATAGTAACAACGTACACTTTTGTAAAATATCGGCGATGTCAACAAAAAGCTGTTAAACCTCACTACAAGTAAAGATCATAGCGCTAATGGATGTGATCGTAACCACATAAGCCACTTTCCATTCGCCATCAGCAAGGTACAATAGCGCCGGTAAACCATCAGGAGTGTTCGAATGAGCGATCATATCGTTGAAATCAACCAAACCAACGCCCAACAGACTTTAATAGAAGAGTCTATGACACGACCTGTGGTCGTTGATTTCTGGGCAGAGTCAGTTGAACCGTGCAAAACACTCCGGCCAATTCTGCAAAAACTTGCCATTGAATACGCAGGGCAGTTTCTTCTTGCTACAATCGATTGTGAGCGTGAACAAATGATTGCCTCTCAGTTTGGTGTGCGCAACCTACCCACAGTCATGGTCATTAAAGACGGCCAGCCCGTTGACGGCTTCGCCGGTGCTCAGAGCGAGCCAGCTATTCGAGAAATGCTGGATAAACATCTACCCAAACCCTGGGATACTCAATTTCAGCAAGCTCAGCTACTCATTGAGGCTGATAATTTCCAGGAAGCCACAACACTGTTGCGAACCGCTTACCATGATTCCCAGCAACAGGCTAATATCGCAAAATCCTTGGCTAAATGCCTTATCGAGATCAATCGCTTTGACGAGGCAGGCTCCATCCTTGAACAAATCAAACTCGCTGATCAGGATAGCCTTTATGAACAGCTGGTGGCACAACTGGAATTAAAACAACAAGCAGAGAAAGCACCTGAAATCCAGGCGCTGGAAGAAAAGCTGAATCAGAACCCCGGTGATTTCGACACGGCCTACCAGCTCGCTGTACAATTCAGTCAACACAACCATTACCGCGATGCCCTTGAATTATTAATCACGATTTTGCAAACGGATCGCGAATTTCAAAATGGCGCTGCACGAAAAGCGCTGCTAGACATCATAAAAACGCTGGGAAGTCAGGATCCACTCGCCAGTGAATATCAACGGCGCCTGTATTCGTTACTGTACTAAGAGCGACCCTGAGTAGTTATAGTGTATGATAAAAAAACCAAAAGCTGATTGTCCTGCTTTTTTACGTGCGCTCAACCAAAGCGGCAAACTGTTAATGCACGCCGGTTTGATACGTAAAAAAATCAATGCTGATAAACTGATCGATCATGCAGTTAAGCAAACAGGATTCAGTAATTTTGGCGATGAACAGATCATCGAAGGTTTTAACATACTCTGCCAGTCATTGAATGAAGACGCTAATTTAAATTATATCGGCCGACATTGGATAGCTCGTTTTTTAGGCCAGGCACTGGCGAATCAGCTGCAAATTATTCATTGGTGCAGTCAACACCCGTACATTTACAAAAACAAAATCTCTTCCCCAATTATTATTGTTGGTATGCCCCGCACGGGCACTCAACTACTCTACCGGCTGCTTGCACAGGACAATGGTTTTCGCGCACCACTTAGTTGGGAAGTACACAACCCTTTTCCACCGCCTCTTGTAGCCAAGATCACGACAGACACGCGTATTACACGTACGGATGTCCAATACGCCCTATTTCATCGTTGCGCACCAGCACTACTTAATCTTCACTCAATTGGCGCACGGTTCCCCGAAAACTGTTCCGCAATCGATGTGTTTTCCCAGCAAAACCTATTTTGGAGCAGTGCTTTTAATCTCCCAGCCTATAGTCACTGGCTGCAGTTGCAGGACTACTCATCATCACTTAACTATGAAAAGCTATTTTTGCAATATCTTCGTTCTGATTATGCTGAGCAACGCTGGCTATTGTGTTCCTCTGCACACCTGCAGTCTCTCAACGCACTGCTTGCGGTTTATCCGGATGCTAACATTGTCCATGTGCATCGCAACCCTCTAACAACCCTCGGTTCACTCTGTCATTTCAACTACCAGTTACGAAATGTGTTTAGTGACAATGTGGAATCAGAAAGTTTAGGAAAAGAACAGCTTGAATTGTGGTCACAGATTTTGAATCAAGTCTGCGAGCAACGAGCAGCTCTGGATGAAAATCAAAAACAGCAGTTCTTTGATGTGCAGTTTGAACAGTTATCACAAAACCCCATGTCCGTTATTGAAAAGCTGTATCAACATTTCAACCTACCACTTGGCAGTGTCATACGGGGAAGAATGCAACAACTCATTAACAACAATACCATTGAATCACAACAACGCATAAACTATAACTTGCAGGATTTTGGCCTAGATGAACATCGCGATATGCGACGATTTCATTCCTACAAATCAATTTTCCTTAATTAGTGCCGCAGAAAAAATAAATTTTCCAATGCCCTAATTCTCTACTCGTGCCAACTGTTCACGCATTCGCTTTCCCATCGACCGAATCAACTGCTCTTTTTGTTTCCGATTCATTTTTTTGATTGCTGCTTCACGCTGACTGGCAGAGCTTCGATTATGACCGACCTCAAAGAAGCGCAGCTTGCTTGGCACCCTCCCCCTAAAATATTTGGCTCCGTTTTTTCCGGTAAGATGCTCTTGCCAACGACGCTTGATATCAACAGTTATCCCGGTATATAGAGTGCCATCACTCGCCTCAATCATATACACGGACCAGTGGTTGGGTGGCTTGTCACACGCTCTTATCACGCATTCCTCCAGCCCTCAGCGACCAGACAGAAACTTAATCCGCTGAAATACAGGCTCCGGTAGCCAGCGCACCACCCACATTACCCAACACCAGAATCCAGGGACGTAGCGTGTATAACGCCGACTCTGCAGCGTTGCCATCATGATATCAACGACACGCTCAGTGGTGGAAAACGAGAAATTTTTGTTATGCTCCTCTGTCATAGGGGTAATTACCGGCCCCAACTTAAAACTATAGACCTCAACACCTGAATCCCACAATTTAGACCGCAAGCCCTGCAAATAGAGATTAAGTGCTCCTTTGGCCGTTCCGTAAGTGTAATTTCGCGGTCGACCACGATCTCCAGCCACTGAGGCCATCACTGCGATTTTACCGCTGCCCTGGCGCTCCATGATCTGGCTTAGGGGTATAAGGAAAGCAACTGCGGACAAAAAATTGGTTTGGAAAATTTCTTCCGCATGGCCATAATCCTCTTCACTGCGCAACTGCTCCCCTATATAGCCATGTGCTATCAGTGCAATATCAATTCCCCCCAACGCCTCAACGGCCTGCTCGACCCATTTGGCAGCATTTTCCGTTTGAAGAAAATCTGCCGCTTGCACACCCACAGGCGGACAGTCCATAGTCTTCGATAATGCCTCCAATTTGCTCTTGCTACGGCCAATCAAGTACAGTTGATTAGCACCTCGGGCAAAACTACGCACCATTTCAGCGGCAATAGCTGATGTTGCCCCAATGACTACAATCCGACTCATAATTCAATTTCACTCCAAATCACCGTTGAATTGACCCAACTCTATCTAATCGACCTAATCTGCAAGTACTCCATGTTATTTCAAAGCGCCGTTAATAGATTAATTTTTCATCAGCACCAAAAAGCACTTGCTTCCCGCATCAGGTCACGTTGACAATAGTTAATGAGGCACTTGTTTGCCAATAATAAGTCGTATGGCATGTTTTCGAGATACCGCATTAAACTCAAATAATTAATAACACTCGATACTTGAACTCTATACAAAGGAATATAACATCATGGATATAAGTCAATTTTCCTATACCGAACTCGCTTTATTCGCAGTTACCACTTTTACCGTTGTTTTTGTAGTTCGCGCTTATATCCAGGCTCGTCGTGAATACAAAGAAGCGATGAGGCATCATGGGCAATTACATCACAACAGCTGAATAGTCCTGCTACTAAACGGCTTTCTCTCGACAGACTGAACCGGGCATTCAACCCGGCTCGGTGTCGCATTGAAAAACGGCTATAGCTGTGCAACACTGCCTTCCAGCATAGATTTGGCGATTTGCCGATTCACGTCACCCGCAAAAACCAGCACCTTGTTCCCTGCCAACGCCTCCAAACTCTCACGCACCACATCTCCAGCCTCCATCCACATTTCATCAGGTACTTTGCTAGCATCAAATTCGGCAAACGGTTCAGTTTGATGAAAACCGGTGCGCGTATAACCCGGACAGAGACATTGCACTTTGATATTGTCATTTTCCAGCTCCATAGCCAGCGACTGGGAAAAACTGTTGAGAAAGGCTTTTGAGGCGCCATAAACCGCCACCCCAGGGCAGGGAGATACGGCTGCCAGAGAGGACACATTGATAATATAGCCTCCACCAAGCTGTTGCATAAACGGAATTGCAGCACGACACAAGGCGAGCGTCACCGTGATGTGCAGCTCAACCATTTGTTGTTGTTCAGCACAACCCAGATCAGCAACATGGCCCATAACACCAAAACCGGCATTATTGATAAGATAGCGTATCGGCCCTATCTGACGGATCGCCTCAAGCACATAACCTCGGCCAATCGGATCGGTCAAATCCACAGCCAACACATGACATTTCACTTGTTGACTTAATCGAGCTGCTAAACGTGACAAAGCCTCTTCACGGCGCGCCACCAGTATCATCTCATCACAACGCCCGGCCAACTGTAGCGCGTACTGCTCACCAATACCGGAGGAGGCACCCGTAATCAGCGCGACGGTTTTATCACTCATAGTTGTTTCCCCAATCGATTGCGATGCGTATTATTCCATGCTCTCTACTTAAGCTCATCTAAAAAAGCGTCACTATTTGTTCTGCCAGCATAATCAATACCAAATAGCGTGCACCCTTGCCAAGAAACGTCAGCGTCCAGAACAACATAAAACGAACTCGCATAACACCAGCAACAAAAGTAATTGCATCACCTCCGACCGGCAACCAGGCTAAGAGCAAAGACCACACCCCATAGCGCTGAAACCATCGCTGAGCATGCTGCAAGGCGCTGCCTTTGAAGGGAAACCAGCGATGCTGCTGAAAATGCAACAGGTAACGCCCTAACCCCCAATTAACAGCAGCACCGGCTGTATTACCCAGTGAGGCCACCAGCCATAACCAAAACCAGTTCTGCTGCTCCAATGCGACCAGACCCAGTAATGCCACTTCGGAATAGAACGGAATCAGCGTAGCGGCAACAAAAGCGCTGACAAACAGTGAAAGATAAGCAGCAATCACATGATGCGCTCCTGGCGATGATCATGGGCAGCTTGCACGATGTGATGAAATAGCTGTAACTGCTGCGGCAAATAAGGCAAATATTCTGGATGCCACTGAACGCCCATTAAAAAACGGTGCTGACTGTACTCAATGGCTTGAATAAAATCGTCCTCATCCCAAGCGACAGCCTGCATATACTCTCCCAAACCATCAACCGCCTGGTGGTGTAGACTGTTCACCTTTAACCGATCGCGATACACAAGGTCTCGAACGCGACTGCCTGCTTTCAGATTAACTGCTTTTTGCGGCAGCAGCGTTCGTCGGTTTGATGTCAAATGCCGCATTGCACGAATATCACCAAAAAGTGTGCCGCCTAATACCACGTTAAGTAATTGCATCCCCCGACAAATACCAAAAATCGGCAAATCCGTGCGCATTGCGTGCTCTATCATATCCACTTCAAATGCATCGCGTTCACGGTCAATAGGTGCCAGCCCCTTGTCTTCCCTGCCGTAAAGCTGTGGATCAATATCATCCCCACCGCCAATAATGACAGCATTGAGCAACTGGTGATAATCGCCTCGCTGAGGCGTTAAATAAACAGCAGCCGCTCCGCACAGCCGCAGGCAGAATCGTGCTGCCCACCAGGCTTGCGGTATACGTTTTTCCGGACCAGTGAAGCCTATGATGGTTCGATTAAACAAGACGGCACCTGTTCCTTCCAGGGGACAACAAAAGGCCAGCGCATCGGTTGCTGCAAATAAATCCAGTACCGATAACACCATTTTTCCAATCGCTGACTGTCACTGGCCAGCATTTCAACCTGCCACCAATCGTTCCAGGCCTGGCTCAGCGACCAATTTGGCAGATCAATTTCACAGTTAGGCAACCGATAATGCAATGCAGGACGTGCCTTGATCAAATGATCACTTACAGCACTTTCAACGACGGAATGATCAAGCAAATCAAATAGCGGTAATAAATCGAGAATACGATTACGGGTTGCATTATATTCGAGGTAATCCGTTATTAGCTCCGCCAACTCCGGCCAGTAATCCGGATCAACTACCAGCTGCACATAATCTGTAGGAAATACATTGATATAGGGCGGTATGCGCCGTGTCAAATCCACCTGCTCATGCCATATCAACCAGTCATTCAGGCACAAAAAAGCTTTTAAGTAGGCTGTGATGGTATCAGCCTCCAGACTGGGAAGTTCAATATTATAATGTACCCCAAACGCATACCACGGCGTTTGACGAGTGCCTTTGGCTCCCACTTCACGCAAAGCGGTGACGATGGCATCCAATTGATACAATTGGCTGATCGCAATCGGTGATCCAGCAAGCTCGCAAGGCACAATATTCTGCGCCAAAGCCGCCATCGCATCCGTGGCCCACTGCTCAAAATCCTCATTAAAATTAGGGTTATCCTGCAGCTCCCTGCCTGCCCGTTTAAGCATATCACTATCAAGTTCAATACTGAATGTCCCCAACTCAGTGTCCACGATACTCATTTCATATTTGGAGCGAACCCGTATGTCTCCACCACATACTGACTGCACCGCCTTTGCGATAGCAGCCAACTCAATGCCCGACATCTCCATTTCAATGCCAACACGACGCTCTTTTCGCGTACCAGGCATGTCGCCTGTAAATCTTTCAATAGCCAGCCCTACACATTGCTTGTCGCTCTCTAGCAAGTATCGTTGCCGAGGTAACAGAAAAGATCCTTCTTTCATGGTGATAATGAACTCATGGAAAGCCTGTAGTCACCCAGTATCAGCAAACACTGACGAAAATGATAGCCACATATCATCTTCTGAGCTGCTTGGATTAACCAGATAATGCTAAACTGTCTTTATAGTAAACAAAAAAATTGGCGCAACTCATGAATGAGCCCATCGATCGTCGACAGCATAGTCGCTATCCAGCAAACCACCTGGATGTACTGATTCAGACCAATAGCACCGTTGATTTACCCTGGGCATTAGCCGAACTGGTTGCTGTTGATTTCAACCAATATGGCATCGCTATTCAATCCGATCATTATTTTGGTGTTGGTGACAATCTTTCGCTGATCATCTGTACCGATGACAGTGTAACAGCCAAAGTGAAAGGCATCGTATGCAACCGAACCGTACTGGCGACAGGTTACAGGTATGGACTGTATTTCGATTACAGCGAGACAAAACAAGCTATCCCTGAGCGGCAGGTATTAATAGATATTGAAGAGTCAGTAAAATAACACTGTCTCATCTCTACCATCCACGCGCGAACCTATCTTATTTCGCCACCAGTCGCTCACTCAACAACCAGAGTTTGTTTGCTGCTGCATCATCACAAGCCCAGGGTTTAAGCTGCTGCACTTGACTGTTGGCAAAATAATTGCCAGTTAAATCCTCTATACCTTCGGCGTTTGCCAGATACAGCGTCGTTTGAGCACCCTGCAAAGGCGTTTTGGCAAAAGGTTTCACCAACTGGTGGGCAAACCGGGCAAACCAGCCATTTTGCTTACCCAGCTCACTTGCCACAGCTCCCGGATGCACTGCATAAGCAGTAATCCCAGCTGCTTGCAGGCGCCTGGCTAACTCTCTAGTAAACAGAATGTTCGCCAACTTGGAATGACCATACGTTCTAAAGGTTTTGTAACCCTGATACCAGCTCAAATCGTCAAATCGAATGCCTTCTTTGCAAAATGTATAGGCATTGGAGGACAGATTGATAATTCTCGCTGGTGCACTCTCAGTTAGCCGAGGCAATAGCAGTTGCGTTAACAGAAAATGACCTAAATGGTTGACTGCAAACATTTGCTCCAATCCATTGGATAACAAATGTTTTTCAGTATTAATCAATCCTGCATTATTGATAAGCAGGTGCAGAGGCTTACCTTCAGCAAGAAACACGGCTGCTGCTTGCCGAACCGAAGCGAAATCCCCCAAATCAGCAATCAGCGTCATCACGTTAATATGTGGATACTTTGCCTCAATATCTTTTTGTAGAACATCCGCACGTGGGCGATTTCGACACAACAAATACAGATCGATCCCTTGCTCGGCCAGTGCAAATGCCGTCGCTTTGCCAATACCGTTTGTTGGTCCGGTGATAAACGCTATTTTTTTGTGGTTATGTCCGGCCATAATTTGTCGACTCGCTGCTTGGAAAACGCAAGATAACCCTTAGGATTAAAAAGATAAACCGCTTGGCCCCAGCTTTAGGGCCTCGGAAAATTTATTTTCCCCGAGGCCCTTATGCCTGATCTAGCATGCTCCATTCCCTCTCGCATAGATAATCCTAGAAAAATCATGGCCCTTAGCACTGCATTACGCCTCAACATGACTGGCAGTTTCCAAAACCCCGATCAAGCCTGGCAGGAACTGGCTCCCTACTTCCTCAATGAATCCAGCGAATACGCCAGTTGGGGATAATCCGACGCACAACTACCAAGCCAACAAAAAATCTCCACAATTGATGAACTACGAGAGCAAAAACGCTATAAAATTCTGACTCCGACTGAATGTATCGAACGTATACAAGGGCATCACGGCAAGTTTACCCTGGTATTGCACCCGTTGGTTGGAGGCATGCCGCTGGAACGAGCCTGGCACAATCTGGAACTTTATGTAGAGAAAGTACTAAAACAATGCCAGTAACCCGACCGGTGAAACTGGCTTTCATCGTCCGTGATCACCACTACGTTGAGCCGTCGATTCCGTGTTTTTTTCTTCATCAAGCAGTTGCGCTTTGACCAAATCCCAACATTTTCGTGTCCATTCTATGATTTCCTTACCAAGCAAGGGTAATGCGAGGTACCAGGTCACTTCGGCAAAGATAAAAATGCCACCTCCCCATGCTGCTTTCTCGGCGGTTTCCATCGGTAAAAAAGGCACTACCAACAGCAATGCAAAGGCCAAACAGGAGATGATCAGAAAAAAATAACCCAGAAGTTTTCGCATATACGGTGCTGCAGTAGACAATGAATAAAATCTGCTTCTTTTTCAATTATAGCCTTATGCGACCGTAGCAGTGAAATAGATTTCAATTTTCAAACGATCAGCCCTCATTTTCCACACGAAATCCTTACCAATAATGCGTGCTAGCCATTGGGGGGAGGGGACTGTTATTATCAGAATCAGATTTACAATCAACGCTTGAGCAACCATCTATTAATGATCACAAAAATTCTCATTACACTGCTTGTCATAGTTGGCGCTTGGATACTTGTTAAACGCCAGCGCCAAGCCCCTCGGCAACAAACACAAGCAAGCAAAACCACTCTTTCCAAGAAAACGGGCAATAGCGATATTCAATGGCAGACATCCGATTTGCGTATCGGGGCATATATGTTTATCGCCATCATGTTTTTGCTGGGTAGCTATCTCTACTATCAACGCTGGCAAAATGACCATCAGTTACTGAGCATCAAATTATATCAAGCAGGCAACCCACAAGCGGTTGAGTATCAGGTTTTTCGTTATCAACTGAATCGCAGAAGCTTCGTCACTACCGACGGTGTGCTTGTCGACATCGCAGACAATGAGCGGATGGAAATTATCGGTTTAACAGACAAATAACAGTAATTGATATCCTGCCTAGGAAAACCCTCAATTTTCGTGACCTAACCCCCTGGATATTCCCCGCGAACAGCTGCAATTTGGTCTACACTGACATGGACATAAAATCACACACCCGCCGTAAGGAGCAAAGGTAATGCCCTTGAATAAAAAACTGCTAATTCTACTACTTGCACTAACGCCAGCGTTAGCTTTGGCCGCAAAACCTGTAAAAATCACACCCGGACCGAAAAAAGTTGACGAAGCAACCGGTGAAACCTTCCGTCAATACATCGTCTCTTGCAGCAATGGCATAAAAGTGCCGATTGAGTCCTGGACCACGCGTAAAAAATGGTGTCTGGAAAATGGCATATCTATGGACGACTGCTGGAAAAAACAAATCAAGGCCGCAAAAAAAGCCTGTAAAGGCGGCAAGCCAAAAAACGTGCCGGAAAAGCCACCCGCTTAATACCTAGCTACTGTACATAATATTGGGGAGGCAAAATGTCTCCCTCATCCAGCAAATTCATTTGCTGCGCAGTCTTCGATAACCCGGATAAAACTGTCGGCATAACGTTTTAATTTATTTTCACCAACTCCGTTAATCATTAGAAATTCGCGATGCGTACGGGGGCGAAATCGTACCAGCTCACGAAGCGTTGCATCGTGAAAAACAACATAAGGTGGCACACCTTGCTCTTGAGCTAAGCGCTGTCGGCAATCTTTCAACGCTTCCCATAAGGCACGATCAACTGGATCAAGAATCGGTTTTTTATGTGTTTTCTCTTTCTCATGTTTGGGGCGAGTATCCTTACGCAATTGCAGTTTTGTTTCGCCGCGCAATACAGAACGGCACTCTGGCGTTAGCTGCAATGCCCCGTAGGCATCCATATTCACATGCAGCAAGCCTCTGGCCAACAGTTGACGAATCACCGAACGCCACTGAACCGCGCTTAATTCCTGTCCTATGCCATAGGTGCTCAGGTTTTGATGCTGAAAACGCAGGATTTTTTCCGTTTCGTTTCCTAGCAACACATCAATCACATGATTAACACCAAACCTCTGATCCGTGCGATACACCGTTGACAGTATTTTTTGTGCAACTTCGGTTGCATCCCAGGTTTTGGGTGGCATCAAGCAAATATCACAATTGCCGCAGGGTTCGGCATGCGTTTCACCAAAATATCGCAATAATACCTGTCGACGACAACTGGTCACTTCACACAAACCCAGCAAGGCATCAAGCTTGATCTGTTCTACACGTTTAAACTGTTCCTCTGCCTGCGACGCGGCCTGCATCTGCTTCAAGCGCACCACATCCTGCAGACCATAAACCATCCAGGCATCCGCCGGTAGGCTGTCACGTCCGGCCCGACCCGTCTCCTGGTAATAAGCTTCAATACTTTTTGGCAAATCCAGGTGAGCAACAAAGCGCACATCCGGTTTATCTATTCCCATACCAAATGCAATAGTCGCTACGATAATGATACCGTCTTCGCGCAGAAAACGATTTTGATTCTGCTCCCGTAATTTAGTTGGCAACCCCGCATGATAGGGCAATGCAGTAAAGCCCTGGTCACATAACCAATGGGCCAGGCCTTCGACTTTTTTGCGCGACATACAATAGACAATACCGGCATCGTTCTGATGCGTAGCAAGAAATTTCAATAATTGCTGCTTAGCGTTTTTCTTTTCAGCAATCGCATAATGAATATTGGGTCGATCAAAACCACTGATAAAAACGCCTGCATGACCGAGATTCAAGCGCTGAATAATTTCCTGTTGCGTGCGCCCATCAGCAGTGGCGGTAAGCGCAATACGTGGTACTGCAGGAAACTGCTCATGAAGCACACTGAGCCCTAAATAGTCCTTACGAAAATCATGACCCCATTGGGAGACACAATGCGCTTCATCAATTGCAAACAATGCTATATCGACCTCAGTGAGCAGCTGCCGTGTCCTTGGTTGCAGCAAACGTTCGGGAGCGACATACAATAGATCCATGTTGCCAGCTCTTAACGCTTGCTCTATCTCCTGTTGTTGATATGGATTGAGCGTAGAATTTAGAAATGCTGCACGAATACCCAGTTGATGCAGTGCAGTCACCTGATCCTGCATCAAGGCAATCAATGGTGAAACAACAATACCGACTCCCTGACGTAGCAAAGAAGGAAGCTGGTAACAAAGAGACTTACCACCACCCGTAGGCATTAACACTAAGGCATCGCCACCTTGCAACAGACAATCAATAATTGCCTGCTGCTCCCCTCGAAATTGATCGTAACCAAAGGTTTGCTTAAGAACAGTACGTGCAGATGTTGTAGTTGTTGTTGTAGTCATATGGCGATTATAACCCAGGAGTCACTAATGCAGACGATGGGTTTGCAATTGCACCGCCTCGACCTGGGAACCTAAGGTAACCACCCGCCCCTGATAACGCTCATCTCCTGTGGAAGTAAATTCAAACAGATAAGTACGCCACACTCGAAACTGCCCCCGTGCATCGCGTTTTAGCCAAAAACGACTCACAGCCACAGTGTCATCCAGCAATTGCACCTCCATCTGCTGGCAATGACGCTTGGCGGCCAAATGAGCAATTTCCTGTACACCCTGGGCACTCCAAATATGCCAGCCAATGGCCACAAGACATAATAATATGGTTAGCTCAAACATAATCAGCACACTTCGACAAGGTAGTAAACGGCAAGACAATGATTGCAGACTTGTCATAGCGCTGGCAAATGCTAACTGATAAACTGGCAAAAACGTTAATTTGGGAATGGCCAACATGATTACCTATTTCTATTGGTTTCTGGTTTTGGGCCTTGCTGCCGCAGCCATCTTTTTTCTTGGTATGAAAGCAGGCAAATGGCCAACAGCCATCAGCATCGCGGCTATTGTGCTCCTTGTCGGTTGGGCCTATTACTTTTTCTACCTGCAACAAATTTTTGTCAAAAGATTTGGCGGGGTCATGCATGTCACGGTGCCAGAAGGACAACAACACCTGAGCGCCACCTGGAAAGACGACAACCTGTGGATCGAAAACTACAACCCTGAGAACAATACATGCCAGTTCACGGAATACTCCAGGGGCAATATGCTGGAAGGTAAAGTCATTATTAAGAACTGTAATCCACGAGGCATTCGCCGGTAGTTTACTGGTAGTCTTGGGAAGAGGATAAACGCCTGGATGCAAACACCGCCTGGGACTATATGTCCCGTGAGCACGATCCGTATCGTCGTAAACCAAGCTCAAATTCTCCTGTATCACACACATCACCAATTATCTTAACTATTCACTCCAACATTTGGATAAAAACTCGCCATTTGATCACTAAATAATCTATAATTATTGCTTGCTGAATTTGCTCCCAAATATTCATCGCATATAAATGATACCGCGCGCGAGTATAATAATGACCGCTGCAAAACGAAGACAAAGCGACGAAAAATTTAATCTATCGGCTGATTTATCGATAAGCCGTGTTGCTTTTCTGGACGATTTTCTACCACCAGACATCGCCAACGACCATGATAAAATTTACCGTGGACGCATTTTAGTGGGTCTGACGCTAAGTTATGCCCTGTTTCTCTGTCTGGGCGCTCTGTATTTCCATTTTTTTACGCCTTTATCCGATCAAATTAAATTGCAAACCGCTGTTGCCCTGTTGCCTTTAGCAGTCATGTTCATCTGCTTATTGTATGTTTTTAAATATACCGGCGCCTTTCACACTTGTGCCAATATTCTGGTATGTTGCATCTATCTTGGTGTCACCATCGGGATCTTTGTATCCGCTGGCCCCATCAACTCTCCGGCAGTCGCGGTCGTGCCAGTACCGGCCTTGCTGGCCTTTTGCATGTGCGGTCGATTCTGGGGATTTTTTTGGGCTACAGTGATATGCCTGACCCATCTACTGATGTTTGCCATGGCAAGTTCTGGTTACGAATACATGAATCTTCTTGAAAATGAAAGCTCGAATATCAATACCATCTTTGACTGGATTATTGCCTACTCCGCCATCATTACCACGGTTGCCCTGTATGAACACATGCAAATGTTGTTGAAGAAAGAAAGAGATCTGGAACATAAAAAATACGTCCACCTAGCAACCCATGATCAGCTTACCAACCTGCCCAATCGCGTTTTATTTTACGACCGAATACAGCGGGCAGTTAGCCGCGCCAACCGCGAACATACCCATTTTGGACTGTTATACCTCGATCTTGACGGATTCAAGCCCATCAATGACATGCTTGGGCATAACGCCGGAGATGTAGTGTTACAGGAAACCGCTGATCGTCTGAGCACCTGCATTCGCGAAACAGACACTGTTGCTAGAGTCGGGGGTGATGAATTTGCGGTTATTCTAGAAAACCTTTCTGACAACACAATTGCCAACGATATCGCTCAAAAAATTGCATTCCAAATTGGCAAGCCAATCTTTTTAGCAAATCATAAAACCAAAGTGAAAGCCAGTATTGGCATTGCCTTTTACCCCGTAGATGGAACGACCAGTGACGAATTGATACGTTGCGCTGATGTTGCAATGTACCATGCAAAATCAAATACAGAACACTGCATCAGCTATCAGCAGGCACTATCCCATTCACCAGAGCTGGCTAATTAGCATACGATCAAACCCTTATTCAATCCTTGCCTCCACCAACATGCGTTCCAAATCTTCCAGATACGCATGTTCAACACCCATATTTGCAAGATTGAGAAAGTGCCCTGTGATAACACGATTGACGAACAAGGTATCTGCACAGGGCTGAAATGCGCCCCAATGAGATAACAACATATCCTTGCGCTTGAACATTTCCTCCTGCAAATTTTGCAAACTGTATTGGTAACTATGATCCTGCTGCAATGGACGCAGGAAAATATCCAACCAGTATTCGTAATAACTTTCCTCCACTGGCGCAGCATCCGCATTGCGCACGCCCACATCAATCAACTCCTGATCCAAGGTCAAATAGTCTCCATCGAGGGCTGCCCGCGCGATTCGCACATAAGCTGCGACCAATTCCGGGCTCAAATCACTGACAGAGCCAAAATCATACATCACGATACTGCCATCCTCGCGAAATGCAAAATTACCGGGATGAGGATCACCGTGAATCCGATGCAGGAAAAAAAGCTGGTCACCCATCAGATTAAACAGCCTGCGACCAATCTCATTGATCATCTCTTGTGAATACTTTGGTGCCTTCATCTCAGCCAGATGATCGCCAGGCTCATAAACCAGAGTCAACACCCTTTTTGAACAGAAATTTTCAACTAGATCAGGAATAATAATTTTCTCAGCCCGCTGATAATGCTCTCTGAAAAACCTCAGGTTCTTCGCTTCGAGGCGATAATCCAATTCCAGCATCAATTTATGATGGACCTCGTCAAATACTTCCTCCAGCGCGTTGCGATCCACCTTTAACAAACCACCCAATTGCAACGCCCGACGTAAATGATTAAGGTCAGATTCACAAGACACATCAACACCGGGGTATTGAATCTTGACAACCACTTCAACGCCATCCCATGTTGCCGCTCGATGCACCTGTCCTACCGATGCAGCCGCATAGGGTTCTCGATCAAAACGCGCAAAAAGTTTTTCAGGTGGGAATCCAAACTCACTGACCAACTGTGACTCAATAGCCTCATAGGGTACGGGCACTGCTTGACTTTGCAGTTTCGACAGCTCTTCCGAAAATTCGTCTGGCAACAAATGCTGCATTTGCGACAAGGCTTGGCCCACCTTCATAGCGGCACCTTTCAGTTCACCGAGAGTTTCAACAATAGACCAACCCACCTCACGATACATCTCGGCCAAATCTTCCTCGCGCGCCTCATCAGAGCGGAAAACACCTTTCACTTTCGCACGAGTATATTGCCCTGCAACCGAAGCGGTCATTCCTGCTAATTTAATAAAGCGTTTTCTGGGTGTCGCAAATGCCTTTTTTTTAGGTGCCATTTCACTCTACCTGACTGCCGATAGTAAGGATCATCCACTTAGCGGCCAAACTGCCATACTTCAGCTTATATATCAAAAACAATATTGCAATTATTGATTGCCTTGCGCTTTTCTAAAAACATTCGTAAGACAGGAGGTAAAAAAATGACAAAGGGGGAAATATCTATTGATAATACAGGAAGGAATTATGAAAATACGCTCATACTAATTGTTTAACAGCATGGGCGTATTCCATTTGGCAATGCATTTTATCAAGGCGATTGAGCCACAAACTACTTTGCTGCTGGCTTACGCCTCTTTCCTTTCTTAGTTGTCGGCTTCATCAGAGCCCTGAGGATTTTGGTCTCTTCTGTTAGCAGTTTCTTCAATAATCTGGCCTCTTCTTTAATAGCCGACTGAATCAATTGCTCCTGAGCCTTCGTTGTACGCTTGAGTTCTGCCATTGCATTAGTGTAGGCTGCTTTTATCTCATTATAACTACCACGAGCCGATTTCAGCATATCATCCGCTTTACGCTTGTTATCGCGGGCCAAATCCAAAGCTTTTTTAGTCGATTCAGATCCCCGTGCTCTGGCAGCTTTTCGCCTTTCAGCCAATCGCTGTTCTGCCTTAGCCAGCGAATCCATAGCCTTTTTAAGCGTCGACTCAGCCTTATCCATCGCTTTTTCGCTGACAGACAAGGTTTTCTCAGCCGACCCAATCGCCAGCTCTACACTGGGAAACGAAAAATTGATGACACTGCTCATCGCCGATTTAGCCGCTGGCTTTTTGGCTGCTGCTTTTTTCTGAGTAGATTTTTTGGCAGAAGTTTTTTTAACAGCGGCTTTTTTAGCCGGTGCTTTACGTGTTGTGGTTTTCTTCGTGGTTCGGGCCATATCGTGTACCTGCAATCATCAAATGTCAAAGAAGTATAGACCATGCGATAAAAACAAACCGTATCGACGGTTCTATATGTCCAAGTTGCCGATTCGTCTTATCAGCCTTTCTCTCACTATCCCTTTCAATCTACCCGTATCAGTTCAGTACACCCTCCAATAAACTTATTAATAAATCCATTGTCGTTTATCAGAACACTGATAGATTCAGTCAGTTTAAGAAAAAATCAGGGCGAGTATAAACCAGACACAGAACAAAAAAACTATTTTCTGCCACAGCTTGCTGATTTGCGTTACTAATTGTCACTTTTCTGAACAAATCAACTCCCTTTACCCCATTTTAGCTTCGTTTCATTTTAAAACAGTGGAAAAACTCGAAAGGGAGCATTTTGCCAAGCACTTATCCTCAAGTCGTACTCAATTCAATCATCTAATAACAAAACTGTGAAACAGAGACGACCTAACATCAAGTCCTTTTCTATAATGAAAGATAATCGCTTTTTCGGAACCCAATAAGATGACACATTCGAATAGCGCCAAACCAGGTATTGTTCTAAAAATCCAAAAGGAATTGATGGCAGGGCAGCTGAATTTGCCCGTCCTTCCTGATTTGGCGATTAAGATAAAAAAACAAATCGACAATCCTGATATATCGATGAAACAACTGGCCACGTATATTGAAGCTGAGCCAGCGCTCACGGCCCATATCATGTGTGTGGCCAATAGCGCGCTGTTTCATGGTGTTGAGAAAGTGCAGGTACTGCAAGCGGCAATGACACGCATCGGCATGCAGTCAATCAGCAATCTGGCTTTCAGCTACTGCACTAAAAGCCTGTTTAAATCCCGTAACCGAGCCAGCAATCAATTGCTAAAACAAACCTGGCAACAAAGCACTTATTGCGCTGCATTAAGCGCCACATTATCCAAACACTGTAAGCTATTTGATCCCGATCGAGCATTGCTCGGCGGGCTGATGCAGGATATCGGCAGCCTGCCGATTATTGATAAGTTGTCAGATTACCCAGACACATTAGAAGATCCCGCTCTAGTCGATGAGATTATTCAACGCTATAGCAGTCAGGTGGGCATCCAGATTCTCAGCAGTTGGCACTTTGATGATGACCTTATCGAAGTAGTGCGTAGTCGTGAAAACTGGCAACGTGACGAACATGCCGAACCGGATCTGGCCGATGTCGTCAACGTAGCACGACTGCACTGCTATATTGGCACTGAAAAAGCACAGCAGTTGCCCAGCATCAACCAAATCCCGGCCTATAAAAAACTACCCTGCGGGGAACTAAGCCCCGATCAAAGTCTGGAAATTTTAAAAGATGCCAAACAGGAAATTGCGGAAATACAGAAGCTGTTACTGTAATTACTCAAGACATAAAAAAGGCGGGAATTTCCGCCTTTTTTATGTCTTATGCCAATCTAATGGCCAACATCCTTACATTGTTCCTGGATGTACGGGTATAGAGAAACTCACATCCAATGTTCGCGGATCCTGACCGACCTCTATGTCCTGACTAGCCTCTATCTCACCCGATATTGCTATTTTAATTCCATCCTTATTGAAAGGACCTTTGACTATTTGGTGCATCTCAAGAGGCATTCCGACAATTCCAACAGGCTGCGTAAACGTAATTGGGCTGACCTGATCGCTCATATAGACTCCCACATCATCAACATTATTTTTGTTAGCCGCACTTACTGTCGTTTCTACAACATCTAAGACATTACCTTCTTCATCCTTCCGCAATGTTTGCTCAAAATAAAATTCCGCTGATCTCTGAAAAAAATCCATTTCTCCATTATATACTTTCACAAGATCCACATTATCAAGACCTCCCAAGGCTAATATGCTTGTGTAATCTGCCTCTCCATCATCATTGGCCAAGCCTTGTTTTTCTATCTGCGCATAACACATGGTGGGAATATCCTCGGTGATAATACCATTAGCTGTTACGCTCAAACGACCCGGTAATTTCGGAGTGTCGCCTAATTCGGTGATATGCATATCATCAATACGTAGCAGCTTAATAGTGCCTTGGCTAAACGGCACACGATTGGGACTGTTAGCAACAGAACCATGCATTTCCTCTGTACTATCGATTACTAGATCGAAATCATAGCCATAGGTTGGGGCAGCAAGATTATTGAACGCAAACTCAATTTTTTGAACGCCGTTTTCTTCTGACCGTTTCGCGAATTTGGGCTGATAATCACAGGACAAAACATAGGTTTTACCATCTAAGGAGACTAATGTTGTGATAAAGCGTATTTGCACAATTTTCTCATTCTCCAAACCTTCGTTCTCGACTCCATCAATAAATCCCAACCATAGTCCGTCGTACAGACCAGCAACCCTGCTCTCACTAGCAGTATCATATGAACAACCTTTATCCCATCCAAGAACGCCATCCTCATCTTCTCTTTTTGTAATATCCGTTATGCAGGCATTATTGAAAGTGTCGCAGGCATTGCCAAACCCATCACCATCGGTGTCTTCTTGGCTCGGATTCTTACGATCCATACAATTATCATCAATATTTAATACGTGATCGCCATCTCGATCATTTTCAATGTCATCGTCACAGGCGTCACCAACGCCATCTTCATCAAGATCTATTCGATCATCGGTATCCAGGTCTGGACAATTATCATCACCGTTGGGAAAGCCATCACCGTCACGATCACTGTCGCAGGCATCGCCAATAAGATCTTGATCTTGATCTTCTTGACCCCTATTCGGCGTGTTCGGGCAATTATCCTCGTCATCTTTCACTGTATCGCCATCGGCATCGTCCTCTACGGTTTGGGGTGGACCACCCGTAGAAGGATTGCTACTGCTACTACTGCCTCCGCCACAGGCAGCTAACGCAGTGAGCATCAGACTAATCAGGAGAAGTTTGATTAAAGAATTGGGGTACATCATGGTTTTTACTCCCAAACGGCTTTCACGCCTTATTTATATTATTTGCGAATTAAAGTCGAGATTCAGTCAAGTATCTTATATCCAACAATGAAAGTACAGCCCCTTCGCTTAGCAAGTCCGGCTATATAACTGTAATTTTTTGTTATATAAAACAGTTAGTTCTGTTATATAGCCTGTGAAATTTTCGTGCTCTACCAACAATCAAAGGCCATCGATTGTTTAATATTCAATCAGTTAGCAGGTTTAAGCTCACTTTGAAATCACGTAAGATGCACATTGCTGATTATATTCTCGGATACAAGCCCATGAGCAAAGAAATCAAAGCTTACACACCTCTTCAGGAATGGTTCGGTTCCCAGCTGATAAAAGGTTATGGCCGCTATCAAGTCTGGATGTATGAATTATCCGGCGGCAGACTGGCCAATCTTTTTTTAGGTGCACCCTGCGCCATTTTAACGACCACGGGTCGAAAATCCGGCAAGAAACGCAAAACACCGCTGTTGTTTGTGGAAGAGGAGCAGCGCGTCATTATTGCGGGTACCAAGGGAGGCATGAGCGTTGCACCACTTTGGTACCGCAATATAGAAGCTGATCCTCACGTAGACTTCCAAATCGGCGATCGCAAACGCGCTATGGTGGCACGCAAGGCCTCGCCTGAAGAAGCCGCTCAATTATGGCCAAAGCTGGATGCCATCTATGCGGGTTTTCAGGAATACCGTACACGTCTGAAGGGCGTTCGCGAAGCACCCGTGCTTATTCTGCAAGAACGCTAGATCAACTATCCAGAGATAATTCCTTTTGCATTCGAGCATACCAACCCTGCAGGTGCAAACACTCTGCAGGCGGCTTGATATGCACCCAGCCAGCAAAGCCAATAACCGCCACCGCGTCAATATCCGCCAGCGTCAACGTATTGCCTGCCACATAATCACTCTTAGATAAAACCCCATCAAGCATCGACCAAAACAGCGCAAGCATCTTCTGACCCCGTTCAACCAGTGCCGAAATCTGAGCTACTTCAACAGCCCCGGGCAAGGCTTTGTCCTTAAAATTCTTATTGCCGTTGCGAAATATTTCCGCCACCGCCATCAGCCCCTCGAGAAAAATACGGTGATCCCAGTTGCTCACCAAAGCCCGCTCCAGAGGCGTTACGCCCATTAACGGCTTTTGCGGATACACACTTTCCAGATACTGACAGATGGCAATCACTTCCGTTAATACCGTGTCATCATCCAGCACCAGTACCGGCACAGTACAGCGTGGATTGATCGCCTGGAATGATTCAGAAAACTGTTCGCCTTGCATAAGGTCTACTGGCTCAACTTCCAGCTCTATGCCCTTAACCTGCATAAACAACTGCAGACGACGAGGATTGGGAGCAGCCGGGTAAGTATACAGTTTCATTGTCGGCCCTTATTTTTTTTGAACGCTGTAATGTGGATTTGAGAGCGTAACACGAAGTGCAGATTACGCAACGACTGATACAGTGGGTAGGTGTCAGTATGCAAGCATCCGGGGAGTAGTACTCAAGAGCAGCTTAAATTCGATATATAAAAGTATGTAAGTGCTAACTTACTCGTTTTTTTAACTATTCGATAAGCAGATGTGCGTCTAGAGGGAAACACGCAATACATCACAAGTAAAACCACTCAAAAACACGTTGTATGTGCTTAGATAATCTAAAAAAATATTTTTTTATTCGCCATTGCCGCCGTATTTCCCTCCTATACTGTATTAATATGCGACATACAAACCCAGTTCATTCTTCGATCGATGAAGGCCTCGATCGTAAGAGCCTGAAAACCATTACGAAACGCTTTATGCAGGTCAGCAAGGGCAGGTTGGCTCGCACCCGTCTTGGCCTTAACCGGCAGCAGCAGGTTTTTCTCGATCTTTTGCCGATGCTGTTCCACGCCAATCACCCCATGCTGCCCGGCTGGGTTTCACATCAAACTCCGAGTGGCGTGGCCAATTACGATCCCAGTAAAATCGATGTCCAGCGCACCCAGCGCCTGGCGCGCAGTTTTGTTTTCCACCGAGATCCTACACAGCTTCGACAAATCGAAGGCATTTATTTGATGGGCAGTTGCGGCACGATCGGCCAATCCGGTGTCAGTGATCTGGATATCTGGCTTTGCCATGCAAGCAGTCTCGATCTGGATGGGCAAGCAGAACTTCGAAGCAAGTGCGATCTACTTGAACGCTGGGCCAATTCTCTTTCATTAGAAACCCATTTTTTCTTGATGGACGGTGAGAAATTCCGCAGTGGTGAACGCGCAGAACTGTCTACCGAAGATTGTGGCAGTGCACAGCACTACCTATTATTGGATGAGTTCTACCGAACCGGCTTGTTAATTGCCGGTCGTCCCCCGATTTGGTGGTTAATTCCCTCCGCTGAAGAAGATAATTACGACTATTACGCTGATACGCTTCGTAAAAAACGCTTTATTGGGCTGAAGGATACTATTGATTTTGGCGGTATCCCGGAGATTCCAGCCGGCGAATTTGTAGGCGCCGGTATCTGGCAACTGTACAAGGGCATTGAATCACCCTACAAGTCAGTGCTGAAATTACTGCTCACTGAGGTATATGCTAGCGAGTACCCTCACACTGAAATCCTCAGTAAAGAATTCAAGCTCGCCATCTACCGTGATCAGCTCGATATTGATGAACTTGACCCCTACGTCATGATTTATCGCAAACTTGAGCAATATCTTCTCGCACGCAATGAATTGAAAAGGCTGGAACTTGTTCGTCGATGTTTTTATTTTAAAGTCGGGAAGAAACTATCGCGCCCCTCCCAGCAACGTCCACCGCCTTGGCAACGTACATTGATGCAAAAGTTGGTCAATGAATGGGGCTGGAAGCGTGAGCAACTCTACAATCTCGATACGCGCGATCACTGGAAAGCACCCCGTGTTATGGAAGAGCGTAAAGAACTGGTCAGGGAACTGACCAGCAGCTACCGTTTTCTTAGCGAATTTGCCCGGATCAATCGTAGTGCCGCGCTGATTAACTCCTACGAAATGAACATATTAGGCCGCAAACTCTACGCAGCTTTTGAACGCAAAGCCGGTAAGATTGAATTGATCAATCCCGGCATTACACCCTCTCTCGCAGAGGAATACCTAAGCTTTTGCCAAGTTTCCAATCACAAACAACTGGCCTGGGCGGTGTACCCCGAAGCCGTATCACGGCGCGAACCTCCACAATATCAGCCTCTCAAACGCTCTCAAAACTTGCTGGAACTGATTGCCTGGTGCCACATTAATGGCCTGTTGGACAATGCGAGTCATGTCGATTTCCTAGAGGGAAACCATGACCTGAATGATTATGAACTCACAAACCTGACCCGCAGTCTCCAGCAGTCCTTACCCAAACAGCTTGTACAACAACAAAAAGACAACACCGCCTATACCCGAGCCGCCTACCCGGAAAAAACGTTTATGGTGATTAATGCCGGCGTAGACCCGCTCAAGGGCATTAAACAACGAGGATTACATAGGCTCAGCAACCAAACCGACTCTCTTGGATACAGTGGTCTACGCGATAATCTGATTGTTAATATTGAACTGTTGACCATTAATAGCTGGGGCGAAATCACCTGTTCACGTTATGAAGGCGCAGATGCGCTGCTGCACTGCATCAAGGACTATATCGAAGCCACACCTCCCGACAGCCCTCTGGGATTACCGCAACTGGATATCCGCTGTTTTTGCGCCAGCCGTGCACCGGCCATTGCGCAACGCGTTGAAACACTATTTCAAGACATCGCCAGCTGTTATTACACAGGCAGCAGGCCACCTCATAGCCGATATGTTCTGCAGGTCCAAAACGCCTATTATACTTTGCAATACATAAACAAACGTTTGTCAGTCAAACGCGCAGCCAACTACCATGTACTGGAAAAACAATTAAGTGAAAGACAGGAACAATTCAGCCCACTGGTCATTGACCGCTATGCATTGACCAACACAGTGCTGACGGCAATCAGCCAACATTGTCAGCCAGAGCAAATTCAGGTTTTTTATCACAACACAGGAGATCATGCCCAACTGCACATCAGTGATGAATACGGTTCAATCATGAGCTATTTAACCCCTTTTCTTGACGAACAAACCCTGTTACATCCTTTAAGTCATTTTTTGCAGTCGAGCTTATACAGACAAAACAGTGGTCAAATTGAACCCTCTTCAAATTTGGGGGACGGTAGTCACCTGCCTCTGGAGCGACCCATCCATTATTTTGAGGTCATCCAACATAACCGCAATGCACCCGCAAAAATTCGTTCTCGTTCAATTCATAACACATCTCAGAACAATTATTTTGATGTCCAGGCAATCGCCGTACGAGATGCAAACAATAAGCTGGCATTTAATATCTATTGTGACCAGCAGGAATTTACCGCGTTGGAATGGGGCGAGGAGCTCTATATCGCTGTCGCCCGTTTCATTCTGGGCAAAAGAAGGGGCAAGGAACACTATCCCTGCTATATCACTGATTTGGACTTATCCGGTGTGCTACTACCGAGTAGCTCACAAGGCGCAATTCAAACAGTAGATTATCTGCGCTATAAACAATTGCTTGAGAGAGCGCTTAATTCGGCTTTAAAAAAATTATAACTCGAACTGCCGTCTTGTGAGATATGCAGGCTAAAACCCCCGCTGCAAATCAATATGAAACACCACATCCGGTGTACTGCTGACACGAATGTCTTCAACTATCGCCAGATCCAATCGCCAATCCTGACTCAATAACACACTTCCCCCGGCGCTAAGCTGCAAGCCCGGCCCCAACTCCTCTAAATCACTCTCATAAGAGGCACTATGGGCATCGAGTTGCAGCTTTAATCTTAGCTCATCGGAATAACGGTAGCTCAGGCCAGCGGTGCCAAAAACCAGCCATGATTCACGTTGATCGGCCAGAACATCACCTTTCTCTGTCCACATCAGCCCCCACGAGCCTTGCAGAACGGTCGATGACAAGCCACAGGACTGGCATAAATAATTCATTGTAAGGCTCACATCATTGCCTCCGCTACCGTGCAAATAATCGCTATCTGCCGTCGCCAGCTTGAGTTCTGCTTTCAAGCTCCAGAGACTACTATGCGGATCCGGTTCAGTACTACGGAGGACTTCTAACGGCAACGCCAAATTAAGGCGGACATCACCCACACCGGCACTATTGTCAGACATATCGATGCGTCGCCTACCCCGGCGATCATCGTAAAAATAATGCAGTTGATTCCGTTTTACCTTGGAACGGTTTGCTTCGGGCAGACCCCAGAATTGGTGCCATTGGTTAACCCCCTGATCCAGCGAGCCACCACTTTGGTGTATAAAAGGCAAATCCAGGCCCCACTGCACAGCACCATGTCGATAACGCCATCGCATAGTGAGAAGACTGGATTCTCCGTCTACCCAGACTTGCTCTTGCCGATCGCGACTGCTGGAGAAGCTACTGGCCCAATCCAGGCTGATATTTAAGGTATGATGGCCATCACTCAGTAGTTGAGCCGACTCCGGTATCGGCAAACCATAAACTCGCGCAAAAGGGTTCTGGTTACTGACTGCCAGCGGGACATCCAGCAATACCTGTGCTTGGCCATTCAGCGCAATACAGGCGCCAATTATCAAGCACAATCCAGTTAATAATGATCGATGCGGTGCGATCATCAACTTCCAACCGTTATGACTGCTCTGCATCAATCGACAACGCTTTTCCGGTCTGCTGTAGAAAGACCTCAGATAGTTGCTCGTGAAAAACACATGCACTGCGGGTATCCTTCCAAACCTGAGCAGTCTCATCGAAGTGATAATGAAAACCCCCAGATTTGGCGGCTAACCACAATTCCTGTGTCGCCAGCTGGCGTGAAATGATAATACTGCTGCCATTTTCACATTGGATACTTAACAAGGAACCATTGTTTTCATAGTCGATGTCCATATCAGAATCATCAATGGCCTCTTCTATCCGCTGCAGAAGCTCATCCACCCTTTCGTCAAATGCTGACTCAGTCATACCTAATTCTCTAAAAACTGGGAATTTTCCATTATAGCGCCATTTGCCCCCGACTCTTGTATAATCCCGTGTTAATCAAATGAATTGACTGTGGTTAAACCGGAAAAACACATAATGAACCGATACCTACTCGCGCTGATGCTTGTCAGCTCGCTACTATTAGGGTGTGGCCAAAAAGGGCCTCTGCTGATTCCCCAGCAATCCGTATCCGACGAAAAACCTGACCAACAGTCACAGCCATCTAAGGAGTTAACAACCCAGCGATTATCAGATTGAGTATCTGCTGAGTTAACAAATACAAGAACATGTCCTATTTTCACTATGTTGATGGGCTGCTTTGTGCCGAAAAAGTCCGCCTCAATGAAATTTCCAGGCAATATGGCACTCCCTGCTATGTTTATTCGCGAGCTGCATTTGAAGATCACTTCAGAGCCTATGAGGACGCCCTTACCGGCCAAAAACACCTCATCTGCTATGCAGTGAAGGCCAACTCCAATCTGGCTGTCTTGAACCTTCTAGCCCGCTGTGGCGCGGGTTTTGATATTGTCTCCGGCGGCGAACTCGAGCGTGTTATCCGCGCTGGCGGGGATCCATCCCGTGTGGTTTTTTCAGGCGTAGCCAAGACTGCTGAGGAAATGCGCCGGGCGCTTGACGTGGGAATTCATTGTTTTAATCTGGAATCCCCGGCAGAACTTGAGCGACTGAATCAGGTTGCAGAGCAAATGGGCAAAATCGCTCCGATTTCCCTGCGGGTCAATCCAGACGTCGATGCCAATACCCATCCCTATATTTCAACCGGCTTGCAGGAAAACAAATTTGGCATTGATATCCACCAGGCTTTAACGACATACCAGCAAGCCAATAAGCTAGACCATGTCAAAATTATTGGCATAGACTGCCATATCGGCTCTCAATTGACCGTTTTAGAACCATTTCTCGATGCGCTGGATCGCATACTGCTACTGGTTGATCAACTCACTGAATGTGGTATCTGCATTGAACACCTGGACCTCGGAGGAGGGCTGGGGGTTTGTTACCGTAATGAAGCACCTCCGTCACCAGCAGAGTACATTAGCGCTATCAAGCGAAAACTGGGAAACCGTCAACTGCAGCTAATCCTTGAACCGGGTCGCTCAATTGCTGCCAATGCAGGAATACTACTCACCAAAGTGGAATACCTGAAAAACAACGATGCCAAGCATTTTGCCATTGTCGATGCGGCAATGAATGATATGATTCGACCTGCCTTATACCAGGCTTGGCTGTCAATTGATCCGGTTCAGCAAAATAATAACGCGCAGGCAATACACTATGATGTGGTTGGACCAGTGTGCGAAACGGGCGATTTTCTTGGCAAAGATCGCTTACTTCGCATCAATGCGGGCGATTTGCTGTCAGTAGGGGGCTGTGGTGCCTATGGTTTCAGCATGAGTTCAAATTACAATAGCCGGGTACGAGTGGCAGAAGTTATGGTCGATAACGACAGTTGCCATCTGATTCGCAAACGCGAAAACATCGCTGATCTGATGCGCGGCGAATCCCTGTTGCCCTAAGGTTCTCAAATTAAGATGATTTTACGTTTTACAAAAATGCACGGACTGGGTAACGACTTTGTTGTTATTGACCTGATCTCTCAGCGCTTTATCCTGCAACAACATCAGATTAAACACCTGGCCGATCGCCATTTCGGTGTTGGATGCGATCAGGTTTTGCTGGTTGAACCACCACGAGACCCCCAAGTTGATTTTCGCTACCGAATTTTTAATCCAGACGGCTCTGAAGTTGAACAATGTGGCAATGGTGCCCGCTGCTTTGCAAACTTTGTTCGAGAAAAGCGTCTGACGGGCAAGCAACACATTCTGGTGGAAACGGCTAAAGGCAAAATCGAATTGCAGGTCAATGAAAATTCAACCATCAGTGTCAATATGGGTGTACCCGAATTGAGGCCAGCGCATATTCCGTTTAAAGCCTCGGCGCAAGCGTCCAGCTATAAGCTGAAAATAGGCCGCAAAACTATCAATGCGGGTGTGCTCTCCATGGGTAATCCTCACCTGGTATACCCGGTTGATAACATAAAAAAAGCGCCCGTGGGCAAGTTTGGTCCCACCCTCGAGCGCCACTCTCGCTTTCCCCAAGGAGTTAATGTGGGATTTATGGAATTGCTTGACCGATCTCATATCAAACTTCGCGTATTCGAACGCGGCGCGGGCGAAACACTGGCCTGCGGCAGTGGTGCCTGCGCTGCCGTGGTATACGGTCGCATGAGGGGATGGCTGGACCAACAGGTGGAAGTTGAACTACCCGGCGGTAAACTGCAGATCGAGTGGGCCGGCGACAAAGCGCCTGTTCTAATGAGTGGGCCAGCAACAACCGTCTACGAAGGCAAAATACGTTTATAAAAATTAGGGCTGCGACATGGATTCTGATGACAAGAAAAACGATGCGTTAAATGAAGACCAGGTTGTAGCTTTCCTGCGGAACAACCCCACTTTTTTTCGCAATCACGATGACCTGTTACTTGAAATGCGCCTGCCTCATGAAAGCGGCAAGGCCATTTCCTTACTCGAACGACAAGTCAATGTTTTACGCGAGCGTAATATGGATATGCGCCATCGTTTAAATAAACTATTGGATAATGCCCGCGATAATGACAAGTTATTTGATAAAACCCGGCGCCTGGTATTATCCATACTGGAAGTCGATACCGTTGACGATATTGTTGATAAGGTAATCGAAAGTTTGCAAAACGATTTCCAAGTCGATGCCAGCAGCCTGATATTGTTCGGCACATCGGCCAACTTTCCGCACGCAAATTGCCGCAGGGTTGACGCTGGCGAAGCACGCAAACATATCGGTAGCGTAATCAAAAACAATAGGGCTGTCTGTGGCATCCTACGTACCGATGAGTTAGCCTTTTTGTTTCCAAAACAACATGAACAGATAGGCTCTGCTGCTATCGTCCCACTTGCTTTTCACAATCCAGTCGGTGTTCTAGCAATTGGCAGTTTTGATCCTCACCACTATCGTTCAAGTATGGGCACACTGTTTCTCACCTATATCGCTGAAGTGCTCAACCGCACCTTGCCACGATAGATTGCTACAACGTCATGAAGGATCAAACATTTCGCACAAAAATAGTTTGGCGCAATTTGAAAGCCCATGATGCAACATGACGACAATGCACTACCAACTCATTACTTTTGATCTTGATGACACACTCTGGCATGTTGCACCCGTCATTGAGCGGGCCAATCGACGCACCTATCATTGGCTTCAACAACATTGCCCTGCGCTTTGCGAACGGTATAATGAAAATGACCTACTACTGTTAAAAGAACAAATACTGACGCAACGCCCTGACCTAAAACACCAAATCAGTCAATTGCGCATTCACACATTGCGTAACGCTTTATCTGAAGCAGGTTACACAACACTTCAAGCAAACGAATTGGCACAACAAGCTTTTGCTGTTTTTATTCAGGCTCGCCATGAAGTTGAATATTTTGATTATGCCCAGGAATGCCTTTTCGAATTAAAACAACACTATCGCCTTGGCGTGCTTACCAACGGAAACGCGTGTGTAAAGCGATTAAACCTGGATCATTTGTTTGAATTCGCTTTTTCAGCAGAACAATTTAATGCCGGCAAACCTGCTCCTGATCTTTTTCAAGCCGCTTTATCGTATTGTCAGCTAACTGCAAATCAATTGATTCATGTTGGCGATCATCCCGACCATGATATACAAGCAGCACAAAACTTAGGTATAAAGACAATATGGATGAACAGGAAAAATGAGCCATGGCCAGGCGGGCGTCCCGCAGATGCAGAAATTACAAGTCTTCGCGATTTAGTGAGTTCGGTGGAATGGCTGGAGGCTACTGCACATTGAAACGGTAGCCTGATAAAAAATAGAGGTCGCTAAGCCAGGCATGCACTGAAGACAAATCCAAAAAAACAAACCCGGCCTTTTATCAAATCGGGCGACTGCCATAGTCCCCTGTAGGCTTGCTCGGAGGATCTGCTGTAACAAATGTGTCAACCGAAAGGATTTTCCCGCCCCTTAATAGAAATGCGTCGACATCACTTTGCATTTTTTCTCGTAACCGCTTACGGGAAGCGACTGTACGAGTTTCTGCCTGCTCATCTCTACTGCCTAAATAATTAAAGTCTATCTTCGTTGATTCGCTATTCTTAGATGAAATTTCAGTAGCCATATCTTTTTGCCTATATCTCTTATTGCTTGATACTTTTTTTGAGTCATCCGCCTGACCTGAAATTTTCCCGTTGTGAACATTCAAACATGGAGCTTTGTAATTTATAGCTCATGATTTTTGTTCCGCAAAAACATACCTAGCACTTTTTGCTCTAACAATTGTTGGAAAAACCAAAAATAGTATTAAAAGCCGATACAAACACCCTTTTTATGGATATTTTTTCTAAAAATCGTAGGCTCTAAGTGAAAAAAATCTGAAGAGTTAACAAAAAAACAGAACGTAATAACAGTTCACCAAATCTGACTTATATCATTTTCTCAGGCCGGATCCGCCTGATATAAACTTATCACAGGGATAAGTACGATGGAATATGTGTAAAAAAGAGGGTTGGCTGACAGCGTATGAGAGGAGAGGAGAGAGAGAAAGCAGAGCCCATCAACAAAAGACAGACACTGCTAACGGTTTATATTGCATCATTACCCGTTTCACCGGTGCGGATACGAATAACTTGCTCTAATTCACTGACAAATATTTTCCCGTCTCCGATTTTACCTGTATTCGCTGCCTGTGCGATGGCTTCAATTACCGCATCGACCTGATCATTATCAATGGCAATTTCCAGTTTCACCTTCGGCAGAAAATCAACCACGTACTCTGCTCCACGATACAACTCCGTATGCCCTTTTTGACGCCCAAAGCCTTTTACCTCTGATACAGTGACTCCTTGAACATCAATATCTGATAATCCCGCTCGAACGTCATCGAGTTTAAATGGCTTTATGATTGCCGTAACCAATTTCATTATTGTCTCCTAAACAAGTCTTCCCAGAGATTACAATTTGTAGGCAACGAGTATGACTGATTAAATAGCTGAAACCAATATCAAGAACAGAACTTTTTAATCCGTTTTTTCAATTTACTCTGATATTCTTCGCGTTGCTGATCGGCAAAAATTGTCTTATCGCCTTTATCATCAAACTGATAGAGATATCCAGCATTCTGGTTATTATTATATTGGCGCTTCAGGCGAGCACAAAACCTCTCGCGTTTCTCGGTTTTTTTCGCCCGTTCAAGATCCCTGACGCGCTCCTCTTCCCGCTCCTTGTCAAGCGCCTGCAACCGTTTTCGGTTTTCTTGATAAAATTGGCGCAACTCAGGGTTTTCAACGGCTTTGGGCACTTTGAGATCAATCGACTCGGCCTGCACGCCATCCTTTTCCGTTTTTGCCGGTGCGTTATCTGAAAAGTGCACTCGCCCCTGATCATCCACCCAACGATAGATCTCTGCCTCACCCTGTGAGCTGATGAATAGACAGGTCAACAGAAACACATACTTCATGGTTTAAGCCTCAAAAGCCGTTGTTTCACCACCTTTTATATGTAGCAGAAAAATGGAATAGCGTCGAATAAACAAAAAAGGCGCCCTCGGGCGCCAGTACTCACTACCTGCTAAGGGGAACTTATTTAGTAGTGAATTCGGGGTAGGCTTCCATACCACATTCGGAAAGATCCACTCCGTCATACTCTTCTTCTTCCGATACACGGATACCTATCACCGCCTTGAGTATTGACCAAACGACTAACGAAGCACCAAATACCCAGATAAATATGGTTGCTGCACCCAGCAACTGGCCTGAGAAGCTGGCGTCACTGTTGGTTACCGGCACCACTAACAAACCAAACAAACCAACAACACCGTGTACCGAAATCGCACCAACCGGATCATCAATCTTCAGTTTATCCAACGTCAGGATACTGAATACAACAATCACACCGCCAACGGCGCCAATAAGCGTTGCTGCCATCGCGCTTGGGGTAGACGGTTCAGCGGTAATCGCCACCAAACCAGCCAATGCACCGTTCAGAGACATGGTTAAATCCGCCTTACCAAACAAGATGCGAGCGACAATCAGCGCAGCGACCAGACCGCCGGCAGCCGCCGCATTGGTATTTAAAAAGACCATGGCTACTGAATTGGCATTAGCGATATCGCCTAACTTCAGTACAGAACCACCGTTAAACCCAAACCAACCCATCCATAAAATAAAGGTGCCCAAAGTCGCCATTGGCAGATTGGCGCCAGGAATCGCATTGATTTGACCGTTGGGCCCGTATTTACCCTTGCGTGCACCCAGCAACAATACACCCGCTAAAGCTGCAGACGCACCGGCCATATGCACAATGCCGGAACCGGCAAAATCAGAAAAACCCGCGTCACCCAAATTGTACAGCCCAAAAACATCGTTACCGCCCCAGGTCCAGCCACCTTCCATCGGATAGATAAATCCTGTCATAACCGCAGCAAAGGCAAGGAAAGACCACAATTTCATGCGCTCAGCCACAGCACCCGAGACGATAGACATGGCTGTGGCAACAAACACCACCTGGAAAAAGAAATCAGAGGCGCCAGCATAGATGGATCCACCCTCAAAACCATCTTCACGGCTGGCAAACTCACCTAACGTTGCATTGACATCAACCTCCTCAATGCCTGAAAGGAAGAGGTTTCCGCCGTACATAATCATATAACCGCATATCAGGTACATGATGCAGGAAACCGCAAATAACGCGACATTCTTGGTTAAAATTTCAGTGGTATTTTTTGAACGTACCAGGCCGGATTCCAACATGGCAAAACCGGCGGCCATCCACATAACCAATGCACCGCACACCAGGAAGTAAAAAGTGTCGATCGCATACTGTAAGTGAAAAATATTATTTTCCATGACTACGCCCTCCACGGGGACCCATTAATTTGTCATTACTTAAGAGTGTTTAAATTGCTTCTTCGCCGGATTCCCCGGTACGAATTCGAATGATTTGTTCCAGTGCGGTCACAAAGATCTTGCCATCACCAATTTTGCCGGTACCCGCTGCTTTCGTGATCGTTTCAATGGTTTGATCCAATGACGAGTCAGCCACTGCCACTTCAACTTTAACTTTGGGTAGAAAATCCACCACGTATTCCGCACCCCGATAAAGTTCGGTATGACCTTTCTGGCGACCAAAGCCTTTGACTTCAGTCACCGTGATACCCTGGACACCGATATCGGATAAAGCTTCGCGTACATCATCCAGCTTGAAGGGCTTGACTACTGCTGTAATTAATTTCATCTATGCTCTCCTGATCGGCCCGCAGATGACGCAGGCCGAAATCTCTTCTATTAAAGGTCGAAGCTCTTGCTGATATCCAAGAACAGATAACCGTCATCAGTACCAGAGCCGGTACCATCATCACTTTTCACTCCGAGCGTCACGCCAGCATCAATGCCAGCAACAATCTCACCCGACGCTGAAGCCTCAATGTAGGTGTAATCGTCTTCATCAGCGTCGGTGTCCGCATCAAAGGAGCCGACCGTGACACCAAACACGTCGCCAGACCAGCTCAGTGCAATAAAGTCATAATCTGTGTCCACATCAGCGTCACCGTGCTTGCCAATATCTTCATCCGTACCCGTGGAATATTCGAATCCAAATTGGCCATAACCCAGGTTTACATTGATTTCCTGCTCATAGTCCGAGGTGTAGGTATAGTCATAACGCGTCAGGCCAAGGCCTACTGAAAAACCTGATTCATATTCATGGCCATAGCCCAGGTAAAAATCCGTTTCCAAGCCATCATTTCCTGCACCACCATCGTCAATCCACCAGGTGCCCGCGTAAAAACCGTTTTTTTCAAAATCCACACCGCCGTAGGCACCGGCATCGCCCAGATTACTGCCCCGAAAGTAGTAATCCGATACAATGCCGACGTTTGCTGAGAATGGGCTTTCAGCCGCCGCCATTGTTGAGAGCCCCATACCGGTAACAAACGTTGCAGCAGCGATACTTATGGGTAATATTTTTTTCATCGATCAGGTCTCCAGTTCAGTCGGTTAAAGTGTTCAACCACGTTAATCACCCCTATGGCATTAACGAATAACTCTGACAACCTCATTAGCACAGGCCGTGCCACATCAATATTTATATTATTTTACAAAGGGTTATAAAAAAATAGAGGGAGTGGAAATTGATTTTTTATAATGAAGGACGCACCTTCATGGTGCGATATTTTGTGTTTGCACCGACCGACGGCCCTTAGAGGCGCATCGTGATGACTAGCGGAAAACGAAAAGAGATTATGTCGCCGAAATTCTGCCATCACTAACAATAGCAGCTAGAGATAAAATGCTATTATTCAGTATGTTAGAGCTTTCTAGGAGATAAACACAACAACGGCCCTATGACAATGGCTTATTGTCATAGACATCATGTATTGACCTGCCCAACCTCAACGCTCGTGGGTTACCATGGAAGTTGAGAAAACAAACCAAGTGGCAGAGCCACATTGAGGAGGGCAGGCATGAAACAGTTTAACCCAA